>DAIOTP010000001.1:0-102293 GCA_036751905.1 Cryomorphaceae bacterium
GAGCGATTACTGCGGCAGCTGCTTTTACAACAAAAGCAAAAAAACGGGCGACACGGCCTGCCCCTTCAACTCACTCTACTGGCACTTTTACGAAAGGCACCGCGACAAAATGGAATCCAATCCGCGGATAGGTTTTGTGTACCCCACGCTCAACAAGATGAAGGATGACAACCGGGAGGAATTGATGGCGCAAGCTGAACGCTACCTTGTGGATCTTGATAGCCTTTAAGCCATGACTGATCCAAAATATACAGACCTCAACCGGCTTCTTTCAATCCCAAATCAGGTCCACCGGGGGCAGGAAGCGCCACCCGTTTTTGGTTTCCACCATGGCATCCTGAAATGATTCAATCCCTCCCTGCATTACGATTTGCATGTTGACACGCTTCATTCTCGGGATTTCAAATTTATCCCCGGCAAATTCATACAGGTTCTCTCCTTCAAAGTGGTAATTTTTGGTATAGCAGTCATTCAGCCGTAAATCATCCCAAATGATGCCTGCCCCACGGAGCTGCTTGCGCATTTCATCGTAGTAGCGTTGTACACTTTCCGGAATGGCTTGCTTCAGCATCATGGATTTTTCCTTTTCCTTCAACTCATAGCCATATATCAATATCAAAGGGTGATCGAAAAAGAAGCGGCCTCCATACATCACCTCATCGTAGGGCTTGCGGCCCTGACTAAAATCCTCGCCCATCTCATACATCCGCTTTATGTCGGGGTAGCGTTTTTTTATGTCCTGGAATTCATCATAACTCATCATGGCACTATGCAGCAATTCAGGCCCTTTGTTGAGGGTGCTGAAGCTGAGATAGGCCAATTCGCAAGGGTCGGTAGGGAGCTTGGACTTGCTCTGTTTGTGGACTCCTGCGTCGGTTTTTCCGTCTGAGTTATTTCCAGCTGGATTGCTGCATGACGTTGTAAAAAAGGCAGTACAAATGAGCGCCGCCCGCATGAAATTGATGAGCCACATAGTATAATGGTTGATTGTCATGATTCAAAGCTATGCAGGCAATGTGGCTTTTTGATAAACTTAAGATCAACCGAATATTAATTTCCGACACTTGCTTTATATCGGCAGCCAGAACGGCTGCTTTTGCTTAGAGAAAGAAGGGGAATAGGCGGAGCAATCCAGCCATTTGGAGGTAGCGCTTTTTGGCGCATCAACTGCACTACTTGGTTCATTATGGCATACCCGACAATCATTCTTTGGTATACACATTGAGCCTTTTCGAAACCACCCTCACCGGAAGCCGCTCCCGATTCCACAGATATATATCCAAATCGTCTCGCCCATTGCGGATGTGTGGACTGAGATAGTAGCATGTGCTGTACCACACTCCAGCCAGTGTGTCGATGTTTGAAACCCGATGAGCCGCTTCATATGCCTTGTAACCATAGTTGCCCTCCCTGCGGCCCATGGTTGTTACCATGGTAAGTCCGGCTGGTGGTTCGCGGTCGAGGCCTACCTCAAATTCAAACCAGCAGTGGTCGTCGGGACAGAGTTCTTTGTAGGCTTTGCGAAATAGGTGTGAAAATTCTTTCCCTTCCAATTCAGGATCATAGCCTTCCTGCAATTGATCCCGCAGGGTAGCCACAAGATCAATGCTTGCATGAAGCCGGTAGCCTGTGGGTATTCTTGTTAGCGTATCGACATGTACACCGTGCCGATCCACATCTCCGAGCAGGGCAATTTTATCCCAATCGGGACTGCTGTCCCAAAAACTTGAGAAATAATACTTCGCCGTTTCGCTTTCGGCGAGACGCACACCCTGCAAATACTGGTGTGACTGCCATATATTTAATGCTATGCAGCAAATGGAAAAAACGCCGAAGGCCATGGCATACGGCCCCATTCCCTTCCGGAAAATTGCTCTAACCAACATAGCAAGCGGCAATGAAAGCAAGGCATACAGTTGAATAACCGACCTCTGGGCAAATGCCCCACCGTACCACCAGTTGGTCCATGAAGCTGCTATGTAAACGAATACCAAAGTATACACGGCAGCTGGGAGCAATTCCTTTCGCTTTCGGCGCATCCACAACCAGTAGAGTGCAAAGATTACTGGCAACATAAATGGCGTATACAAAAACCACCCCTTGCGGAAACTGAAAAGGTACTGCCACAGGTGCGGCGACAAAAAGTCCAAGCCTTCGCCGGGATTGCCATAACTGTTGATGATCCATGCGCCTGAGGCAATTTTCCAGTACAGCAACTGCACACTGCCTACCAAGGCAATAACAACTCCAAAACCGAGAAAGTGCTTGATAGGAATGGCCTTCCATAAAGGAATCAATTGCTTGACATGAAGCCCTGACTGCCATGCAGGCCATAGGAGCACCACGATAAAAGCCATGATTTCCGTAGGGCGTGACAAGGCCATAAGGCCGAGGACCAACCCTGATCCAAGTGCCAAAGCCAAGGAAGGTTTGCGGTAATAATTGTCAAGCAACAACAACAACAATGCGTTCAGGAAGAGCAACGCTCCATTGGCAGCGAGGCCTGAACTCAGCAGGTACAACAAGGCATTGGTTGCGAAAAACAGCAGCACCAAGGTGATGGCCACCACCTTAGTGGCATAATACCGCCGAAGCAACTGTGCAATAAGCACGAATGCCCCAAAATGGTAAAAGAGTACTCCCACGCGCATGCTCAACTCGTAGGGTGCTGAAAATCCATCCACCGGGTGATTTTGCAGCAGCAAGGCAGCCAAATGACCTACCAAAAAGAATGGCAAAAAAAGTACAGCCAACCCAGCCGGGTAGCGAATGATGTGACCCCCCTCCTTGAGGTGGGTGAATTGATACAGCGAGCTGCTCGGAGCGTATTGCTCAAAAATAGACATGGGATACTCGAGGCTGCCAAGCTGAATGGTATGCTCGATGAAGAGCATGGGCAGATAAAAGTAATACCCAAAGGAGTCCCATCCCATGGCGGTACCATGCCCCCAAGCGCGGGCGAAAAACACCAAAAATACAGCCGCTATAATGGACAGAGCCCAAAAAATCGGATCCCTAAAGCGCTTTTTGATCATGTGCTACAAAGACACCTGCTTTACATCGGAGGGAACGATGAGCTTGCCGGCGGTTTTGGCTTTGACTTCTTCTAAACCAACCCCCGGAGCGAGCTCCCGCAGCACGAATCCGCCTTCAGGCGCAATGTCGAGCACGGCCAAATCGGTAACGATGCGCTTTACGCAAGCCACCCCGGTAAGCGGCAGGGTGCAATCAGGCAACAATTTGCTTTCCCCATTCTTGTTGGTATGGTTCATGGCCACAATGATGTTTTCCGCGCTGGCTACCAAGTCCATCGCACCACCCATGCCCTTCACCATGAAGCCTGGTATTTTCCAATTGGCAATGTCACCGCGCTCTGAAACCTCCATGGCACCCAGTACAGTGAGCTGTACATGCTGTCCGCGAATCATGGCAAAGCTCATGGCCGAATCAAAGAAGCTCGCACCCGGCTTGGCCGTAATGGTTTGCTTTCCAGCATTGATGAGGTCAGCATCAACCTCGTCTTCATAGGGAAATTGGCCCATACCAAGCACCCCATTTTCCGACTGGAACTCCACACTGATACCATCTGGCACGTGGTTGGCCACCAAGGTGGGTATGCCTATGCCCAGATTTACATAATAGCCATCCCGCAGTTCTTGCGCAATGCGCTTCGCTATGCCATTTTTATCGAGTGCCATATTTGTCAATTTTATGTGAAAGTACTATTTCTGATTCGACCACAGGGGCACTACCAAGGTTCAAAGTCCGCAACAGCCTAATGTCGTGCACCGTGACACCAATAGGCTTTTCGGTCATGTTCCAGATGTAGCACACCATCTTGGCTGTGCCTTCCGGCAAATCGATTATGCGCCTCAAATGCAAGGTATCGCCCTCGTAGTGCGGTTTTATCCAACTCAATCCCACTTCTAAATAATAAATGGTCTCGTCATTGGCATTGCGCGCACTCACGATAAGCTCTGCAAGGGGCATTGGCTTGCTGGTATGCAGGCTGAAATCGAATTCAATGGCTTCGAGCGGGGCAACAAGCATTGAATCTGTGCTTTCCCATAAGTTGATGTACAACGCATTGCCTTCGTATGGGGGAGGCAGTTCGCTTATAGACGCATAGTGCTCCCACTGTACGGGTGTGCGGCGCTTGAGCAAATAGGTTTCATTGCGTGGATCCTTAAAAAGGGTATCGTGACTCTGCACATAGGGGTCGCATGCCTTGCGGTGGCACATCAGGTAGTCGGCACGGCCGTTGGCAGCCGCCTCGGGAATAAATGGCTGCAGGGGCTCCTTGTGCTTGAGGCTTTCATATCCCCACGTAGTCATCATCAGGCGGTACCCTTCAATGCTGAATATTTCCTTGCGTTCGCCAATATCTTTAGCCATAGCGGCGTAGAGGCCTGGGTGTTGGTGTATTTCCCGCCAAAGGTGGGTGTAGCCCATGTTGGCTCCCGACAGCAAGCCGATAGGAAAGGCGAGCAGCGGCAGGACCAATCCCTGGGCCCAGACTTTAACACGTCCAAGCGCATCGGCAGCGTAGGCGAGGCTTAGAATAGACAAAGGGAGGAAGTAAATTCCCGTTCTGTCTTCGGGGTAATTCACTTCCAGCAAGTAGCACATTGCCACAGCCCCTAATACATTGAATACCAAAAATGCGCTTGCAATATGGCCTGCATGGACGGGTTGAAAACGGCCCTTCACCCATTTGGCGAAAAGCCAAAGTGCAGCCACACCCACAGGTATAGCCAGCAGCCATGCCAGCCACAGCGCATCCTGATAAATTGTGTAGCGCAGCAAGGTCACCACGGTTACCTCCACAAAACCATCGCGCAGGCCGTAGTACAGCAAGCCCCCATCGCGCATGGCCAGCGCGTACACGCTCAAGCCAATGAAGGGCAGCAGGCCCAGAAGTGCCAATATGGTCCACTGTTTGCCCTTTCCGGCAAATCGAAACCATAGCAAAGCCACCACCAGTGTCATGGCAATGAGCAAGCTGTTGAGCATGCTCATATTGGCCAGCACGGCGGCCGTAAGCCAGAGCCACATCCGTATTTGTTGACTTGCTTTCCCCGTTTCCGAAAAAAGTACAAGGTGCCACAATGCACCACTCAGCAAGGCAATGGACAAACCATAGCCACGCATTTGAGCGAAAAAGTCGATAAGCAATGCCGGACTGAGCCATGCAAGGGCAGCGATTGCCCACACCCATTTTTGGCGCAAGCCGCCGAGCAATCTCCATCCGAACCACGCATACACCCCGAATGAAATCACATTGGGCATACGCAACCAATGGGCTTCCATGCCCAGGAGTTTCCAGCACGGCCACATGAGTGCTGAATTGAGCATGTGGTTGTTGGCATCCCACACCATGTTCCAGGGCAAGAAATTCCCTGACTGTACGTACAGCAGAAAGGTGACAGCTTCATCATGCGAGACAGGCACCAGTACCGCCCTAAAAATAACATACAGCCCTACGGCGCAAGCGGCAACAATATAAAAGATGCTTGAGCGATTCATGCTGATTGTACTCTCAGGACCGTTGACGCACGGTGCGTTGCTCGATGCGCTTTTCGAAATGCGCCCCTTTGAAAATGCGCTGTACAAAGATGCCCGGCGTATGGATAAAATTGGGGTCCAGCTCACCGGCGGGGACCAATTCCTCCACTTCAGCGATGGTGATTTTGCCGGCCATGGCCATCAAGGGATTGAAGTTGCGGGCGGTGGCCTTGTACATGAGGTTGCCTTCCGTATCGCCTTTCCATGCCTTAACAATGGCAAAATCGGGCTTAAAGGCGTGTTCCATAATGTACATTTTGCCATTGAATTCCCTCACTTCTTTGCCTTCGGCTACCTCGGTGCCGTAGCCTGCCGGTGTAAAAAAGGCGGGTATACCTGCACCTGTAGCCCTGCAACGCTCGGCAAGGGTACCTTGAGGTATGAGCTCCACCTCGAGCTCCCCACTGAGCATTTGCCGCTCAAACTCTTTGTTTTCGCCAACGTAGGAGGAGATCATTTTGCGTATTTGCCTTTTTTGCAGCAGCAATCCCAAACCAAAATCGTCGACTCCTGCATTGTTGCTGATGCATGTGAGGTCAGTGATGTCTGTGTCGGTCAAAGCCTTTATGCAGTTTTCGGGAATACCACACAGCCCGAAACCTCCGAGCATGATGGTCATGCCGGAATCAATTCCTCTGATCGCTTCGCGCGCATTGGCTACTACTTTGTTCATGGCTAAGCTGAATTACCAGGTGATGTCATCCTGTGTTTCGAAAATATTGAATGAGCGGGCATAGGCGTCGCAATCGAGCTCTACTTTGATGTTGTCGGGTCTTGGAAAATCCCCCTTTGTAATGTTGAGGCTTGGGTCGTCATAGGCGGCCTTCATGAAAAAGCCCCAAATAGGCAGGGCCATGTTGGTGCCCATACCAAGTGCGAGGGTACGGAAGTGAACCGATCGGTCTTCGGCACCCACCCACACCCCCGTAACCAGGTCAGGCACGAGGCCTATAAACCACCCATCACTTTGATTTTGAGTAGTTCCTGTTTTTCCGGCTATCTTTATGTCGCGTGTGAAGCCATCGTAGCCCCGGTTGGGCAAGTCAAAGCGCAGGCGCATTGCGGTACCCGTTTTTTTGCCAGTGTGCTTGTTGTACACCCCGTCGATGGTGCCTTCCATGAGGCTGAGCATGGTATAGGCCGTGCGCTCATCCATGGCTTCCTTGGTTTGAGGCTGCATTTGGAAAATGGGGTTTCCATTTTTGTCTTCAATGCGTATTACATATATGGGCTTGATGTGTACTCCGGCATTGGCGAAGGTGGCATTGGCTGAAGTAATCTCCAGCAGGCTCAGGTCGGCTACGCCAAAACACTGTGATACAACAGGCTCCATAGGGCTCTCGATACCCAAATCGCGGGCCAGCTTGATGACCGCCTCAGGGCCAAACTGCTTCATGACCCAAGCCGTTACGGTGTTCACCGAGTTGGCGAGGCCCCATTTGAGCGAAACCATGTAGCCGTAATCGCGGTCGGAATCTTGGGGCGTGTAGTCGTTTTGAAGATTGAATGTCCCCTTTTGGAAGGTGGTCGGAACCTTAGGCACTTCATAACAGGGCGAGTAGCCTTCGCGGATGGCGGTGGCATACACGAATGGCTTAAAGGTGGAGCCTACCTGCCGCTTGCCCTGCTTCACCTGATCATACTTGAAGTACTTGAAATTGTTGCCTCCCACCCAGGCTTTTACAAATCCCGTGGAGGGATCAATGCTCACCAATCCGGCGCGCAGCATGCTTTTGTAATACACAATGCTGTCCATGGGACTGAGCAGCGTGTCCTTTTCACCCTGCCATGTAAATACCTTCATGGGCACCTTCACATTGCGGAATACGTAGTCCACACTGTCGGCAGGCGTTGCGCGCCAGCGTTCCTGACAATCGTCTGAATTGCATTGGTAAAAGGTGCTTGCCCCCTCGGTTTCCTTTTCAATGTTGACCCTGCGGTGGCAATTGGGGCACTCGCGGCCTGTCATGTAATTGTAGCGCGGCGTGCGGCGCATGGCCGAATTCTTAATTCCTTCAATTTCAGCTTGGCTCAGATCATTGGCAAATGGTGGATTCTTGTACTTGCCTACATCTCTGAAGAACTGTTCCTGCAATTCGCCACCGAGGTGAGAGGCCACCGCCTCCTCGGCGTAGCGTTGTAAGCGCGAATCGATGGTGGTGTACACCCGCAGACCATCGCGGTGAATGTTATACGGCTCGCCGTTGGCCTTCACGTAGCGGTAGTTGCCTTTGTCATCTTTTTCAGCGAATAGTTCTTTAAGCTCCCCCCTCAATACCTCACGGAAGTACGGTGCCAAGCCTTCTTTGTGGTCCACAACTGTGAAATTAAGGTTGAGCGGCAGCCCCGACAGCGAGTCATACTGCGCACGGCTGAGGTAGCCATTGCGCACCATTTGCGCAAGCACCACATTGCGGCGTTCGGTGGCTCTTTCCGGACGGCGTACAGGGTTGTAATAATCCGGTCCTTTGGCCATACCTACAAGCAATGCGGCTTGCTCAATGAGCAACGAATCAGGCGATAAGCCAAAATACACATTGCTGGCAGATTTGATCCCTACAGCGTTGTTGATCCAGTCGAATTTATTCAGGTACAGCGTAATGATCTCTTCTTTGGTATACTGCCTTTCCAGACGTGTGGCGATGATCCATTCCTGAAATTTTTGAAAGACACGCTGCACCCCGTTGGCCGGCCGCTCGGTGAAAAGCATTTTAGAAAGCTGTTGGGTAATGGTACTCGCTCCTCCCTTTTTGCCCAAATAAATGGCTGCCCTAATCGTGCCGCGAAGGTCAATGCCCGAATGCTGAAAAAAGCGTTCATCCTCGGTAGCTATCAGTGCATTTACCACATATGGCGAGAGCTCCCGGTAGTCTACATTGGTGCGGTTCTCCAGATAGAAGCGGCCCAACACCTCGCCATCGGCGCTGTACACTTCTGTAGCGAGGTTGGTTTTGGGATTGGCCAGTGCCAGGGTATCGGGCAGGTTGCTGTTGTTGGCAATCACCAACAGGATGATCAAGGCCAATAAAGGCGCAAAGGCGCATATCCACAGCAAAACCATCATGCGCCGCCTGGGCTGTTGTGGGTCTGTGGCTGGATTGGGTTCGGTCCTCATAGATGGCTTGTACGTGCGCAATAGTAACGATTATTTATGCTGTAACTTGCGACAATGGTCTGCAAACTTAGGGTCGAGGCTGCATTTTTTCAATTCTTAACCCTATGTTGCGTATCCCAATGAGCGTATCAGTGCGCATGGCTTGTTCAATTTCGAAGGTATATTTTCCGGAAAGGGGGAACCGCTTGTTGTAGGCGTACATCACGCTGGCTCCTGGATATCGGCCCATGTTGAGGTAGCCATTGCCCTTGCCCAACCAGCGCCCATGGGCATCGGCAAGATAAAGGCCAATGGTATCGCGCGAACTTTTTCCGTTGGGAAAAGTCGTTTTTAAAAACAGGTACAAGTTGCGGTAAGGGTATTCCTCAGTATTGCGCACGTTGACCAAAAAGTTGTGCTGGCTCACCGTGTCGGTCACCTCCACCTCGAGCACTGCCCTTTCGCTTACCGCCCAACGGGCATCGGCTATCTCAATATTTTGCTCAAATACCAGCCGCTCGTCTGTACAAGACGCCATGAAAGCCATGAGCACGATACCCAGAGATATGATGCCTAACTTAGCTTGCATTGCCCTCCCCTGTATTGCGTGGCCCACGGCCTGGTTTACGGCGCTTATTCCGGTTGGAGCTTTTAGCTTGGTTGCCGGCGTTGGGCTCTTGCTTTGCTTGTGGCCTGCCTTCTCTTTGTGGCCTGTTGGGTTTGGCTGCTCCGCCCGGATTGCCCCCGCGTGGGGCACCTTTTTTTTGCTCGCCTTGCTGGGTAGCGGCCTGCGCGCTTCCTCCGGGACTACCGGGTCGCTTTTTACGGCCTTTGCCTCCACGGTTGCGGTTGCGTGTTTTATCAAAACGTGTGAGGCTATCCTGACCTACCACATTTCCAAAACTGGTTTCCACTTCCACGGGTGCATCAATAAATTCTCTCAGATCTTCCGGAAATATGCCCTGTTGGTTAAGATCAAGAATTTGCTTTACCCTATCGAGAGGCAAGGGAATAGGCGTGGCCACAGGTTCATCTGAGTAGATGTACCAGAGCAAGCCTTTGAAAATATCCGTCTTCAGGTGCATGGCATTGCCTTTTTTGGTCTTGAGCCTGCCGTGGTTTTTCGGAAAGTGCTTTAGGGCATCGAGGTAGGAGTCGAGCTCATAATTCAAGCAGCACTTGAGCTTTCCACACTGACCTGCAAGTTTTTGTGTGTTGAGGGCCAGCTGCTGGTATCGCGCGGCACTTGTGCTCACGGAGCGGAAGTCGGTGAGCCATGTGCTACAGCACAGTTCGCGGCCGCAACTGCCGATGCCACCCAATCTGGCGGCTTCCTGTCGCGCTCCTATCTGGCGCATTTCGATGCGTATCCTGAAAGTTTCTGCAAGCTTGCGTATCAGCTCTCGGAAGTCAATGCGCCCTTCGGCGGTGTAGAAAAATGTGGCCTTCGATTTGTCGGCTTGGTACTCTACATCGCTTATTTTCATGTCAATGGCAAGCATGTGCGATACTTCCCTTGCCTTGAACATGGTTTTGTCCTCCAGTGCCCGTGCCTCCCGCCAGATGGCAAGCTCTTCGGAATTTGCCTTGCGCAAAATGCGTTTGGCTTCCTGCTGGGCTTTGGTGCCGCCCCGGCGCTCTATTTGAAGCCGGGCAAGCTCACCTACCGCCGATACCGTACCGATATCATAGCCAATGGCGGCTTCTACCACCACCGCATCGCCAGGATTCAGAGTAAGCTTCTCGCTGTTGCGAAAAAACTCTTTCCTCGTGCTTTTGAAACGCACCTCTACGTAAGCAAAAGGTGCGAGATGTCCTGGCAAGTCCATATTGGCCAGCCAGTCGTACACCGCCAGCTTGCTACAGCCTCCTGTGCTGCACGTGCCGTGGTTTTTGCACCCGGCTGGCAGCCCATTGCTGCCGTTGCTGCATGATTCACATCCCATATCTGTATTTCACTCTCTTAATTCGTTAATTGGTAACACTGGCCTTTCGGTCAGCGAAATAACGCATGATGTCAACACTCATGCGTGTAAACAGTAGGTGCGCGTTTACATTGCGCTCTACGAGGTAGTGCCCTTCACTGAGCACATCATGCAGCTTTTGCATGTCGCCACCCGTAATGTAGGGTGCGAATTTTTGAGCAAAAGCCGCCGCATCCTTATCAAACATCGCCTGGCCCACCGGAGTGAATTCCCGCATGATGCACTTATGCACAAAATCAAGGGCGTACTCTATAAATTGTTGCTGCTGATCACGGCTTTGCTTGCTGAAAGCATCGGCAAGGTTAAATATTTCGGCAAATTCGCGCTTGTAGGTGTGGCGCATCCAGCGGCTAAAGCGCTCCAGCTGCTCTCCCATGGCGGCACTGTTGAGGTGTAAATGCAAAGCCTGCTGGTAGCTGCCTTCAGCACGCAAAGCCAAAGCCTCAGCGGTTGGCCCATCCAAGCCTTCCCGCTCCACAAGTGCTTTGGATATTTCCTTTTCGCTCAAGGGTTCACATTGCACCAGTTGTACTCGTGAGCGTATTGTGGGCAGTAGATCATCTATCTGGCTGCATACCAGAATGATGAGGGTTTTGGGTGAAGGCTCTTCCAAGGTTTTGAGCAAGCGGTTGGCCGCCTCACGGTTCAGTTTTTCAGCATGCCAAATAATCAAAACCTTGTGTCCCTTGGCAAAGGCTTTGAGGCTTAAAGATTTGATAATTTCATGGCCTTCATCGGCAGTGATGACCGACTTTTTTTTCTCCCCATTTAAGCTAAGCTCCCACTCTACCAGGCTGGTATAAGGGTTTTTGCGCATCACTTCCGCAAATGCCCTTTGGTGGGGCGCGGCTGTTTTGATTTTATCGGTTTTGATAAAAGGGTAGGAAAAGTGAAGGTCGGGATGTGCAAGCTGGTCGAGCTGCTTGCAAGCGGGGCATTGGCCGCAACGGTCATCGGCTTGTGGGTTGCTGCACAAAATGTAGGAAGCAAACGCCATAGCCAATGGCATATGTCCTCCTCCTTCCGGGCCCAAAAAAAGCAAGGCGTGGCCCACATGCCCTTCGGCAACCGACCTAACGAGCTGGTGCTTCGCTTTTTCTAATCCTATGACTTGTTTGAACTTCACGGGCTTTACCGAAGAGCAAAGCTACTAAAAAAGCCCGCACCTCAGCGCCCGGAGGAGCACCGGGCCAACCACGACACGCCGTCAAAAACTCAGCTTTGAATCTCCGTGAATGGCAGTCCTATGAATCCAACGGATGCTCAATCTAAGGGCTTCCCGATCAATGTTCAATGAACTCAGCCTAACTTGCTGCGTATTTTGATAGCCTGGTCTTTTTTTCGCCGAGCAAGCGGCGTGAGGTGGCGCAAATGGCTTCCGCGTCAAATCCCGCTTCTGCGTAAAGCTGCTCCGGGCTGCCGTGCTCAAACCACTTGTCGGGAATACCGAGCCGCTTCACTTGCGCCTGATAGCCATGGTCAGCCATAAACTCCAGTACTGCACTGCCCATGCCGCCTTGTATGCAGCCATCCTCGACCGTAATCACTTTATCGAATTTGGCGAATACCTCATGCAGCAGCACCTCATCAATGGGCTTGGCGAAGCGCATGTCGTACACAGCCGCGCTGATGCCTTCCTGGTGCAGTTCTTCGGCTGCCTTTACGGCAAAATTGCCCGGATGACCGATGGTCAGAAATGCGATGTCGCTGCCGTTGCGCACGCGACGCCCTGTTCCGATTTTGATTTCCTCGAAGGGTGTGCGCCAGTCGGTGAGTACCCCTTCGCCGCGTGGGTAGCGTATGCTGAATGGGCCATGGTCCTTAAGCTGTGCCGTGTACATGAGGTTGCGGAGCTCGCTTTCGTTCATTGGTGCGCTCACTATCATGTTGGGAATGCAGCGGAAGTATGCTATGTCATAGGTGCCGTGGTGGGTAGGCCCATCGGCACCGGCGAATCCAGCCCTGTCGAGACAGAAAATGACGGGCAGGTTTTGAAGCGCCACGTCGTGAACCACCTGGTCATAGGCGCGCTGCATAAAGCTGCTGTATATGTTGCAATAGGGAACCATTCCCTGAGTGGCAAGCCCTGCGCTGAAGGTCACGGCATGTTGCTCGGCGATGCCCACATCGAAGGCGCGGTCAGGCATGGCTTCCATCATGAATTTGAGTGAACAGCCCGTTGGCATGGCAGGCGTGATGCCCGTAATTTTATCATTCTTCTCGGCAAGCTCCACGATGGTATAGCCGAATACGTCCTGGTATTTGGGCGGTTGCGGGCTCTTGGGCACCACCTTGATGATTTCGCCGGTTTCTTTGTTGAAAAGGCCTGGAGCGTGCCAGGTGGTGGGTGATCCCGCTTCGGCAGGTTCGTAGCCCTTGCCTTTCTTGGTGAGGCAGTGGAGTATTTTGGGTCCGGGTATATCTTTCAAGTCACGCAACACCTGCACAAGGTGGTTCACGTCATGGCCATCTACCGGGCCAAAGTATCGGAAGTTAAGACTCTCAAAAAGATTGCTCTGTTTAAGCAAAGACCCTTTGATGGCGTTTTCCACCTTTTGGGCAATGGCCTGTGCATTGGGCCCGAATTTGCTGATTTTTCCGAGAAGGTTCCACACCTCATCCTTTACTTTATTGTACGTATGGCTCGTGGTAATGTCGGTGAGGTAATCCTTCAAAGCACCCACATTGGGGTCTATGCTCATGCAATTGTCGTTGAGGATGACCAGCATGTTTGAATTTTCGGCGCCGGCGTGGTTCATGCCTTCAAAGGCAAGCCCCGCTGTCATCGATCCATCTCCGATCACAGCGATGTGCTGCTTGTCGAGTTCCCCTTTGAGGCGGCTGGCTACGGCCATGCCGAGCGCCCCGCTGATAGAGGTGGAGGAGTGGCCCACACCAAAGGTATCATACTCACTCTCCGACCTTTTCGGGAAACCGCTCAAGCCTTTGTACTTTCGGTTGGTGTGAAACACTTTGCGGCGGCCGGTGAGTATTTTATGGCCATACGCCTGGTGGCCTACATCCCACACAAGTTGATCGCTCGGGGTATTGAACACATAATGAAGGGCTACCGTGAGTTCCACTACACCGAGGCTTGCACCGAAGTGACCGCCTTTTGTGCTTACAACATCAATGATAAAATCACGCAGCTCATCGCAAACTTGTTCAAGTTCTGTTTCTTTGATTTTTTCTCTTAAATCGTTGGGAAATTCGATTTTGTCGAGCAGTGGGCCAGCTTTGTATGAATCCATTCAGCGGTGTGGTAAATGTAAAGTAAGGAATTAACAAAAGTATAAAAATAATGTTGACGCGGTCTTGGTCATTTTAGCCAGACCCGTTTACAGGAGTGCTGCCGGCACGCGTTTTGCGGCGCATGGCGTAGCTTTTCATCACAGCATTTGCGAAAAGTGCCCCTATGAGTATGGCCGCACCTGTATAGAATCCGCCCGTCATTTTCTCGCTTTCGCCAAAAATAAAGAAAGCCAGCACTATGCCATAGATGGGTTCCAGGTTGATCGTGAGCGATACCGTAAAGGGTGTAAGCACTTCCATCACTTTTACGCTCGCCACAAAAGCAAATGCCGTGCAAACCGTAGCCAGGATCACGATCCACACCCAATCCATGGCGGGCATTTGGAGCAGTGATGCATTCATTTTTCCCGTAAGGGCCATCCAAATTGCGATGGCTGCGGTACCTGCCAGCATTTCAACCAAGCTGATGCGGTAAGGATTGTCATTGCGTATGAAGGTGCCATTGACCACTGTAAAGGTGCTGGCCAGCAGCGCACTGAGCAATGCTAGGGCGATGCCCACCTTGTACTCCGTTTCGAAGCTGAATATCAATACAAGGCCAATAATTACAAGCACGCCCAGCACCAACTCGCCTGCATGGATGCGGCGCTTAAATGCAATGGGCTCAATGAGTGCAGTAAAGAGGCTTGCTGCGCTAAGGCAAGCCAGGGTCACCGACACATTGCTCTGCTTGATGGCTTCAAAAAATGTGATCCAGTGCCCTGCAATCAAAAGCCCCACAGCGCTATAGCGCCAACCATTCACGCGAAGCGATTTCTTGATTTTGCCTGTTCCGTATGCAAAGATGGCAATGCTAAGCGCCGCAATGCCCATGCGCCATAGCACGAGCTTGTCGCTCGCTGTTTCAATAAGCTTGCCAAGGATGCCTGTAAAACCAAAAATGAATACCACCACGTGCAGAAGCACGAGGTTGCTCAGCCTTTGTTTATCCATCGTGGTGGCTGCTGCCTATTTCTGTAACCCCCCCACTCACTATGAATTTCATGAACTCAGCCCGATTTACTCCATCCGGCAATGGAATGACACTGCCCGCCGGAACGATGAAAATATTTCCTGAAAAGTTGTAGCTATGCGGAAGGTATACCGCCACTTTGCCCTCGGCAATGCCCAGCATGCTGAGGTCTTCGGAAGTGATGAAACCAGGCTTTTGCACATGGCCATCCGGTGTGAGGTTGACAAGCACAGGTTTGGAAAAACTCTTCTTTTGTCCGGTAAAAGCCGAGAGCAAATCGCTTACGGCGGTGTAAAATGTTTTGATAAGGGGTATGCGGTCGAGTAAGGCATTCGCACGGTTCAGGATGGGGCGTCCAATAAACGAAGATCCCAAAAAGCCCAAAATGGTAATGCCCACCAGCAACACGAGCAGTCCAAGGCCGGGCACATCCATAGGAATGAGAGCATCCAGAAATTCAAAAAGGCGGTATACCACATACGCCAGCAACACCGTAGGTATCACAAGCAGAAGACCTTGCAAGAAATACCCAAAAATGCGGCGCATGAGTGACTTGGATGACATGACGGCTTGAATTACACCGCGAAGGTAGCTGAAAACTGCAATGTGCTTAGCGAAGCAGTTCCAATTGCGCTCTCAGCTTCCTTGACAAGCCCTGCACCACGAGATCATAGCTGTGGTCAATCAAGCGCCACTGCAGTTCATCGGGTACATTGGCATAGGCTACGATGGTATTCCAATGCTTCTTGTTGCTGTGGTAGCCTGGCACGATGCCTTCCGGGTATTGCTCCCTCAACTCCACGGCCCATTCAGGGTCACATTTGGCATTGAATCCGGTGTAGTGATCCACGTCGCAAATGGCAAACATCTTGCCCATTACTTTGAATACCAGTGTGCTTTCATCGAAGGGAAAGGTTTCCTCAACACCCGGCTTGGCCAGGCAGTATTCGCGAAAAGCTTCAATGTGCATGGCTGAACATTTTCCGCAAAGGTAAACAAGATTGAATTCGCAGGTGGCCGCTACACGCCCTGCTGCGTGTGCGAAAACCGGGCCCGACCCCTGTCAAAAGCACGTCGAAACCCTTGCTTACTTTTTGAAAAATTTCTGGGTTTGCACTTCTCCATCACTCTGAACACGCAGCAGGTACATGCCCTGAGCAAGGGACTGCACGTCATAAATCAATACAGACCGGCCCTCGGGCAAAGACTCTCGCTGGGCTGCGCTTACCTGCTTGCCGGCAAGGTCATATATTTCAATGATCAGGTCGCGGGGCTGGCCCGATTCCAAATGTACTTGCAGCAGGTCGGTGGCAGGGTTGGGGCTGAGCTGCATAGCCCCTATCCCCATGGCTGAAGCCGCATCCTCAAGCACCATGAGGTTTGCGCTTCCCGTGCCATTGAAGGTGATGTTGGTGCATGTTTGTAAATCGGCAGTTTGGTTGGCTCCGTTGTTGCTCACAATGAAGTTGGTGCAATTGGCACAAGCCGCTGTATACGTGTACCAAACATTGCCGGTGGGCTGCATAGGGAAACCGGGCCAGGCTGTTTCATCCGTTTGGGGAACGCTGTTCCATAGGTAAATGTGGGGACTGGTCCATGAGGCAGGAAAGCGAATGTTCCAGGTAAGGCCGTTGCCACAGCCGTTGTTTCCACAAAAGTCGGGTTCATCATTGGCCCAAGCCCCATTCACATACCAGCTGTCCTTCCAGGCAAACAAGTCGGGCGTTTGCAATCCCTGGTTGTTATGAAAGAGAAAATTGGCGCTCTGCGCATTGGCAAAGGTGTAGCTGAACCAGCGGTCGCACACCAGGGTTGGGGCCACGCCCGGCCATGTGGAGGAGCTGCCGCCTGGCTGCACATTCCAATAGTGGATGCGTGGCTGACCCGTTGCATTGTTGGGGGCTTTGAGGTACACGGTAAAGCCCGCAGGTTGCGCCGGCAATCTGTCCCACACAGCATAATTGCTGCCGGAGGCCTTCAGGTTCCAGCCATTGCCTGGTGGGCTCCATGATCCGGGGCCTATTTTCATGGCTACCTTGTCGTCGAGAATGGCCGCGTACACATTGTTGGTAGCTTGGATAATATTTACACTGCTTTCATCGGTCAGGCCGTTTCGCTTGCGAATCCATACCAGGTCTTTGATTTGATCGTACAGCCCCCAGTCGAAAAGGTGGTCCCAGAACACTGTGGGTGTACCGGGGTGGGTGAGGATATAGCAGTAGCCCTCCATCACTTTATTTCCCGGAAAGGGCCAATAATTTTGGCTGCTGCCTGTATCGTGGTTGTCGATGAAAGTTACCGCCCGCGAAGGCCACCAGCCTATAAGGCCGGGTACATTGCCATTTTGGCTCAGGCGCCAGTACTGGTTTTGAACGGCTACTTGAAGTATTCCTTTGGTAGTGAAGTCGATGGCTTTAGAGGCTCCACCAGTTGCATCAATCCAGTTCACGATGGTTTGGCGGTTGGCATCGGTGTTGTTGATGTCAAAATCGGGCCAGAGTTCGGCCATGCTGAAGGAAGGATTGGTGGCATTGTTGTACATGCTGATGTAAGATGGTGCAAAACCACGCACGTAGTCGTAGCGCCAGCCTGAAAAACCTATGTCGTTTTTTAACCAATTGAGCCAGTCAATAATGTCCTGCTGCACTTGGGTATTGGTGTGGTCAATGTCGCGGGCGGGGCCATACAAATCACCGGTATCGGGATTGCCGCAAGCGCCATTCCAGCCGTCGTTGCTCACCACGGCCCAACAGCCCCATGCAGGGTTCTGAAAGTCGGCAAAGCCAAATGCGCCAACACGGTGGTTGATCACGATATCGGCTACCACATCAATGCCTTTGTTGCGCAAATTGTTGATCAGCGCCACCAGCTGGCCCTGGCTCCCGTAGCTCGAATTGACATTGTACAGCCTTCTCGGCAAATAGCCTTGCGGGTCGGCGGCATCACTTGGGGGTGGCATCCACACCAGGTCGATACCTGCCTGGGCGATGGCCTCTGTATTGGGCCACATGGCATTGTACCAGCCCACTGGATTGCTGTGTGAATCCCAGTTGAAGCCTTGCAGCATCACATCACTGTTGGGTTGGGCCAATAGGCAAAGCGGAAAAAACAAAGAGAGTACAACAATCCGAAGTATCATTTTTTTCATCAGGTCAAAGGTTACGTTTACACCAATCTTACCCGACGAATATAGACAAATTGTCATTATGACACAAAGTCTTTTTTGCAAGCTTAGGCCTATCTTGTAGCGCTGTAGGCAATAAAAATATTGGATATGTGTGTTTTGTACACCAAGCAAGAGCGCGATATTTTTTTGACGGGACAAAAAGACTTGTGTCTTTGCACATATAAACCCCCCGAATCTGGAACTTATTCGCCTCCGCTCGAAATCATTTCGCGGTACTGCATCACGTGTATCCCTCTTTCCCCTTGCAATGCATTGTTGAGCATGGCATAAGCCACCGTACGCACGTGTATGGGTTTGTATTTGGCTGCCTTTCCGGCAAAAAGTGGACTTAGAAGCTGCATCACTGCGCCACCGATTCGCTCCCCCAGCCTGCGCTCTTCCCTTGGCCCCTCGAGAAATGAAGGCTGGTAGATGAAAATCCCCTCAAATCCCAAGCCATTGATGGCCTCTTCCATTTCGCCTTTCACCCGGCTGTAGAACATGCTCGATTTTGCGGAAGCACCTACAGCACTCACCACATGAAATTGCTTGACGCCCGCTTTTTTTGCCGCCTGAGCGAAATTGATCACGTATTCATAATCCACCTTGCGGAAAGCCTCCTGACTGCCGGCCTTTTTGATGGTGGTGCCGAGTGCGCAAAATGCCACATCAGCGCCTGCACAGGTCTGCTCCAATGCCTTAGATTCACCCAGGTCGGCGGTGCGCCACTTGGTCTTACTCCAATCACCCCCAGGGATTCGGCGGGTGAGGACTACGACCTCCGCAAAGAAAGGCTCTGCTTCGAGTGCTTTAAGCAAAAAGCTGCCTACGAGGCCTGTACCCCCTGTCACCACAGCTTTCATGAATGCGCTGCATTGGGCTCAATCCAGTCGCCGTTGCTGCGGATGAGTTCGATAAGTTCGTCTACCGCGTGTTCGGAGGGTACGTTGCGCTTCACCACTTCTTTTTCTTTGTAGAGGGTGATTTTGCCCGGGCCGGTGCCCACATAGCCATAATCGGCGTCGGCCATTTCGCCAGGGCCGTTCACGATGCAGCCCATGATGCCGATTTTCAGGCCTTTCAAATGGTCGGTTCGCGCGCGTATTTTCGCAGTGGTTTCCTGTAGGTCAAAGAGGGTGCGCCCGCAGGAGGGGCAGGAGATGTACTCGGTTTTGCTAATGCGGGTGCGCGTGGCTTGCAGTATGCCAAAGCTCAAAGCATTGAGTGCTTTGGGCTCGGTGCTTTCCGAGCTCAACCATATGCCATCGCCGAGGCCATCGAGCAGCAGGGCTCCTGCATCGGTGCTGGCCTGCAGTTGGGTGCGCTCCTTGTTGAGCGGGCCATAGCTGCGCTGTATGAGCACGGGAAGACTTGCTCCAGCCTCCATCAAAGCCACAAAAGCGCGGCGCATGGCGGCCACAGCATGGGCATTGTCGGTGTGGAGTAGCAGTACACTTCGTTCAGTTTCTGCGAGCAGGGCAGCCACTTCGGGTTGCCACACTTCGCTGGCGGAAGCGCTGATGAGGTTGAGCTGGGGATGCAATTCTCCCCTGTTGCGCAAGGCTTCAAGGGTGTACATCGGGTAGGTGCGGGGTTTGTGCTGCTGCCCTTCCCAAGCTTCGAGGTCGAGGAGGATGCCCAATGTACCGGGAATTTCAAAATCAATATGATGGGTGCCCGCATACAAGAAATCGGCCGCCTGATCGGCGATGTTCCACTTGTCGAGTGGCACGCTGTAATTGTATCCAAAAGCGAAGAAACCCGCGGGGCTTATTTTTTCCTTACGGGAAACGTCGCCGACCACGCATGGCACCTGCCCATCGCCGAAGTTGAGCACTTTGTGGCTTGAGCGGCGGGTGTAGGTGAAAGGGTCGATGGGGTTGTGGTCGATGGGCGGTATAGGCGCATGGCCTGCGCGGTGTGCATAACGCTCCACGAGCATCTGCGCCACGGGAATCTCCGCTTCGGGGGCTTCGGTGAGCGATACGCGCACGGTGTCGCCGAGGCCATCTTCGAGCAGTGCACCGATGCCTACGGCACTTTTTATACGGCCATCCTCCCCTTCGCCGGCTTCAGTCACGCCGAGGTGTAGGGGATAATTCATGCCTTCGCGCATCATGTGGTTCATGAGCAAACGGTAAGCTTGCACCATCACTTGGGTGTTGGAGGCCTTCATGCTAAGTACGATGTCGTGGAAATCATGGTCGCGGCATATGCGCAAAAACTCCATGGCGCTTTCCACCATCCCAAGGGGAGTATCCCCATAGCGGCTCATGATGCGGTCGCTCAGCGAGCCGTGGTTGGTGCCTATCCGCATGGCGGTGCCGTGTTCCTTGCACAGCAGCACGAGGGGTTCGAAGCGCTCTCGGATGCGGGCCAGTTCCGTAAGGTAGCCCTCATCGGTGTAGTCGATGTGGTCAAATTTCTTCTTATCGGCATAGTTGCCTGGGTTCACGCGCACCTTCTCCACGATGCGGGCGGCCACCTCGGCGGCATTGGGGGTGAAGTGTATGTCGGCCACGAGGGGGGTGTCATAACCTTTTGCTCTGAGCGCTTCTTTGATCGGCAGCAGGTTTTCCGCGTCTTTTTTGCTGGGCGCAGTGATGCGCACAAGTTCACAACCTGCTTCAATCATGCGGATGCTTTGTGCCACGGTGCCTTCAGTGTCCATGGTATCGGTGGTGGTCATGGACTGCACCCTTATGGGATTGTGTCCGCCGAGTGTAAGGTTTCCAATCTTTACTTCGCGGGTGATAAACCGCTCATAATGCGTGTTACTGGGGCAATATGACTTTTCGTCAAATGTAGTGGCTTGCATGAAGGTGCTTTTGTGCTGCGAAGGTAACAAATGGGGGCGGAGGGATGTTCGTGTAGGAAAGATAAGAGGGATGAGTGAAAAACGATTGACCATTCTGGGCGGGGGTCCGCGTGCAATGGTGCCCGTGAGATCGCTCAGTTGAGGATTTTTGATTGGACGGTCGAAGATGGGCAGGTTCGGGCCGGGGTAGGGTCGTTCATAATTTTTGCGAAGGCTGTACCCATGTGTCAATTTTAGCGATATTTGCCTAAAGCTAAAACCGCTACCTGATGAGGCTTCCTCTGTTGGCCCTTATTTTGGGCAGCGCCATTGTAATCAGTACCTGGATCGGCGCCCATGCATACACCCACCGTGCGCGCAGCACCGACAGCATACAGGTTACTGGCTTGGGGGAGCGCGACTTTAAATCGGACCTCATTGTATGGGAAGCCAATTTTTCCCGAAAGGACATGGATCTCCAAGCCGCCTTCACTGCCCTCAAAGCCGACCGTGAAGCCGTAGTAAGCTACCTCAAAAGCAAGGGCATCAGCGAGGGTGAAATGACCCTAAGCGCAGTGAACATCGACAAGGAATTTGATTACCGCTATGATGAACGCGGACGCGGCTACAACGTGTTTACCGGCCACGCCCTTCGGCAAAGGGTGCAACTGCAATCGGGCGACATTGAAAAGGTGGAAGCCATATCACGCGAAATTACTGAGCTGATCAACCAGGGCATAGAAATCAACTCACCTGCACCGCAGTACTTTTACACAAAGCTGGGCGAGCTCAAAATAGAAATGATCGCCTCCGCCACCGATGATGCCCGCATACGGGCCGAACAAATTGCGGCGAATGCTGGCGCCCGCCTCGGCGATCTGCAATCGGCACAAATGGGCATTTTTCAGATCACCGGACAGCACAGCACCGAGGACTACAGCTGGGGTGGCACCTTCAATACCCAGTCCAAAATGAAAACCGCCAGCATTACCATGCGGCTGAAGTTTGGGCTCAAGTGAGCCGTGGGCTGTACGGAGCACCAATGGGTTGTAAGAAGTACTTGTTGGTTGTATTAAGCATTATGTATTAAGTACCATGATAAGTATCCCTAAATCAAACTGAATTCGGTCTACAGTCATCGTACATAGTACTTAATACATAGTGCTTAATACATAGCACTTCTTATTTCCTTGCACACGCCCCATGCGCACCCTATCTTTATCGGCTGCAACAATTGCGCAGCTGCATGGCAAGCCATAAAATCATTGGCGTGATAGGCGGGGGCTCCTGGGCCACGGCACTCACCAAGGTACTCAGCGAGAACAGCCCCCTCACCTGGTGGTGGCACCGCACCCAAGAATCGGTGGAGCACATCAGGCGCTACCACCACAACCCCAATTACCTCAGGGCAGTGGAATTCAATGTGGACAAGCTGTCCATCTCAGCCGATATACACGAAGTAATTGCCCAATGCGAGGTGCTCATCGTGGCCATTCCCTCGGCATTTGTGCATGCCACCTTCCAGCATGTGGCCCCTGAAGAGCTCAAGGGCAAGATCATATTCTCGGCCGTAAAAGGCATCATTCCCGAATTTCATTCTATCCCAGCGCGTTATTTTCACCTGGAGTTTGGGGTGGCTTATGACGATATAGGCGTGATATGCGGCCCCTGCCACGCGGAAGAGGTAGCCATGGAAAGGCTGAGCTACCTCACCATTGCATGTATGAAAGAGAGCAATGCCGATTTTCTCGCGGAGCGACTCAGCACCCGCTATATGAAAACCAGCACATCCGAAGACCTCTTCGGTGCCGAAATTGCCGCAGTGCTCAAAAACATTTACGCCATTGCCTCCGGAGTGTGCGGAGGCCTGGGTTATGGCGATAATTTTCAGGCGCTGCTCATCTCAGCGGCCATAATAGAAATGGAGCGCTTCCTCGATAAGGTGAACCCCTTCCACCGCGATGTAAATGAGCCGGCCTACCTCGGTGACTTGCTGGTTACTGCTTACAGCAAATTCAGCCGCAACCGCACCTTCGGCTATATGCTCGGCAAGGGCTATACCGTAAAGGCAGCTCAATTGGAAATGGAAATGATTGCCGAAGGGTTCTACGCCACCAAAAGCCTTTTTGAAATGAACCGAAAGTATGAGGTGGATATGCCCATCGCTGAAGCGGTGTATAAAATCATTTACGAACGTGTATCACCTATGGTCGAAATGCGCCTCCTGGCCGATAAGCTGGGCTGACCCCATTTTTGCCGTAAAGGCGCCAACCTAAAAGCCGTACCCTATCTTGACTCCGAACTGTACAGCGGCACGAATTGAAGTTTCGCTGCGCACCTCATAGGCCTGCGGATTGAACAAGTCGGTGCTGCGCACCACATCGAAATCGCGGTAGCGGGCGCCAATGCCAACATGAAAATCGACGAATATATTGCTCTGTAGCGGAATGATCTGGTAGCCCCCAACGAGCATTAATCCAGTGTAGATGCGGCTGTCGGTAAATGAATTGCCGGTGAGCTCACCACTGCTGTTGAGCACATTGAAAGTTTTGTCGTGCCGGCGGTGATGCACATTTACACCCATGTAAGGACCGTAAAGCTCGTCGGTATTCCAGAAATACCGCTTTAACCACAAGCTGGCGGCGTAGCGGGTGTGCACGTCGATGTTGTTGCCAAAATTGTCGAGTTCGTAGTCGAACATACTGGCGGTAAAATTGCGGCGTGTGGGTCCGAAGCCTACTTCTATGCTCCAACGCTCGCCCACCATGTGCTCATAATACAGCTGGAAATCACCGATAAATATGTGGAGTGGATCAAACTTAATGGCATGGCGAACGGCCATCATGGTGTCAATCTCCTGATAATAATTGGCCTCCACCTCTTCATCGGGCACCTGAGCTGTGCACCATACGGGCACCATGAAGGCGAGAATGGCCATATATTTGTACATCACTTGAGCCAACATGACTTTTGATTGTTCTATGATCGTGGCCAAAGGTACACACTATATTTTGCCCTACGGGCGTGGGCGCGTAAGGCTGTGGTTGTGGCCACGCGCAGCCGCAGCTTACCTGGAGCCCGGAATGGCGGGGCGAGCGTCCCGAAATTGTGATGTCACTCTTCGGCAATGATGACGCGCACTTTTATATGTTGAGCACGGCCACCGGCAAAAAATCAAGCCCACTGCAGCTCAGCAAAATCGATACCGACAGCCTCCACATCCAGAAGCACATTGCTCTAGCATTTCCTGGCGAACAGGTGGAACTCTCCGAGGCAGCGGGCCTTGAGCACGCTCTGTTTAAGCCCTTGGTTTTTGCCGAAAAGGCATACCTGATCAGCTCATGCACCAATGAAAGCACAGCCAAGGTATATTTTTATGCATGGGAGGTGCACCCCGACTTGAGGCCCCTTGGCAAGCCGCATTTGCTCGGGAGTATGCCAAGGGCCGTGATAGGGCTCACCCGCAATTTTAGGATGGTGGCCAGCAGTGACAACCGCTTCCTCGCCGTGGTGATGCCGCAGGAAGCCCAAAAGGACCACAACGATAAATTCAACCTGCGTTTGTTCGACAGCAATATGGAATTGCTTCATGACAAACAGCTTGAAGTTCCCCACCCATTTGGCGAGGTAGCATATGGCGATATGCTCGTGGACGGCGATGCCGCCGTATACGTGATCATGCACCGCAACGTGGAGCAGATCAAGGAAGTGAGTAAGGTACAAAATCCGGGGCGTGACTATTTTTTGATTCGTTACTCCTGGATTGACAACACCCTTTCGGAAAAAAGCCTCTCAATCGGGGTGAAATGGATTTATTCGGCCCACATGGAGATCAACAGCTCCGGACACTTGCAAGTAGCCGGTTATTTCAGCAATATGATTGACCTTGTGATGGCGGGCACCTATTCAGTGAGCTTCGACCGGCTCAGCGGGCAAGCGGTAGATCAGGGCTTGAGCAGCTTTGACCGTGCTTTTAAGGCAGCTTTCAGACCACTGAGTGGGCTGAGCGACAGGCCCGACCTTGCACTGTATACCATCGGGCATGTGTTTCCCAATCAGAAAAACCAGCTGGTGATAGTCAGTGAAAAACAAGAAATACAACAGAGCTCCGTATTCAACCCCGCTACGGGCACCTACTTTATGGTCCAAAATTTTGTGACAGATGAATTGCTCATCAGCACGATTTCATCACAAGGCTTGGCTGAGTTGAACTTTCGCATACCCAAGTACCAAACTTCGTCGCGCTCAGCAGCCGATTTCACCTCATACCTTTGCTACCAACATGGCGGCGAAACCCATTTTATATTCAATGACCACGAGCGCAATGCCAATCTCGACATCCACTCCGGCGGGCGCTACCATATACTTTCGGGTCCTTCAAGTGCACAGGCTGTGCAGTATGTGCTGCGCGAAGATGGCAACTTGCAAAAGCACATCCTCTTCAAGCAATCGCCCGGAAAAGGGGTGCTCAAACCTGCACTCCACCACCAACTCAGTGATGGCATCATCCTGTTTGTGAACAACAGCCAGTCGCTGCAATTCGCCAAGCTGTCCTTTACAGCGGGCGCCGAGAAAGAATGAAATTGAATTCGGATATTTGCGGCGCCCCATGAGCGAAGTAGAACAGATTCAGTCGCCGATAGCCAAGGAAATGGCCGAATTTGAACAGCGGTTTCGCTCCTCAATGAAGAGCAACACACCCCTGCTCGACCGCATTACCCACTACATCGTGAAGCGCAAGGGCAAGCAAATGAGGCCCATGTTCGTGTTTCTGAGTGCCAAGCTCAGCGGCGGCATTACCGACAGCAGTTTCACCGCCGCCTCCCTCATTGAGCTTCTGCATACAGCCACACTCGTGCATGATGATGTGGTAGACGATGCCAACATGCGGCGCGGTTTCTTCTCCATCAACGCACTCTGGAAAAACAAAATAGCCGTGCTCGTAGGCGACTACCTCCTGTCAAAGGGCTTGCTGATGAGCATCGAAAAAAATGAATTTGAACTCTTGCGCATTGTAAGCGGTGCTGTACGTGAAATGAGCGAGGGCGAGCTGCTGCAAATGGAAAAAGCGCGAAAGCTCAACATCACCGAGGAAGTGTACTTCAACATCATCCGCCAAAAAACTGCTTCACTCATTTCGGCTTGTTGTGAAAGTGGTGCCTTTTCGGCAAATGCGGGCACGGATACGCGCCAGCGCATGCGCGACTTTGGAACCGCCGTGGGTATCGCTTTTCAAATCAAAGACGACCTCTTCGATTACACAAGTGGCGGGCAAATAGGCAAGCCTACCGGTATTGACATCAAAGAGAAAAAGATGACCCTCCCACTGATCCATGCGCTGCAGCACGCGTCGGGCAAGGACCGCCGCTGGATGGTCAACACCATCAAGCACCACAACCGCAATAAGGCGCGCGTGCAGCAAGTCATTGACCATGTGCTGGGCAGCGGCGGCATCGAGTATGCCGCTGGCAAAATGCATGAATACCAAAAGGAAGCCTTAAAAATTCTTTATAGCTTTGAGGAATCAGAGGCGCGCCGTGCCTTGGAAAAATTGGTGAATTACACCATCAACCGAAAGAAATAAAAGAAGATTGCATGCGAAAATACGCAACGTATCTATGTGCGGCTCTTATCGTGGCAGCACTCACCATGTGCGGCTCAGGCCCTGACCCTCAGCCCGAGTCAAAGGAAAGAATAACTGTAGAAGTGGTCGATTACCATGACAATGGTATGGTGAGCAAACGCGGAATTACAATCGACGGCCAGCGCCATGGCCTGTGGGAATCATTTTATCCCAATGGCCTCAAATGGAGTGAGACCACATTTCGCAATGGTGTAAAGCAAGGCCCTACAGTGACCTATTTTCCCAATGGCATGATGCGCTACAGCGGTTCATATTACGATGACGAGCGCTCCGGCATGTGGGTGCTGTACGATACGAGCGGAACAATTTACGCCCGCATCGATATGGACCTTGACCCTACACGAGGTGATTCGCTCATGAAAGCCTCCATCTCTGCGCAGTGATAGCCCGCGATACGATAGACCGCATTTTTCAGGAAGCCCGCATTGAGGAGGTGGTGGCCGACTTTGTACAACTCAAAAAAGCAGGCAGCAGTTACAAAGGGCTGAGCCCATTCGCACAAGAGAAGACCCCATCATTTTTTGTTTCCCCCTCAAAAGGCATTTTTAAGGACTTCAGCTCCGGAAAGGGGGGGAATGCCGTGACCTTCCTTATGGAGCTCGAAAGCATGAGCTATCCCGAGGCCTTGCGCTACCTGGCCAACAAGTATGGCATCGAAATAGAGGAAACCGGGGCTGACCTGCCCCCAGGCGAAGAAGTGAGCCTCCGCGAAAGCCTCGCCCTCGTGAACCATTTTGCCTTTGAGTACTTCACGCGCAACCTGTGGGAAATAGCCGAGGGCAAACAAATAGGTCTAAGCTACTTTCGCGAGCGCCAGTTTACAGATGCCACCATCAAAACTTTTGGCCTTGGCTATGCCATGGACGAAAATGACGCCTTCCTGAAGGCAGCGCGCGATGCAGGTTACAAAGAGGAGCACCTCACCCGTCTTGGATTGATCAAAGAGGGGAACTATGGGCTGTATGACTTTTTCCGGGGCAGGGTAATATTCCCTATTCGGAATGTAAGCGGGCGCACCATTGCCTTTGCCGGGCGCACCCTCAAAAGCGACAACAAAGTAAAGTACCTCAACTCACCCGAAAGTGAGCTTTATGAAAAAAGCAAGGTGCTTTACGGCCTCTACGAGGGAAAGCGGGCCATATTGCAAAAGGACCTGTGCTTCCTGGTGGAAGGCTACACCGACGTAATATCACTCCACCAGGCCGGAGTAGAGTATGCTGTAGCTTCTTCGGGAACTTCGCTTACGGAAGAGCAAATAAAGCTCATCAAGCGCTATACCAAGAACGTATCGGTACTTTACGACGGCGACAATGCCGGTGTAAAAGCTGCAATGCGCGGCATTGACATGCTCCTCAAAGAAGGCATGCAGGTGCGCGTGGTGCTCTTTCCGGATGGGCACGACCCCGACTCCTATGCAAGGTCGGTAACCCAGGATGAGCTGGAAGCCTACCTGGATGGACAGGCCAAAGACTTTATCGATTTCTTCCTTGAGATTCTTTTGCCGGAAGGCACCGACAAAGATCCCATCCAGAAAACGCAGGCCATGCGCCGCATGGTGGAAAGCCTGGCCCTCATAGCCGATCCAATAAGCCGATCAGTCTACGTGGAGAAGTGCAGCCGACTTATGTCCATAGCTGCCCCCATCATCCATACCGAGATCAATAAAATACTGCGGCAGCTCAACCGCAAAGAAGCACTCGACAGGGAACGAAGCCAGGATGACCCACTCACACCGCTGATACAAATTACCTCAAAGCAGCAGGAACCCGGACTCTCTGACTTCAGTACCCTGAGCAGAGATATCAAGGAAAAAGAGCTTGTGCGTGTGCTGCTTCAGTATGGCAATGTGAAATTTCCGAAAGACATTACAACAGATGATGCCGAAACTGCCCATGAAGCTGCACCCGATGCGGAGGAAACGGAAGAGGTAGGCTTGTACATCCTTGCGGAACTCATCAATGATGAAATCAGCTTGTCAAGCCCCATATTGCAACGCATCATTGATCAGTTCACCAGCTACTTTGAGAGCAACGGCTCCTTTCCACACATCGACAACTTCAGCAAAGACGTAGAGTTGAGCAAGGTCGTGGCCGACGTCATTGGCAGTCCGCATGAACTGAGCGAAAATTGGGCCGATAAGCACCGTATTTTCACAGAATTGGAAGCCGATAATCCGCAGAAAATGGCGGAAAAAGTAGTGTGTACCTATAAATTGGTCCTTGTGAATACCGCCATGGGACTGGTGGATGAAAAACTGAAGGACAGCGTCGAGGAAGCGGAAATGCTCAGCCTCCTCACTGAAAAGATGAAGCTCAAAAAAATTCAAAACCAACTCTGTAAAGTGCTGGAAATCGTTACTCCTGCCACACTGAACTGATGCCTGACCTCTTCAATTTCTCCTTCTACGAAAGTGATGCCATAAGCCTCACCATAGGAAATATCCTGCTGCTGCTGCTCATAATTATAGTCACCAAGCTGGTGCTTAGAATGTACAGAAAGCTGGTGCACAAGCAGGTGAGGTCGCTTGATATGTTTGATAAGGAGAAAGAGGTCATTTTGCTTCGGGTTGGCAAAACCGCCATTCTGGTGGCCGCACTTGTGGTCACCGTGCTCAGCCTGGGTCTGTATGATCTGCTTGAAATTATCTTCTCCTTTCAAATCGTGCCTCTTGAGGGAGGGGTTTCGATAACGGTGGGCAAAATATTGGTGCTCATATTGATAGTTTTGATGGCGCGCATCCTGTCGCGGCTGTTGAGGGTAATACTTCGCAAAAACTTTTCGAAAAAGGCCTGGATTGACGAAGGCAAGGAATACACCATTTACAAGCTCACCAAATACGGTCTGTACATATTCGCGCTCATCGTGGGCCTTACGAGCATAGGCATCGATATGAAGCTGATTATCACAGCTACAGGTGCTTTGCTTGTGGGTATTGGTTTCGGGTTGCAGCACCTGTTTTACGACATTGTGGCGGGTTTTGTCATCCTTTTCGAAGGGCCTATCAAGGTGGGTGATGTCATTGAGGTAGATGGCCTTGTAGCGCGTGTACAACAGATTGATATACGGACTTCGAAAGTGCTGACCCGCGATGGCAAGTACATCATCATTCCGAACAGCAAGTTGGTGGGCGAAAAGGTGGTGAATTGGAGCCATGGCACCGAACTTACGCGTTTTCATATCAATACACGGGTTAAGTTCGGTAGTGATACAGCGCTTGTGAAGGAGCTGCTGTACACATGTGCCCTGAAGCACCCCGACGTGAGTAAGAACCGGGAAATCATAGTGCGCTTTGAGGACTTTGGGGAAAGCGGTTTGCACTTCAGTGTATTTTTTTGGGCGCGCAAAACGTGGGTGGTTGAAACATTACAAAGCGAAATCCGCTACGAAATCGACAAGGAATTCAGGGCACATGGCATCGCCATACCTTTCCCGCAGCGCGACTTACACATGATACCGCCTGCTGAACACCCCTTCAGGAATCCCGAAGCCTGATGTCCTTGGCTTCCAGCTGAAAGCTTCTTTTACCATTCCAGTCATTGCTGCCTATGGTGTACACCATATCAAAGGCACTCCCTGCCTTGAGTTGCTCACACAAATGCCCCATTCCAAAAGCAATCACATCAAAGCCCTGATCGAGCCCCTCTTGCAGGGCTTTGAATTTGAGGTGCTCCGCGCCCACAGTCCGCACGTCGACAGCCTTGGCCCCTTGGGTCATAAACTGCGGTTCCAAATTGGCCGGGCCAAAGGGCCGCATGCGGTTGAGCTGGTTGAAGAAGCCATTGAATTGCCCATTGTACCAATCGCTGAATTGACAAGCAATATCCACGTTGAGGTAGGGTTTGCGGCTGTGGTCGATGAGGCGTTGGGCCACGCTGTTTTCAAAAGCATTGCGAAAGTCCTCGTACCTTTCCATCTTCAGGCTAAGCCCTGCTGCACTCCGGTGGCCACCGAATTGCTCCAATAGGTGGGCGCAATCTTTGATGGCTTCGTACAGGTTGAAGCCCTCCACACTGCGGGCGCTGCCTGTGAGCTGTCCACCTTTTCCTTCCGCAAAAACGATGGTCGGGCGGTAGCACACCTCGGTAAGCCGCGAAGCCACGATGCCAATCACGCCCTTATGCCAGTCGGGGTGCTTAACCAAGGTGCTGTGCATGCTCAGGTCGGCATCCTGTGCGCGCATGAGGTCAATGGCCACAGCGGTGGTATCCTTGTCGAGTTGGCGCCGCTCGCGGTTGCGCATTTCGAGGCCTGTAGCCAGCGGTAGTGCAGTACTAAGCTGCTCCTGCACCAGCAGCTGTACCGCTTCCCGGGCATGGCCAAGGCGCCCGGCAGCATTGATGCGCGGTCCTATTTTGAAGACCACGTCGCTTACATCGAGCTTGCCCTGGTAGCCGGCCACTTGCAGCAAAGCAGCAAAACCCACCGGTGCATTTGCGTTCATGGATTCGAGACCCGCTTTTACGAGCGAGCGGTTTATTCCCTTGAGGTCCACAATGTCACAGCAGGTAGCCACAGCGACGTAAGGCAGGTAGTGTAGCCATTGGGCATCGGGAAGGTCCATGAGTCCACTTATTTTGCGGATAAGCATAAAAGCCACCCCACACCCGCACAGCTCCTCGCCGTTCAGCGGGCAGCCCTCCTGCTTGGGGTTCAAAATGGCATAGGCAGGAGGCATTACATCGCCCGGTAAGTGGTGGTCGCACACCACCACATCAATTCCATGGGCTTGCGCTTCGGTGATGCGTTCCACAGCGGCAATCCCGCAATCGAGGGTGAGTAGGAGTTTGTAGCCATTTGCAGCTGCGTAGTCTATTCCTGCGGCACTTACGCCGTAACCTTCGTTGTACCGGTCGGGATTGTAGTAGCCGCATTTGGCCCCAAGGCCCTGCAGAAAATGGTACATCATGGCTGTAGAGCAGGTGCCATCGACATCATAATCACCATATACCAGTATAGGTTGTCCCTCTTCCATGGCATGTATCACCCGAAGTGCCGCGCGCTCAAGGTGCAGCATGTCGGCTGCGGAAGCGACCCGCTCAAGTCCCGGGGTAAAGAAGGTGTGTAATTGGTCTTCAGAGCTATAGCCCCTGTTGAGCAAAATTTCGGCTACCAAAGGGTGTAAGCCATTGACCTGTTCGCACAGTGCCTTTACGGCAAAAGATGAGATGGCCCTGGGTTGGCGCCACTGCAGCGCAGCGCGTGGGGGAGTTTCGGTTGTCATATGCGGGTCTTAGGTTTACAAAGATGCCCAGAATTTTGAAAAAAGAATAATTTCTGCTCAGAACAACTTCACTTACTTTTGAACGTCTCATTAATGTTGACTACTTTCACGGGTTCAAATCCTAAATGGCTTTGATATTTAACAATCCACCTATCTGATGAAATTTTCTTTTTCGCAACTGACTTTTATAGGTCTGCTTACTCTATTTGCCTTAGGGTCATGCCGAAACGAAGCCAACCGAATCCCTGAGACTTGCTTTGACGGGATCAGAAACCAAGGAGAAACTGCCGTGGACTGTGGCGGCCCCAACTGCCCTGAATGTGCGCCCACCTGCGATGACAGGCAGAGCAATCAGGACGAATTTAGTCCGGTGAGCCTCACCAATCCCAATGTAGTGGCCATCGATTGTGGTGGCGAAAACTGCCCGCCTTGCTCAACCTGTGATGATGGCATACGCAATGCGCACTGGGTACTCGACCTCAACCTCACTCCCGCCGACCTAAGCAATGACAGCGTAGGGCGCGGCCCGGCCGGATTCCTGTACCGACTTGTCATGGAGCGCGGCATTGACTGCGGTTTTCCTTGTGACTCAGTGTGCGCACCTACCTGTACCGATGGCATACTCAATGGCAATGAAGTGGGTATAGACTGTGGCGGCCCCGATTGCCCTCCGTGCCCCGTGCCGCCCAACTGCTTTGATGGCATACGCAATGGCCTGGAAACGGGAATAGACTGTGGAAGCCTGGAGTGCCCTGTGAGCAGACGGAACTGCCCCTCGCCCAACTGCACTGACGGTATCCGCAATATACATACCGAAATTACAGATATTGTTCAGGAAGGATACATCATCGTAATTGAAGCAGGTATTGATTGTGACAACAATCCACTGACGAGCTGTCCGGACTGTCCGCTGCCTACCTGTTTTGATGGCATCAAGAACGGATTCGAAACCGGAATCGACTGCGGTGGGCCTTGTATCACCCTATGCAGCGAAGTGCCTTCATGCCATGACGGGGTTCAAAATGGCAATGAGCTGGGTGTAGACTGTGGCGGTGACTGCCCTCCATGCCCCTACTGTGATGATGAATTCAAAAATGGTCCCGAGTTGCTTATTGACTGTTTGGACTATCCAATAGCATCATACACCCAGTCTGATGGAAGCCCCTGCCCTCTGTGCCCTTCATGTCATGATGGAATATTGACAGAGCTCCTTTTTGAATTGAATGTGGACTGCGGCGGCCCCAATTGTAAGCCCTGTGATCAGTTTCTGATTGCGGATGGTATCGGCGCTAATATTGCGAACATGCAGCCTTTCAGCGACCAAAACACGTTGAATGAAGCTCTGGCTTCAGCAGGCCTCACCGACACCTTGTTTGTGCCCGATGCACTCACGCTCACTACCCAGGCTGTGCCAGGTCCTGGTGGACTTCCCACCATCTTGTACCGTCTGCGCGGAGTGCAGCGCTTTGCTATTCAAGGCTTTGGTACCTACGAGCGGGTACTCGAGATTATCATGCCAAAACCCTCAACCATTCAAACCGGACTGGGCAATGGCTTGAATCTCGTTGTATTCCCAACAGCTCCGGGAGCCCAACCTGTGGCACCCACCGTAACATACTCTGAAGGATACATTGACGGTGAATTTGCTGGAACCATGCGCTTTGGAACCATCGCTACAGATGTGGCACTGGGTGATCCGCTCAATGCGCAACTCACCGCCGGTTACAATTACACCAACATAGTGGGTGGCTTGATCCAGGGTACGATCAACTTTACGCGCATGCGTGAAATCAACCCGAATCCATTGGTAACGAATTTGGAAGTTCGCGTGGCACAGACCATTCTCTTCTCGATAGAGTACACGCCTTAACAGTTTAAAATGAAAGCAATTGAAATGGGCGCGCCGATGGCGCGCCCATTTTTATTGCCATTCATCAAGCCCTTCGACCGAGCATGTATTCTTAACGGAAACAAAATGAACAAAAAACGTTTCCATTGTGTTCTTTGCACTACATTTGCCGCGTGAACGCCATAAATGACATAGAACAAGAGAAGAAAACAAAGCTCCTCAGAGATGTGGTAAGCATCTTCATGACTTACGGCATCAAGAGTGTGACCATGGATGATGTGGCAAAACAGCTTCACATTTCTAAAAAAACCCTGTACCAATACGTCAGCGACAAAAATGACCTTGTATTGCAATGTGTACAGCTCGAATGCAGGCATGAAGAATGTGAAATCGGAAAAATCCTTGCGCAGAACCTCAATGCCATTGACGAAAATATAGCCATCAGCCGGTTTGTTTTGGGCCAAATCCGCGATGTGCATCCGTCCATTTTCTACGATTTTGAAAAGTACCACCCCGAAGCCCTTGCCATGCTCAATGAAAGTCGGCAAGGTTTCACCGTCAATGTTATCTACAACAACATCACCAAAGGAATCAATGAAGGCTATTTCCGGAACGACATTCACGTTGAAATAGCTACCCGCTTATGGCTTTCCCGAATCAATGCCATTTTTCAACCGGTTCTATTCCCCATGAAGGAATTTACGCTGAGTGAAGTATACCAACAAATGTTTGTACAACAAATCAGGGGTTTGGCTACGGAAAAAGGTTTAAAATACTTTGAAAACCGCATTGAACCAAATCTCAAAACCACCCAACCATGATCCGCCTTTTTGCAAGCACTTGCCTACTTGCTTTTGCAGCAAATGCAGCAATAGCCCAGCAATTGTCACTGAGCCTCAAGGAAGCCCAGCAGCTCGCACTTGAACAAAGCTATGCCATGATCACTGCCAACATGGACCTCGAGGCGACGAAGAAAGAGGTGAAGGAGGTGATCGCCATAGGGTTGCCTCAGGTGAACGCCAATGCTGAATACCAGCAGTTTCTTCAACTTCCGGTGAGCCTCATTCCCGGTGAGTTTCTCGGCCAGGAACCCGGTACCTTTGCTGAAATTCAGTTCGGTCTGGAGTATAACTTTACCGGATCCATCACCGCTTCGCAGCTACTTTTTGACGGAACCTACATCGTTGGTCTCAAGGCTGCCAAAACCGCTGTAGAGATCACCCGCAACTACCGCACGAAAACTGCTGCCGAAATTCGTGTCGCCGTTGCGGAAGCGTACTACACCACGCTTGTGGCACAGGCCAACCTCGACATACTTCGCGACAACCTCAAATCGGTGGATGGCCTCCTGCGCGAAGCGAGCGCTTTCTTCGATAACGGCCTTGTAGAGGAACAGGATGTAGACCAGCTTCAGCTCAACCGCAACCAGATACAAAACAGCATTGACAATACGCAGCGCTATCTCGACATTGCCAACAAAACACTCAACTTCCTGATAGGCATACCCCTGGATCAAGAAGTGACATTGAGCGACAACATTGAACAGCTTGTGCGCCTCAACAATGATCCCGCTTTACTCGACAGGGGCTATGTACTGGAAACCCATCCCGATATGCTCATAGCCCGCACCAATGTCATGGTGCAGGATCTCACCCTCCAAGGTGCAAGAGCGGCCTATTATCCCAACCTGAACCTGTTCCTTTCGCACCAACAAAATGCACAACGCAATGCGTTCAACTTTACCGAAAGCGGTCAACCTTGGTTTCCTGCTACCATTCTCGGTGTGAATATGAACATTCCCATATTCAGCGGTTTTCAGCGCAGCAACAACGTAAGCCGAATGAAAATAGAGCTTGAGAAAAGTCAAATACAACTCACCCAAGCGGAAGAAAACCTCCGCCTCGACCAAACCCGGGCCATTGCCAATTACGAAAATGCCCTGCGCGTATGGGAAACCCAAAAAGCCAGCATGGATCTGGCAAAGCGCATTAACGAACGTACGAAAATCAAATACTCTGAAGGAGTGGGTACAAGCACCGACCTGAACGTAGCCAATACGCAGCTGCTCAATGAACAGGGCCGCTATATTGATGCTGCACTTCATTTGCTCAATGCCAAACAGCAACTAGACAAAGCATATAACCTCTTTGATGTAGAACCATGACACGTAAAGATAAACCTCAACTTCGCTATACCGCAATTGCACTGCTGTGCACCATGCACTTTTTCAGCTCGTGCAGTGAACCCACCAACGGCTCCCTTGAATCATACATCGCCAAGCGCGATTCGCTAAATCAAGTGAAGGAGCAGGTGGAGCTTGCATTGATGGATGTAGAAAAACGCATTGCCGAACTCGACACCAATGAAGTAGGCAAAGCCGTGACCCTGCACCATGTACAGAAAGGTACTTTTCAGCACTTCTTCGAGGTGTACGGCAGTGTGCAAGCCGATATGGCCGCAACGCTCTATCCAGAGAGTCAAGGACTGGTGAAGCAAATAGCCGTAGTAGAGGGGCAAATGGTCCGCAAAGGTGATGTGCTGATGCGGCTTGATGCAGAACTGCTGCAAAGCAATATTGCCGAATTGACCACCTCCCTGGATCTTGCCAAAGTTCTTTTTGAAAAGCAAGAACGCCTTTGGGACCAGAACATAGGCAGCGAGGTGCAATTTCTCGAAGCCAAAAACCGGAAAGAATCCCTTGAAAGATCGCTGGCTACCGTGCAGGAGCAAATCAACAAAACCACCATTCGGGCACCGTTCGAAGGCGTGGTGGACAAGATTATACCCAAAGTAGGCGAAATGGCGTCGCCGCAAATGCCCGTAATGCGGCTGGTGAATCCAAAAAACATGTACATCACAGCCGACGTGAGCGAAGGTTACCTCGGCCGTGTGAATGAGGGTGATCTTGTAGATGTAATTGTGGGTCGACGCGATACGATTCGCACGAAAGTGCACCGGGTGGGAAGCTATATCAATCCAAGCAACCGCAGCTTCGAGGTGCGCGTGAACCTGGAAGAGGGAGGGCACAACATTCTGCCCAATTCACTGGTAGTGCTTAAAATAAATGATTTTACTGCCGAGGATGCCATTTCAATTCCCTCATCACTCATCATGCAAGATGGCACCGGCGACGACTACGTGTTTATTGCCGTTGCAGAGGACAGCAACACCATGACTGCGCGCAAGCAAATTGTCCAGGCAGGCATGCGCTACCTGGGCCGTACCCTCATTGTGGAGGGCGTGGAGCATGAACAAAAGTTAATTGACAAAGGTGCACGCAGCGTGCGCCATGGTGACGCCGTAAAGGAAACCTCACTTTAAAATCACTGAATCATGGCACCACGCTTGCTCAATCCGGGCGATAAAGGATACAAGGAGTTCGGCCTAAGCTCTTTATCGGTCAACAACCGCACCACGGTATTTGTACTTGCAGTGATTATACTGCTGGGTGGCCTCGCCGCTTACAACTCCATGGCCAAAGAGAACTTCCCGGACATTGTAACGCCTGAAATTTACGTAGGTACCCCCTACCCCGGCAACTCTCCGCTCGATATCGAAAAACTCATCACAAGGCCTTTCGAAAAAGAGCTGAACACCATTACCGGTGTGGACGAAATCAATTCGACCAGCATTCAGGGCTACAGCACCATACAGGTAAAATTCAAATTTGACGTAAGTCCAGAGGAGGCCCTCCGAAAGGTGAAAGACAAAATTGACATTGCCAAAAGCGACAACGATTTTCCAAAAGACTTGCCTGCCGATCCGAACATTTTTGAACTCAACATTTCGGAACTCGTACCCATCCTCAACATCAATTTGTCAGGCGACTATGCCATCGATCAGCTAAAGCAGTACGCCGAATACCTCGAAGACGAAATTGAAAAGCTGCCCGAGATTACAGCCGTTGATATCCGTGGGGTAATGGACAAAGAAGTGGCCGTGAACCTCAACATCCACGCGATGGAGGCCATGGAAATAAACTTCGACGACGTATCCAATGCCATATCAGCGGAAAATGTGACCATATCAGGAGGTGATTTGCTCGTGGATGGTTTCCGCCGTAATGTGCGCGTGCTGGGTGAATTCAGCAATACCAAAGAAATCGAAGACATTATTGTAAAGCGTGAAAATCAAGAAGTAGTATACCTGAGGGACATTGCTCAGGTGGAATTTGGTGAGAAAGAAAAGGAAAGCTACGCCCGGGCTTACCGCAAGCCTGTGGTGATGCTGGATGTAAAAAAGCGGGCAGGCGAAAACTTGATTGAAGCCGCCCAAAAAATCAACGTCATTGTAGCAGATGCCCAATTGAACTTGTTTCCCAACGACCTCGTGGTGTCCATCACCAACGATACCAGCGATCAAACCAAAACACAGGTAGACGAATTGGAGAACAGCATCATTTTTGGCGTCCTACTGGTTGTAGGGGTTTTGCTTTTCTTTCTCGGTTTGCGCAATGCCATTTTCGTAGGCATCGCCATTCCCTTGTCCATGTTGATGAGCTTCCTGATCCTGTCGGCATTGGGCGTTACTTTGAATGTAATTGTGCTCTTTGGGTTGGTACTGGCTCTGGGTATGCTTGTAGACAATGGCATCGTGGTGGTCGAGAACGTGTACCGGCTCATGGAGCAAGGCTATTCCCCACTTACGGCTACCAAACTCGGTGTGGGTGAAGTGGCTATACCCATCATTGCATCAACTGCCACCACCCTTGCGGCCTTTTTGCCTTTGGCTTTCTGGCCTGGCATTGTTGGGGAATTTATGTTCTACTTGCCCATCACGCTCATTATTGTGCTGGGATCGTCGCTGTTTGTGGCGCTGGTGATCAATCCGGTGCTCATTTCCATTTACATGAAAGTGGGTGAGGAGAACATCAGCGAGCGCCGAATGCTCCGAAACAGCCTCATTTTTATTGGCATTGGGCTTTTGTTGATTTTTCTAGGACTCCAATCCGATATAAGAACCGTCGTGTCATTCGGGAGCTTGTCCGTATTCATCGGCATCTCTGGATTCCTCAATGTATTTCTGCTTAGGCCTGGCAGCCGTTTGTTGCAAGACAAGTGGTTGCCCGCACTTGAGCGCTTTTACCAACGTTTTCTGGCGTATGCCCTTACCGGCAAAAGACCTTATGGCTTTTTGGGAGGCACTGTGCTGCTGCTTTTTGCTTCCTTGGTGTTGTTTGGACTTTTTCCACCGCAAGTGATCTTCTTCCCAATCAATGAACCGCAGTACATCAACGTGTTTATTGAAAACCCCATCGGCACAGATATAGAAGAAACCAACCGCGTTACTGAAGCCATGGAGGAGCGGGTGCTCGAAGTATTGGACAAGTATTTCGACAAAGAAGCGGGCGGATACGAATCATTCCTGATCAAATCTGTGATTGCCCAGGTAGGTGAGGGTGCAAGCGATCCTGCACAGGGCCCATCCATGGGCAATACGCCGCACAAGGCACGCATCACCGTGCAATTTTCAAAATTTCAGGACCGTCAAGGCATACGCTCTACGGATGTGCTGGAAGAAGTGCGCAGCGCCCTACGTGGATACCCGGGAACGCGCATTACCGTAAGCAAAAATGAAGACGGCCCACCTCAAGGGCTGCCCGTCAACATTGAAATACGCGGCGACGACTATGACAAAGTCATGGCCGATGCCGAAGGATTCCGCAATTTTATCAATGAAAAAGGCATTGCAGGCATAGAAGAACTCAAACTCGATGTAGAATTGGGCAAACCCGAAATGCCCATCATCATTGACCGCAACAAAGCCCGCAGGCTCAGCCTCTCAACCTACCAAATAGGTGACGCACTCCGCACGGCCCTTTTCGGAAAAGAGGTGAGCACTTTCAAAGATGGCGAGGATGACTACCCCATCAACATAAGGCTCATGAAGGAATTTCGCGACAATGAAGATGCCCTGATGAACATGCGCCTCACCTTCCGAGATGCCGCCACCGGAAAAATCAAACAAGTACCTATTTCAAGTGTAGCTGAGGCACGCAAGTCATCCACATTCAGTGCTGTAAAGCGCCGCGACCTGGACCGCACAGTGACCATTAGCAGCAATGTGCTCTCTGGTTACAATGCCAACGAGGTGGTCGAGAAGATCAAAGGAATCGTTCAGGACTACGATTTCGAAGCGGGCAATGAGTTGCGCTTCACTGGGCAGCAAGAAGAGCAAGCTGAGGAGTTTGCCTTTTTGAGCACGGCCCTTGCCCTTGCCTTGTTTATGATTATCCTCATCATTACAGCACAATTCAACTCCATCTCCACACCATTTATCATCGCTTTCGCTGTGGTGTTTAGCCTGATCGGAGTTTTCCTCGGCCTGGTGGCCTTCCAAATGGATTTCGTAATCATCATGACCATGGTCGGCATCATATCGCTCGCCGGAATTGTGGTGAACAATGCCATAGTACTCATTGACTATACCAACCTGCTGCGCACCCGCCGCAAGGACGAACTCAATATGGACATAGAAGATAAACTGCCCTTTGAGGAAACCGTTTACGCCATCATCGAAGGGGGCCGCACACGCCTCAGGCCGGTATTGCTTACGGCCATCACCACCATACTCGGGCTGGTTCCTCTGGCCATCGGTCTCAATATTAACTTTTTCACGCTGCTAAGCCATTTTGATCCGCAGATATATGTGGGTGGTGACAATGTGATATTCTGGGGACCAATGTCATGGACCATCATTTTCGGTTTGAGTTTCGCTACATTCCTCACGCTGATCATTGTGCCCGTAATGTACCTTATCCTGGCCAAACTCAAGTACAGGGCAGTATACAAGCAAGACGTGAAGTATACCATCGAAAAGGATCGCTTGATGGCCTAAGGTTTGTGCTGTAGAATTCCCACCGTACCTGACCGTTTGGAGCGTGCTGCATGCCTCATGCTATGCAGAGGCAACGATGGCCGCTTACCTGCGCAGTCACGTGCTCAATCCGGTTTGTACATTGTGTTTTGCTAAAAGCCTGAGTTCGATTATTTGAACATTCAGATGCCCATAAATGAGGCGTGCAAAAAATCTAAAGGAGCCAAGATCGGCCTTGATATGTCGCTTATTATCGCAGCTATGGATCCCAAGAATAGACGAACTCAGGTGAAAGGCCTTTACGGCAAATGGAGAGGGATTATGCCGCCTCCTCCCATCCAAAGAGGTCGAGCAAATGCCCGCGAAGCTTATCCTTCACTTCTTGCAGTGGAACAGTATAGCCAAGTTCAGCTGCCAGTGAAGTCACGGCTTTGTCGTCGATACCACAGGGTATGATGTGTCCGAAGTACCCAAGGTCCGTGTTGACATTGAAAGCAAAGCCGTGCATGGTCACCCAGCGGCTGCACTTTACACCGAGCGCACATATTTTTCGCGCAAGCAGCTCATTTTCGTAATCTATCCACACACCCGTGAGGCCATCTATGCGGCCGGCACTGATGCCATATCCCGCAAGGGTCAGTATCACAGCCTCTTCAAGTGTGCGCAAGTACAGGTGTATATCGGTGAAAAATTGGTCGAGGTCGAGCAAGGGGTAGCCCACCAGCTGCCCTGGTCCGTGAAAGGTGATATCGCCGCCTCGGTTTATCTTGTAGTAGTCTATCCCTCTTTGGGCAAGCCCGGCCTCATCGAGCAAGAGGTTCTCCTGTTTGCCGCTTTTGCCGAGGGTGTACACCGGTGGGTGTTCTACAAACAAGAGCCGGTTGAGGGTAAATTGTTTTGAATTTTCCGCTTTTCGCAGGGCTATTTTGTCATTGACTGCTTCCGCAAATAAGCGCTCTTGCAGGTCCCATGCTTCTTTGTAGCGCAGGGCACCCAAATCGATAAATTTTAATTGCCTGCTGCGGTCAGTGATCACCCTTTTGCAAGTTCGGCTTTGAAGTAGTCAATCACTGCAATTTCGATGGGATCCACACCGCGGTCTACGGCCATGTAGAATGAAATCCAGTCGCCAAGGTAAATCAGCGAGTAGGCGCGCTCAATCCGGCTGCCGCCCCGTGGCTTGAGCTCAACGATTTTGTCGGTGTACCTTCCGATAATTTCCTTGCTCAGCTCCATACGGCGCGCTGTTCCGGAATGCTCCTCGGGATTGCGCATCATCAATACGCTGTAGGCATCGCTGCCCCCGGCCCAGGCTACAAGTTCATTGTGGTTCATTTCCGGAAGGGCATGGTGCCAACACAACATTTTGGCATTTTCATTGATTTGCTGGCGCAGGCGCACAGCCACTCCCTCCATCCATGTATCGGCGTACACGATAGGAATCGTACCATGTATTTTGTTGGCAATGGCTGCTGCTTCGGCGCGTATGCTGCCCATCTCCTCTTGGAGCAATGTGGCCGCTTTCGCCAAATGGGCCTTAAAGCCGCCATCGATCAGTCCGTAGGCATGAAGTATGAATAGCTGTTGCAATGCATTGTATCCAAAACTTGTACGGGGTGGTTGTCCACCTGGAATCACAATGCAGTTGAAGCCATGCAAGCCCGCTATGGCCTTCACCTGCCCACCCGAGGTGATGCAGGCTACCTGTGCCCCTCTGGCAATGGCGTACTCCAGCGTGCTCAAGGTTTCCTCAGTATTGCCGCTGTAGCTGCTCGCGATGAAAAGGGTGTCCGGGCCCACCCATGCTGGTATGTCGTAGTCGTTCACCACCTGCATGGGTACTGCGCACTGGTCCCATACAAGCTGGCTCACAATTTTGCCCCCAATGCCTGAACCTCCCAATCCCGATACAAGCACATTCTTCACCGGTTTGGTTTTGAAAGTGCTGATGGCGCGCTCACCTATGTCGATGGCTTCATGCATATTTGCCGGAAGGCCTTCAATGAGGCGCTCCATTTCCTGGGTAGATTCTTGTATTGTCATAGTAGCCTTGTTGTGTTGTGCTTTACGCAAAATGCTCTGCGAAGTTAATCCTTAGATATTTCAATGTCCATGAAAGTACCGTGATGTGCATGTGATGTTTGGATGAATACCTTCGGACTCCGGATAAAATCCATGCGCGCAGCGCGCTCAGCCTTTGTTTTCGACCACCTTGGGCACCTTAAAATAATAGGCGTCATGGTGGGGGGCGTTTTGGAGGGCCTGCTTTTGGCTGAGTGATTCTGAGACCTCGTCGGTTCGGAACACATTCTTTTCAGGATTTACATGGATCAATGGCTCCACGCCTTCTGTATCAACTTCGTTGAGCTGCTCTACAAAGGCGAACATGCGGTCCAAATCCTTTCGAATCCCTTCTCGCTCAGCATCGTTAAATTCGAGGCGCGACAGCTTTGCGAGTTTATCAATCAATACATCATCGGTTATCATAATTGCAAAAATAGCAATTACCCAAGCTATCAGAGGTATTGCTTACTTTGCTTCCGCAAAAATGATAGAACCATGAGTACCCCCATTTGGCGCAAAGCCCTGGTATACAGCTTGTGCTTTGCAGCTGTAGCCTGCTCTACGCCTCCAGATGCGTCAAAATCAGATGGCCAAAAAATTCAAAATTCGAAGCCTGCGGCCCCAGTCTATGCTTCGGTCAGCATTGGTGAGCAGCAATGGATGGCAAAAAATCTCCATGTAAGCACCTTCCGCAATGGAGAATCTATACCCCAAGCCAACTCGCGTGAAGAGTTGGAACAAATGGGCGAAGCGCGCATGGCCGCCTGGTGTTACCCTGGCTTCGACCCTGCGCTGGGGGCCAAATATGGGCACTGCTACAACTGGCACGCCGTGAACGACCCGCGCGGACTTGCCCCCGAGGGCTGGCGCATCCCCACCGCTACCGACTGGGATGCCCTTGCAACAACACAGGGTGGTGCTGACGTAGCGGGTGTTGCGCTCAAAAGCGGCACCGGCTGGTACGCCAATGCCAACGGCACCAACAGCAGCGGTTTCAATGCATTGCCCTCAGGCGCGGTGAGTGTCATCAATGGCTACATGGCTGAGACCAAGGTGGCTGTGTTTTGGACCGCGAGTCCCGGAAATACTGGTCCAAGCTTCGCCCAATACCGCGTGCTGCATGCACCCCGCCGCGGGGTGTACGCTGAAGAAGATGTGAAATTCAACGCATTTCCTGTGCGGTGCATCCGGCCATAATCAGGTCCGGCATCCCGTAGGTATGATCACATGTCGTGTAGCGCGTACAGAATGGGCTTGCTAGGGCTGGCATCATTCTCCAATGGAGCCATCCCCAACTGCAACAGATACAGCCCGTCAGGCACCTCATCGGGCACATAAATCATCTCGGTGATGGTACATCCGGCATCGCCGGGCTCAGCACTGTACCAAAATGCGCGGTGTGCGAGCAGCGCACCTCCATCTTCCTCTCTGTCAACAGAGGGCAGATCCGTGAGAAAGTGCCTTATCCCCATTTTGCGTAAGCCAAGCATGAATTCAGGATGAAAGTAACTTGGATTCGTATTGCTGTAGTTGCGGTGGAGCTTATCGCCGCTGTTGGGCAGGCTGCGTATTGCCACTGCCTCCACATCAGTAAGGCTTATCCCAGCCAAGGCTTCAGGGCCTATGATCCTGTCGCCGGGCTTCATGTGTGCCAGCTCAGGACCTTCGTAGGTTGTGGGTTCTATCGTAAGCAATCTGGCCATGTAGAGGCTTTGCTTCAATACCTTGTTTATGGATACGATCCCTTCACTGATATGGCCCACACACTCGGTATGGGTACCGTGGCCATGCGGGTTGAACCATACACCGCGAAAATTCACTGCCCCGCCCTCGGCCACGCTGCCTGTAAATTGTGCATTTCGTACAGGCTCCAACATCATGCGGTCCACATACCAGGCACGTGGGCCATCGGGCTGCAGGGGTATGGAAATGTCAATCGGCTGGTCAAAACGCAGCTGATATGCCTTGCCCTTGTGTTGCAGTGAAGCCTGAATCATGGCTCCAAAATAAACATTTCGGCGGCAATACCATCGGCCATGAAGAGGCCCCGGGTGGTAAGTTTGAGCTGGCTGGCCTCCCGTGCAGCAAGTCCATTGGCGGTAAGCCCGGAGAGGTAAACTCCGAAACGGTGCTCCATGTCAACGTTAAAGCGCTCGCGGGCAATGGAGAGATCAATACCACGTGCCATGCGCAGCCCTGTCATGATCCACTCATTGTAGCGGTCATAGGGGCCGGGCTCCTCTGCGGTCAGGGGAAGTAGGCCTTCCCTGATGCTGCGCAGGTAGGCAGCGTTGTTGGCCACATTCCAGCTGCGGCGACCCCCTGTAAGGCTATGGGCTGAGGGTCCTGCACCCATAAAGGGCTTGCCCTCCCAGTACGCGCTGTTGTGGCGGGAGTGGAATCCTGCTTTGGCAAAATTGCTCACCTCGTACTGCGCAAAGCCCGCAGCAGCCAAGAGCTCCACCATCATGCGAAACTGAGTAGCCGCTGCTTCTTCATCCACCGGCTGCTCGGTTCCCTTTTTCACGCGGTGGCCCAGTACGGTTTTGGGTTCTACGGTGAGGCAATACGCCGATACGTGCTCCACATCCAGCATTATGGCCTGTTCAAGAGCGGCTTTCCACGCAACAGCATCCAGTCCGGGCAAACCATATATGAGGTCAATGCTGATGTTCTTAAACCCTGCTGCCCGCGCATCGCGTATACAGTCCGTGCTTTGGCTTACCGTGTGGCTGCGGTTCATCCATTGCAGCATCTGCTCATCAAATGTTTGAATTCCTATGCTCAACCTGTTGGCACCCCAGCTCAGGAGGGATTCGAGCTTGGCCGGATGCAGGTCGTCGGGGTTGGCCTCTACGGTGCATTCAGCATTGTCCACCACCACATAATGTGATTCAACAGCCGCACGGATTGTGCCGAGCTGCGCTGCATTCATCAGGCTGGGAGTACCCCCACCCAGATACAGGCTTTCTATTGCCTCACCTTTCAGCTCCCCATTCCTCATTTCGAGCTCTTTGGCAATGGCCCCCGCCATCGGCTCCATGTGCTGGGTTGAAGTGCTGAAGTGAAAGTCACAGTAGTGGCAGGCCTTTCGGCAAAAGGGTATATGGACGTAAATGCCTGCCATCAGGCTTTGGTTTTTAGCACAATACGAAAGGTGGTGCCTTTGTCGGGCTCGCTGCGCTTTACGAATATGCGTCCATTGTGGTAATTGTCAATGATGCGCTTTGCCAGGGAAAGTCCAAGACCCCAGCCCCGTCTTTTTGTGGTGAATCCAGGCTGGAAAACTGCCTTGTGCTTGGCCGATGGAATTCCTTTGCCTGTGTCGCTTATGTCGATGTACACATTTTGGATTTCATGGTATACATCGATGGTGATATCGCCTTGGCCCTCCATGGCATCCACCGCGTTTTTGAATAGGTTCTCGATCACCCATCCGAAGAGGGCTTCATTGACCATGGCCTTCACTTCCGTCTTGCCGTGGGTGTTGATGTGAAACGATACCTTGCTCGATAGCCGTGGCTTTAGGTAGGCGATGGCCCTGTTGAGTAAGCCCGTAACATCTGTAGGCTTCAATTCGGGGTTGGAGCCAATTTTTGAAAAGCGATCGGTGATGGTTTCAAGCCGCTCTACATCCTTATTGAGTTTCTCTATGGTTTTGGGATCGGTGCCTTTTGCCTCGAGCAATTGCACCCATGCCATGAGGCTGCTGAGTGGCGTGCCCAATTGGTGTGCGGTTTCCTTGGCCATTCCTATCCATACCTGATTCTGCTCAGCCCGCCTGAATGTGCTGAAAATAAGGTAGGCGATAAACAAAAACAATCCAATGATGAGCAGCTGCACATAGGGGTAATAGCGCAGCGTGGTGAGGATAATGGACTCGGAGTAGTAGATGTAATTGGTCACTTGGTTGCCAAAGCGTACCTCAATGGGTTCATTCGTTGAGGCGAAGGCCTCCAGTTTGGCGCGCAGTGCAAGGCTATCAGTGAGTATAAGTGTATCCACATTGGTGGCGAGCAGTACCTGCGTGCGGCTCGAGTCCGTAAAAATCACGGGCACAGAACCCGAGTTCATCACCGTTTCGCTGATAAAGGAGTTGATCAAATCATCGAGGGTATGCTCAAGCTCAGTGATGATCCGGGAGTCTTCGTAATATACTTTTTGCCTAATCCCGGCGAAACTGATGCGGATGGGCCGGTATTGGCTCCCCATTTTGGCGATAAGGCTGTCCACCTGCACTTTCGTGACTATCTTAGAGGAGTCGATGTTGCGGTCAAATTGCCGCTGGTCTTTTTCATCGACGATGAGCACCGGAATCGTCTTGTTGTTCACAATGATGTCTTGCAGGAAGAGCAACTCATTGTTGTCATCGGCAATGACCATACGGGCGGTGGCCTGGGCCAGGAGGTTTACCTTTCCACGCTCTTCCTCGCGCAGGTCAGCAAAAAGCTTCTCGGTGTAATTGATCAGGCTGAGGCGTTTCTTCACTGCCTCCGACCACAACTCTACCCTTTCGCGCTCCTCTTCGCGTATTTTATTGACAATAAAGCTCGAGTACCACAGTGAAGCACCTACAATGAGCACTGCGAGGAACAGCAGCAGTATTTTAAATCTTTGCTTGCGCGAATAGAGGTTCATCGGCTGTTAGGGCTCGCTGTCCACAGTGAAGCATCCATTGAGCATGCCAAAAGTACGACCTCTTGGGCGTATGTGCTAGAGGTCGTCATCATCACCGGGATCATCAACAGGTTTTTTGGGTTTGGTACGTCGGGTGGGTGGGGTTTGGCTTGGGGCAGTCGGGTTCTGCTTTTGCAAATCCTCATTGCGTTTTTCAAATTCATCCCACTCTACTTTGAATTGTGGGCCTTTCTCCACCGGAGCAGAGGGCACCACCGCGCTGCTGTCGCCCTTGAACAAGCCAAACTCTTGCTTGAAGATGCCCTTCACGGTCGATTTTTCCCTGGAAAAATCATCTTTTCTTTTTTGTCGGGCGCCTTCCTTGTCCATGCTGAATATGGGATCGTCCACATTGCCTGTCATTTGGAGAAAAAGACGCAAGCCCGTTTGGTCATCCACGAGGTATCCAAACTCCTCTGTGCGGGGTTTGCCTGTACGAAATAGCTCACTGAGCCTGAAATTGAGCCTGTAATCAATGCGGTTGTCAAAATCATGCTTTCCCGAGAGCTGAAGCGTGAGTGCTGATGAACCCACACGCATGGCAGGTATGTACACTACGCGGTCGCGTATGTCGATGGTATTGCGCAGTGTATCAAAATCAATTGATGCCAGCTTCTTTTCAAATGCATCGACCTTCACAAGCGAGCGCCACACCATATTGCCGCGTAGGTAATCAGCCACTTCGGCCAGTGCTTCCACCTTTTGGAGCTTGCCCTTCACCACCTCCAGTTCCACCATGGACTGAATCGATGCCGCATCGAGCTCAAGACCCTCACTCAGCAGGGCTTTGAACTTCACCGAAGCATCGGCGCGGCCACTGATTTGCCTTGAGCTCACCATGCTCTGCCCGAAATCTTCGAATGCATAGAAGAGCTGTGATACATCCATTTGCTGCAAAGCAAGCCCCGCATCCACCTGGTAACTCTTATGTGTTTTTCGGGCTACGGAAGCCCTACCCTCCGCCTGACCTGAGGCCAGCTGAAAGCGTATAGGATTGAGGGTGAGCAGCTCCTTGCTGTACACCGCCCTTCCGGAAATGTTGCGGGCCACAAAGCGCCTGAAGGTAGCCTCGCCAAGTTCAAGCTGCACATCAAAGCTCACCATTTCGGGCAGGCTAAAGCGGTAACTCGTGTCGCGCCTGCTCTCGGAAGTATTCCACAGCGTATTGAAATCAAGGCTCGGCGCTGCCAAATCGGCGGCAATGTAAAGGCGCTGCCCGTCGAGCAGGAGGTAAGGCAAGGCGTTGCTCAATTTGCCGCTGAAGCGGAAATCACTGCCATTGACCTTGGCGCGTCCGTCCTGCACGCTGATGGCGTTATCATCAAGGCGCAACTCACCATTGATGGCTTCAAAGTGGGCCGAGGCCTCCCTGGGCTTCAAACCCCCGTCTTTTACATCGATTTTTCCATCGAAACTGATGCCCTTCAGGGTTGCTGCCTTGGCCGATTCAGTGTCATACCGCAGCTTTCCCTGCAAGGTGCCTTCCATGGCCACCTTGCCTTTGAGCACATCCAAATAGTCGATGTTGAAGAAATTGCGTACCTCCTGAAGGTCCAGGCTGCCGCTGATGCGCAGGTTGATTTCTGGTAAACTGAAGTTGCGCACACTCCCAGCAAGGCTCAATCTGCCCGGCCCAAGGCTGCCCTGCAACTTATCGATGTACAACGATACAAGGGCGCCACGCACCTGCAAGCTGCCCGCGCCTTCCTGGATTTCAGCTTTGCCGAGCGCTACATCGTGCTGGAAACTCCCTTTGGCCCTGTCAAAGAGCAGGTCGAGGTGCAGCGGCTTGTTATTGGCATCTTTGGCCTCGAGTACGATGTCTGTTTTTCCCTTTGCCTTGTACGCACGCAGGCTGTGGCGCATTCCCCGAGGGAGCAATTCGATAATATGATCGATCTGAGCTGCTTGCGCCTCCATGCGAATTTCCCAGGCATGGTGGTGTTCAGGGTCGTAATGTCCGCGCACACCCAGCTTTTGCCTGCCCAGCTGTATCAGTGGTGCGCTGAGTTCATGGCGCTTGCTGAGGTTGTTGATTTGAAATGCCAGCTCCCCACGGATAGGCAAATTGGTGTAAAGCGTATCACCATCGGTACTGAAATAATGCAAATCAACCGTGCAGTGGCTTCCCACTTCATACACTTCTGTACCAAAACTGCCGCGTGCGGTGGCCTCACGAATCAGCAGCTCTGTGGCAGGCCCACCCGCCTCACGGTACCTAAACCGAAAGTCGTTGAAAGCGATATTTTGCAGTGAAATCACCGCCGGATCGGCACTTTCAGCGCTTTTCCAGAAATGGTAATTGTCTTTGCCTTTCGGAAAAAACTCCATGTGGAAGAAGCCGCTGTTGAGGTCGGCCTCGCTGATGCGGTACTGCTTGCGCAAAAAGTCCCACAGACTTATCTGAAGGTACAAGTCTTTCACATAGAGCAGTGTATCACATTGCCTGCCCTCACAATATGCTTCGGGAACCACCACATGGCTGAGCCGCAAGGAGGCATAGGGAAAGCGCTGCATAAGGCTCAGGTTGATATCCTCCACCTTCACTTCCACATCGAGCAGCCGATTTACCTCATACACCACAATATCCCGCACTTCGGGCTCGTACTTTTTTGCCAGAAAATAGGCCACCGTACCCGCCACCAGGAGCAGGGTCAGGATAACAAGAAGGGTTTGGGCGATTCTTTTAAGCACAGGTGCTGCGGCGTATGGCTGCAAGCTTACAAACGGTTTGCCAAAGCAAAAATTACAGCATTTTCAAGCGACTTATCTCCTGCTCGGTAAGGTTACGCCATTTGCCCCTTGGCAGGTCCTTCTTGGTGAGGCCCGCAAAGGTCACGCGGTCAAGCTTTAGTACTTTGTATCCGAGATGTTCGAAGAGCTTTCGTACCGTTTGGCTGCGCCCGCTCAGCAGCTCTATTCCCACCTGCTTTTTGTCCTTGCCTTCATCCACATACGCCACTTCACTGGCCTTTGTGAGGCCATGCTCGAGGGGCACCCCTTCGAGCAGTGATTTGAGGTGTATGGGCTTTACGGCTTTATCGGTATGCACATGGTAAAGATTTTTGACGCCATGGCTGGAGTGTGCGAGTTTCTTGGCCATGTGGCCGTCGTTGGTAAAGAGCAGCAAGCCGGAGGTATTGCGGTCAAGTCGGCCTACGGATACAAGACGCACATCGCCCACGCGGCGCAACAAGGTCATCACAGTTTTGAGTTCGCTGGGATCTTTGGACACGGTGATGTAGTCTTTGGGCTTGTTCAGCAGCACATACACCGGCTTTTCGGGATTGATGCGCTCGCCGGCATAGGTCACCTTATCGGCAGGCTGTACCTGGTAGCCCATTTCGGTGATTTGCTTTCCATTTACCTCGATCAAGCCCTGGCTTATCAGGTTATCGGCTTCACGGCGCGAGCATATGCCGGCATTGGCTATGTACTTGTTGAGGCGCATGGTGTGCCGCACCTCTACAACGGGCCTTCCCTTCCAGGTTTTGTCTTGCAACTTGCGGTACTGGGTTCTGTTGCTGCGCTGGGGTTTTTCGCCCGGAGTTTTTTCTGCCCTCCAGCCACCCGTGTGGTCTGGCTTGGCTGCGGACTTCTGGTTTTTACGGCTTTCGCCAAATGGGCTTTTGCCCGTGGTGGCGGTGCCGTACCTGGTGCCGGGTTTACTGCCAGAGGGCCTTCCGCCTGGTGGTTTGCTTCCTTCGGATTTGGCGGCGGCGGGTTTGCTGCCTGTGGGCTTGGTATTGCGGGAAGTGGATTTGCGTGGGGGCCTTGGGGCACCTTCTTTTTTGGCCATAGAGCGTGGGTGATTTTTACGAAAGTAAGAATTTAAAGCAGGGGATAGAAAGCGTCGGGCAGGTGCACAAGGCCGTCGGGCTCATTCATGGTAATGGCTACAATGTCGAATCGGGCTTCTTTCTCCACATTGTAGCGGCGTATATATTCATTGGCAGCCCTGATCATGAAGCGCTGTTTTTTGCGGTCCACGAAAATTTCAGGGCTTCCGAAGGCATTGTTTTTGCGGGTTTTCACCTCTACAAAAATTACAAATTCCTTGTTTTCAGCTATAATATCTATTTCATCGTGTCCATGTTGCCAGTTTCGGTCACGAATTTTGAAACCCAGCGATTCCAAGTGCGTACAAGCACGTGATTCGCCCTCGTTTCCGATTTGCTTGGTCGAATTAGACATGTTAAACAAAAAACTGAGGATCTTACGGTTCCTTTTAAACGATTAAAGTTATGAAACTTTCTTTCAAGACACTCGCAACTTTGGTTGCATCTGCCATGCTAAGTTCGGTTGCACTCGCTACCGGGCCTTTTCAGGGAATGATTAAGTTTACCAAAACCATCGGCCCTGTCACCGCGAATTATACGTATTTTGTAAAAGGCGACAAAGTGCGCGTGGAGGAATTGGGTGAAAATGGTGAGGTGCAAGGCATCATGATCATTGACACCAAAGCCAACACGGTAAAAGCGCTAAGTCCCGAGCGACAAATGTACATAGATGTTCCGAACAAACGTCCAGCACGTGAAACGGAAGTGTATGTACAGAAGACCGGAAAAACAGAAGTGATCAATGGTTACAGCTGTAGTGAAGTAAAGGTATCAGGCAAAACCGATGGCCGTGAAGTGACCTACTGGATGGCCGATGCCGATTTCGATTTCTTCATCCCGATGCTTGAAACCCTCAACAGGAAGGACAAGCTGGCGGTATACTTCATGAATATTCCTGACATTGAAGGCGTATTTCCAATGGTTGGCGTAGAGCGCAAAACCGATGGCGTAGAGCTCTCAAAGCTGCAGGTAGTGGAAATGAAGAAAACCGACCTGGAAAACAAGCTTTTCGAAATTCCTGCGAACTATACCAAGTTCGAGCGCGAGTAAGTATAAGTCTACTCAATTATCGAAGGCTGATCGTGTTGCACGGTCAGCCTTATTTTTTTGCCATGCACCCACGCCCTGTTGTCGGTAAGGTGGCCGGAAGGTACCCCAAAAGCCACGGGGTAGGCATACGGCGCCACATGCTCGGCAATGATCTCCTCAGCCGTTTTGCCGTAAGGCACTGGATTGTCGCGCATGCTGGTCATGCTGCCCACGGCAAGGCCTGCCAGCTTGCTGAGCACCCCGCTGCGGCGCAAAGCCAGCAACATGCGGTCCATGTGATAGAGGTACTCATCGAGGTCTTCGATAAACAAAATTTTTCCACTGAAATCCATCTCCGATGCACTGCCCATAATGCTGTACAACACGCTGAGGTTGCCTCCCACCATGACACCTTCGGCCACGCCGGGCCGGTCGAGCCGGTGGTCGAGCGCAGTGAGGGGCACCTGCCCGCCTGTAAGTATGAGGCGGATGCTTTCCAAAGCCTCGGCGGTATTGTCCCCAAAGTTGATGGGCATACTGCCATGGATGCTCTGAATGCCAGCATGTTTGTATAGGTGGGAATGGAGTGCCGTCACATCGCTGTAGCCAATGAACCATTTGGGCTGCTTCTTCAGAGGGCTGAAATCAACATCATCGAGCAGCCGTGCTGTGCCATATCCTCCGCGTGCGCTGAGCACAGCCTTCACCTCAGGATCGTTGATCGCATCCTGCAAGTCCCTGCGCCGATCGGCATCCAAACCGGCGAGTTGGTGGTTGACGGCAAATAGATTTTTGCCAGGCTTCATGCGGAAGCCCCAGGCTTCAATGCGCTTCCGGGCCAGCTCCGCCTGGCTGGGTTCAACTCTTCGGGCGGTGGAAATCAAGGCGATCACATCGCCGGGTTGAAGTGCGGGAGGGCTGATTGCTTCCATGGTGCTTGATGGCGCTGGGTTACGTGATTCACTATCTTTGCGCAGTACAAACTAGCACATTCCTTTTGAATAATCCAAAACGCTACACCATTACCGCTGCACTTCCTTACGCCAACGGGCCATTGCACATTGGCCACATGGCTGGTGTGTACATCCCCGCCGATACCTACGTGCGCTACCTCCGCGCGCGCAACCGTGAGGTAGCCTTTGTGTGCGGCAGTGATGAGCACGGCGCGGCCATTACGCTTCGCGCAAAAAAAGAAGGACGCAGCCCCCAGGATCTTGTGGACGACTACCACAGTATCAACCAAAAGGCTTTTGCCGATTTTGGGATTGATTTTGACATTTACCACCGCACCTCCGATGCGCTCCACCATACCACTGCCGGTGACTTCTTCCTCAAATTGCAGCAAAAGGGTGTTTTCGAAGAAAAACGCAGCGAGCAATACTACGATCCTGAGGCGGAGCAATTTCTCGCCGACCGATACATCACGGGCACCTGCCCCAAGTGTGGCTATGACCAAGCCTATGGCGACCAGTGCGAAAGCTGCGGCAGTACCCTCAACCCGCAGGACCTGATACAGCCCAAAAGCACCCTGAGTGGTGCCACCCCCATACTGCGTGAAACCTCACACTGGTACCTGCCCATGGAGCGGCATGAAGGCTGGCTGCGCACCTGGATCACAGAGGGCCGCCTTGACGGCAAATTTCACCACGACCCAGCAGAGTGGAAGCGGCAGGTGCTAGGGCAGTGCAAATCATGGATCGATGGCGGCTTACAGGCGCGCGCCATGACCCGCGACCTGGACTGGGGCGTGCCAGTACCCTTGCCCAACAGCGAAGGCAAAGTGCTGTATGTGTGGCTCGATGCGCCCATAGGCTACATCAGTGCCACCAAGGCATGGGCACAAGCCCGGGGCATCGATTGGCAGCCCTGGTGGATGGATGCCGATACCAAACTGGTGCACTTCCTTGCCAAGGACAACATCGTGTTTCACTGCATCATTTTTCCAATTTTGCTTAGGGAGCACGGGGGTTTTATACTGCCCAACAATGTACCCGCCAACGAATTTCTCAACCTGGAAGCACGGAAAATCAGCACTTCACGCAATTGGGCAGTATGGCTGCACGAATACCTGGCCGATTTTCCCGAAAGGCAGGATGAGTTGCGCTATGTGCTCACAGGCATTGCCCCCGAGTTTCGCGACAGCGAGTTCACCTGGACCGACTTCCAAACCCGTGTGAACAACGAGCTGGTGGCCGTGCTAGGCAATTTTGTAAACCGCACCATAGTGCTCACGCACAAGCTTTTTGGCGGGAAGGTGCCCTCCATGGCCAGCATTGATTTTGAAAATGACAACAGCAGCACTGCCCTGGCACGCATCCGCGAATTTGGAGACGAGATAGCCAGCCTCATTGAGGCCTATCGCTTCAAAGAAGCACAGGCGGAAGTAATGCGCTTCGCCCAGCTGGGCAACCGCATCCTCACCCAGGAGGAGCCCTGGAAAACTGTGAAAACCCAACCTGAACACGCAGCAGCGGTGCTCCACATTTGCCTGCAAATCAGCGCCAACCTCTCGATACTTGCCGCCCCATTTCTGCCCGATACTTCCCGCAAGATGGGTGAAATGCTTGCTCAGCCAGTGATGACGTGGAACGACATTGGCCCAACACTACTTCCCGAAGGGCATGCCATAGGCGAAGCCAAGCTGCTTTTCGCCAAAGTGGAAGATGCCGAGGTGGCGGCCCAGGTCAAAAAATTGGAACAATCGGTGGCGCCTATGGCCCCCGCTGAAATGAAACACATGCCCGAAAAAGAACACATCGCTTTCGACGACTTTATGAAAATGGATATCCGCGTGGCCACCATCATAGCCGCCGAAAGGGTGCCCAAAACCGACAAATTGCTAAAACTCGACCTCGATACAGGCCTCGACCGCCGCACGGTGGTGTCAGGCATAGCCGAGTATTACGATCCGGCCGAATTGCCGGGTCAGCAAGTGAGTATATTGATGAATTTGGCTCCAAGGAAGTTAAAGGGCATAGAATCACAAGGCATGGTGCTCATGGCCGAGGATGCCGATGGCAAGCTCTACTTTGTTCGTCCGGATGGCAGCCCGCAGAATGGCGCCACTGTGCGTTGATGTTGCGGTAAGAATTGCTAAATTTGCCGCCCCCAAAAGTGGGAATGGCCTCGTAGTTCAATGGATAGAATAGAAGTTTCCTAAACTTTAGATATGGGTTCGATTCCCGTCGAGGCTACCAATTCAATACAGCGCATGACCTTGGCTTCCAAGTAAGAGCGTTACTCAATGCAAGGTGCCGAGCCCTTCAGCGCATCCGCACCAATTTGGCCGGCACCCCGGCATAAACGCCGTTGGCCTCATAGCGCAATTTGCCGCTGAGCACAGCATTGGCGCCTACAATGGCACCCGGAGGCAGGTGCACACCCATCATCACCACCGCCGATGCTCCGATGCCTACGCCAGTTTCTATAACAATTGGTGCCGTATCTGAAGGTTGATCCACAGCCAGTACCCCGGGCTTGAGCTGGTGAAAACTGCCCCTTATTCCGGTATTTTCGGCTATGCTCACCCTGTCGCCCAAGGTGATGGTGCTCAAGGTGCTCAGCACAACACGGTCACTCAAAAACACGCCTTGGCCTATGTGCAGATTCGCCTCTGGAGCAATTTCAAAAGTCACGTCTTTGCCCAGTGTAAGGCCTTTGCCAATGGTGAAATTTCGTGATGGGTACTGCCTGAACAGCGGCCAACCCGCAGCGCGCATACCCCCTCCAACTTTACAACCCAAAGCGCTCAGCAACCATGTGAGCAGTACTCCGCGCAGCCGCATGGAAAATGCCTTCCTGTATGCGAGCAAGACGCTTAATTTCAACCCCATCTTCTTTTTAACACCCTGTTCAAGAGCCACGTGGTTTTTGTAATCCGGGCCATGCCAAATATAAAGTTCCTGTAGGATTTTTTTCGTTCGCATTTGCGCAAAAGTAACTTCGTTTGCGCGGCGTAACCCGTATGATAACGCTCCTGAATGGCGGCGGCCTCTCTGTACGTGCCACAACCGACATTGCTGGCGCCCCCCAATGAGAAATAGGCAAGCGGCATATCGATGTAGCTGAATCCCAGCTGTTGTTGCCAAAGTTGCAGGAAAAATGCATAGTCGGCGGCAAGTCGGTAGGCCGTGTCGTACCCACCCAAAGCGTCGAAACAAGCTTTTTTGACGAAAGTGGCCGGATGAAAAATGCCCATGCCCTGGGGCATGAATTCGGGGCGTGGACGTTCCTCCCGCTCATAAATCTGACCGTCCAGCTCCTTTACCTTCACCATGTTGCCATGAATCACATCAGCATTCGGATGGTTTTCCATATGCTTGACCACTTCCGCGATGGTGTGCGGGAAGTATCGGTCATCGGCATTGAGGAAAGATACGTATTGACCTTTGGCCAAAGCGGCGCCTTTGTTCATCGCATCGTACATGCCTTCATCGGGGGCACTCACCCAGTGGTCGATATGGGCGTCATGATGGCGCAGTACCTCCACCGTACCATCCTTAGACCCTCCATCCACGATGATGAATTCATACGCGTCACTGATTTGACTCCTAACGGAATCAATGGTGGCTGCGAGTGTAGTGGAGGCGTTGTAAGCGGCTGTAATGATACTTATTGCGGGCATTGGGCCACTGCGCCTTGAGCCGCCATGCAGAGGTGTATGTTCATTAGTTGAATGCACGTACGCGAAGGTAGGCATTGCACCTACTTGAAATGAAGGTGCAGGCATGATATATCATTGCCAAAAAATCAGTTGATTCTGCGCACCACCTCTAGGGTAGGCAATATGCGGTGCTTGAGTTCTACATGCTGCAACTTTCCATTGTGCGCATGTTTGTAGGTGTTCAGCTCGCCAGAACTTTTGGGATTGCGCAATACCAGCAATCCCTCATCGCTTCCGCGCAATATAGGTCTATATACACCTGTAGTTTCGGAATATACCATGCTTCCAACTGCGGGAGCCTCAAAATAGAGCGTACAGCCTGAGTAACGAATAGGGCCTTCAATGCGCCCCAGCTCCCCATCGCATACCACATCGTAATACCCGTCGCGCCATATCGTTTCCGTTTTGGTACGCAGAGAACCATTGAGGTAAGCAGTACCTTCAGAGGCCTGCAAGATGCCGTGTTTGAATGCTGCCTTCACTTTGTAGGAGATATGAACCCTGACTATGGCGTCGACACTAAGTTCTGTGACCACCTCATAGCGCATCAAATCTCCATCGAGGTGGCGGTGCACGCGTACCTCGCCAATAGATTCTTTGTGCCGCTTCACATCGTAGGTGCATTTTTCGGTTTGTGCTTCCGCTAAAAAAGAAGTCAGCAAGACCAACACCAAGATGTGCACGGATCGTTGGCATTCACTTGCAGGAATGCTTGCTATCCGCATAAGCTGGGTTGCGCGCATAACCCGTTGTACGAAAGTTGCAGAACCTTGTTACGCCGGCAGTTTTCTTACTTTAAGTTGATATGCAAAGGTTCCGCGTCACTGCTTGACATCGCTGCCCCGCTTAATGACCACCTCCTTCTCCATGATGATCATGGAGTGTTTCAATGGAATAATCCCCTCGCCATAGTGCTCGGCATAGGTTCGAATCATGGCAGCGCCAAAAAAGAAAATGAGGCACGCATATGACACCCAAAGCAGCAGGATGACCACGGAGCCCGCCGCCCCATACATGGTGCCGGGTGAGGCTTTTCCAAAATAATATCCGAGTAAAAAAACCCCGAAATTGAACAGAATGGCCGTAACGATGCTCCCGCGCCATATCACGGACCAGGCTACGCGGGCATCGGGCATAAAGCGGAACATCAACGTGAAGAGAACTGCTATAACGCCCGTGCTGAGTGTATAATCAAGCAGCTGTGCTGCAAGCACATATGCAGGCTCCCATATGGTGGCCAAAAATCCACTCAAGGCGGTAAGCATGGCTGAACCCACGAAACTAAGCAAAAGCAAAAACCCAATAACCAGCACAAAACCAAAGCTAATGGTGCGGTCGATGACCAATTTTAAGATGTTTCTTTTCGGATCCTGCCGTATATCCCACATGGCGTTCAATGACAGCTGCAAATGGTAAAATACACCGGTAGCACCGAAAAGTAAGACCCCAATACCGATGATGGTAGCGATTTTGCTTTGGCCACCGAGTTGTATGCTTTCGAGCATCCCAGTTACTGAATTTGCGGCTTCCGTGCCTATGGTGTCTTCAATTTGCTCAAATATTTCTCCTTCCACTAAATCGTTGCCCCAAATGGACCCAACTGAATTGACAACAACCACCAACAACCCTGGCAGCGATAGCAAGGCATAATAAGCCACAACAGCGCCCAATCTCCAAGGGTCGTGGCTGTTCCAGGCTTTAAAACTGGCTTTTAAAAAGCCAAACGTATCACGTACGTGAAACTTTTTCAACTCCCTCCCTTCCCCGTTTTCGTCGGCAATATGGTTTACGTAAGTGCTCAATTGATTTTAAAATAATCCTGCGGAAAAAAGCCCAATTTAAAGATTCTTCTCAGCATTGTCGCCATTTTGGGTATCATTGGCATTTCCATTTTCCTCAGCCTCGTTTACAGCTTCAACGATATCTCTTGACAAATCCGTTTTTTCGCTCCAGCGGTACAGCACAGCTATTTTATAACCAAGCTTTATGGCTGTGCCGGTACCATCCTTTTCGGCAATCCATAGAAACACTTTTTTAAGTGGTTTAATGTAAGGCATGAGGATGAGCGCTGTAATGCCATACAGCGCCCAACCAAAAGGCAAAAATGGCAACACAATGCTTATGCTTCCAAGAACAAAACACGCAAGTGCGAGCAGTGGTATGACGTATTTTTTATTCAAGGGAACAGCGGGGGATTTCAGGCGATAAATAAGTCAGATACTGCTATTTGGTAAGGGTGATATGAAAAGTTGTTCCAACCCCTACTTCACTTTCAACTTCGATGCGTCCGCCTATGGCTTCCACCTGATTTTTGGTGATAAAGAGCCCTAGTCCACGCGCTTCGGGGTGGTTGTGGAAAGTTTTGTAAAGCCCAAAAAGCTTGTCGCCGTGTCGGGCCAAATCGATTCCTACCCCATTGTCGGTGATGGATACAACGAGATTGTTCAACTTTTCCGTGGCGCTTATATGGATCTCACACATTGTATCTGGCTTGGCATACTTCATGGCATTGCCAAGCAGATTGAAGAAAATACTGTCGAGGTAGGCAGGAATACCGCGCACACATTCGCTTCCAATAAGGCGGTTGTGTACCTTGCAAGGCTTTGTGGATGCCGTAACGTTGAGTATGGCACGCTCCATGACGGGAGCCAATGGAATGTACTCCAATACATCTTGTTCGTTGGCCCGAAGCAGCGCTACCTGACTGAGATGGTCCAGCGTTTCCCGCAAATTGCCGGAGACCCTCTTGAGCAATTGCATCATTTCAATGCTTGCTAAATCAGGCCGGGTTTTGGAAATCAGCTCGAGCAGGGATTCAAAATTCCCGGAATGTGATTTGAGGTTGTGTGCTACAATGTGGGCGAAATTTCGAAGTCTTTTATTTTGATCCTGTGTCAATTGCAGCAATTTCTTCTGTTCTTCCTGGTGCAGCAGTTCTTCGGTTACATCCTGGGCAGTTCCAAAGATATACACACAGGTGTCGCCTTCGAACTCCGTTCTTGCCATAATGCGCAGATACCGTTCTTTGCCCTTGGCTGTTATAATAGGCAGCGTGTAATCCATCTTGTAGTTTGGGTCAGTCTTTGCCTGTTTGATGATCTCCCTCACTTCGTCCCTTGTCGGTTCATCTTTGTAAAATGCAATCGATTGTTCAGCGTTGGGTGCTGGCCCCACTTCAAGCTCATGGATGTCAAAGCATACTTTCGACCAGTATCTCAATCCTGTCTTAAAATCAATCTCAAAAGCACCGACCTTTGCCATTTGTCCGGCTTGTTCAAGCATAATGCGCGTGCGCATGAGTTCGTCGTCGGTGCGGGCGCGTAGTTGAAGATTGACCAGCAATTCTGCAAAAACCCTTACCAACAGCTTCGCATATTGGTCAAAGTGTACATCACTGCGCGACGTTTCCACACCTACACATCCCAGGCAATGGTGGTCGTGCATGAGCGGATGGCTGTAAAGCGAATTTACGCCCTGCTTTTCGAGCATTTGTCGCTCCGCCTTGTCGGGATTCAGGTCATCAATTTTCGATACCTTGATGGGCTCTCCTTTCTTGTGTGCCGCCACCCAGCGCTCAAAGGCCTGCATCGGCACTTCTTGCAAGCGTTCTTGCCATGAGGTGATCCCCTCACGACACCACTCATAGGTATTGTATCCCAGCATGGTTTCCCAGTCATAGCGGAACACAAAAACCCTATCAGCACCGGTGAATTCGCCAATCTCACTAAGCGATTGCCGCACTCGGTCAGGAACTTTAGAAATGGGAATGTTGATGTAGCCGCAGGCAATGTTGGCGAGTAGACTGTGCGCCTTCATCACCTTTTCCTTTTCTTCAAGGAGGGTGCGCAATTCTTGCTCAGATTGGCGCAGCGCATCTTCAGCCCGCTTTTGTTCGGTAATGTCAATGCTTATACCCCTGTAGCCAAGAAATTGACCTTGAGCACCAAAATGCGGTGATCCTGAAGTGAGCATGGTTCTCGCATTGCCATGGACATCTTTGGTCACCTTCAGTACGCTTTCCCAGGATGCCTGCTTATCAAGCAATTCAGAAAATTGAGATTTGTAGGCTTCCCGATCTTTTTCAGGCGAAAAGTCAAAAAAGTATTTCTTGCCTATAGTGTCGGCTATATTGTGTCCAAATTTGGTCTCAATCACTTCGTTCACATAGGTATATCTACCTGAAGGATCAATTTCCCAGACCACCGTGCCACTGTTGATGGCAATTTCCCGATAGCGCTCGGTTATGAGTTGGATTTTGTTTTGGTGGATCTTTTCGTCGGTAATGTCCTGAATTACACACTGTATACCCGTGGGCCTGCCATGCTCATCCCGGATAAAGGATACCCTCATTTTGATATCCCTTAGGCTGCCATCAGCATGGTAGGCTTTCGTTTCAATTTCACTCAATCGCTTTTTCCCGTCACCTTGCTGGTTGTCTAGTGCCAATTCCTCCATCAGAATAGCCTTCATGTGATCAAGTGACTCTGGAGGAAATCTTTTTTCAGGGGGCAGCAAAAGGGCCTCTGCCGCGCTGTAGCCCAATACACCTTCGATGGCTGCGCTGACAAAGGTGAGATTCAAATGAAGGTCGAGGGTGCAATAAACCTCCGATAAGTTGTTGACAATGTCGAGCTGCTTGCGCTCGTGTTCGCGCAGTGCACTTTCTGTTTTTTTCGATTGCGTGACATCCAGGCCAACACAAAGTACTCCCAACGGCTGTTTCAGCCCATCACACATCAGGCTAAATTCCCATTCGGTCCAATAGTATTCCCCATTTTGACCAGGTTTCCGAAGACTTACTTTAAAGCATTTGTCTGGCTTTTCCATACATTGCTGCACAGTATCCATACAGTTTTGGAGGTCATCGGGGTGGATGGTTTGCGCGTAGGTTTTGACCTTGTAGTTTTCGGTTCCCGACTCAAAGCGCTCTAAAAAAAGCTTGTTGGCATAGATGTAGCTGCCCTGCAGTCCAATTCCCACAACGAAGTATTTCTCCGAATCTCGGAGAAAAGGCGGGATCACATTTTCAATATCTTGGGTCTGGGTCATGGGCCGAATACACAACGCTGCCGAAAATACGATTTTCCATTGGTAGCGATCGCATTTATTGATACCCCTGGATTATTGTTGCACCGCGCTGCCATTGTTCTTTTCGGCTGATTCCGCAATACTCAATTCACAGGTTGCAGACTTTGAAGTATTTCCTCCAAAAATGCTTCCGAAAGCGGTTTCGTAATGAAGCCCTTTACCACGGGGTATTTTTTGCTGCGCATTTGGTCATCGGGGTGATCTGAGCTAGAAACGATGTATATGACAGGTGCATTTTCAATGTCCAGTTTTTGGTATTCGTCCAGGAAATTCCATGCATCCCAAATGGGCATGTTGATATCAAGCAAGATGAGGTGAGGCATCTCATCAGGAGCATCAAGACATTGTAAAATAAAGTTGTAGGCATCCTGCCCGTTTTCGCAGACTGTGATGACACCTATGGCTGAGCTGCGTGACAAAAGCGCTTTGGCTGTATAAATGAATATGGGATCATCATCAATAATGCAGGTACGAATGGTCATGGCCGGTTTGCCTTTAGAATTGTTTAACAGTTGAGTGGATAGGACCGCAAAAGTAAAAACTTTAAGCGCCATAGGCTTAACCCAAAAGCAGAATTTAACTTAACACAACCGTTCCTCCCCCGCTGATATTTCATCGGGCCTGGTTTGGTGAAAAATTGAGATGCCTCAATGCCGCCGTCGGTTGTAACTTTGCAGCGGTGATAAAGTCCCCACCCCGATTGATCCCATGAACATTCTCTCCGCCGAAAACCTCAGCAAGCGCTATGGCCCGCGTCTCTTATTCGAAAACTTCTCCTTTGGCATGGCACAGGGTGAAAAAGTGGCCATTGTAGCGCCCAATGGCAGCGGCAAAAGCACTTTGCTCAAAGCCATCGCGGGCGTAGAACCAGCGGACACAGGACAAGTGGTGTTTCGCAGTGGCACACGGGTAGGATACCTTCCGCAAGACCCTATTTTCCCGGAAGGTTTGAGCCTGAAAGAGGCTATAATGCAAAGTGATTCACCCATCCAGGCTGCCGTACTGGCCTATGAAACCGCCCTCGAAAACCCCGATGATGGCGATGCCCTGCAGGCAGCCATGGAGCTTATGGACCGCCACCAGGCTTGGGATTTCGAAGCGCGTGTGCAAGAAGTGCTCAGCCGCTTGGGCATAGACAACAGCAGCATCAAAGTAGAAGCAGCTTCAGGAGGTCAGCGCAAGCGGGCCGCATTGGCCAAGGTAATGCTCGAAGAGCCCGACCTTATCATCCTTGATGAGCCCACCAACCACCTTGATCTCGAAAGCATTGAGTGGCTCGAACAGTGGTTGGCTTCTGCCAATTTTACCCTGCTTATGGTAACCCACGACCGTTATTTCCTAGACCGCGTATGTACCGATATTCTTGAAATTGACCGAAGTGAACTTGTGCGGTACACCGGCAATTATTCCTATTTTCTGGAAAAGAAAGCCGAGCGTGAAGCCTCCCTTGCGAGCAGTGTCGACAAGGCCAAAAACCTGATGCGCACCGAACTGGAGTGGATACGCCGCCAACCGAAAGCCCGTGGCACCAAAAGCAAAAGCCGCGTAGATGCCTTCGACGACATCAAGAGCCAGGCATCCATCCGCACCGACAAGGAATCGGTACAGCTGGGAGTGCGCACCGAGCGCATGGGCAGTAAGATTGTGGAATTTCATAAAGTAAACAAAAGCTTCGGAGAGCTGCGCATTCTCGATCAGTTCAACTACAATTTCCAAAGGCACGAAAAGCTGGGAATCGTAGGCAACAATGGCACAGGCAAATCCACTTTCGTAAAAATGCTGCTCGGCAAGATGGCCCCCGATGGCGGAAAAATTGTGCAGGGAGAAACCATACGCTTCGGGCATTACGACCAAGAGGGTCTGCTCAACGCCGACCACAAGCGCGTCATTGAGGTGGTAACCGAAATTGCTGAAGTCATCGAGCTGCAAAAAGGCCACAAACTCACAGCGGCGCAGCTGCTCGAGCGCTTCCTCTTCAGCCGTGACAAGCAGTGGCAATTGGTGAGCACCCTCAGCGGTGGCGAAAAGCGCCGTCTTTACCTATGTACTGTGCTCATAGCCAACCCCAACTTTCTGGTGCTCGATGAGCCCACCAACGACCTCGACATCGATACCCTTCAGGTGCTGGAGGATTATTTGGCTGCTTATGATGGCTGCCTTGTGGTAGTGAGCCACGACCGTTTCTTTATGGACAAGGTGGTTGACCATCTCTTTGTATTCGAGGGCGATGCCAAAATACGCGACTACCCTGGCAATTACAGTCAGTACCGTGCTGCCAAGCGGGAAGAAGACGCTTCCGCCAAAAAAGCAGACAACAAAGCTGCCGGCATTGCCCAGAAAGGGCGCATTGCTGAGGATGCCGCTAAAGAAAAAACCAAACTCACCTATGCCGAACGCCTTGAATTTGAAAAATTGGAGAAGAGCATAGCCGAGTTGGAATCCAAAAAAATGACGCTCGCCGAAAAACTCAGCATGAGCGACAACAACGAAACGCTCTTGAGCCTTTCGGCTGAACTGGAGGAGCTGGTGAAGCGCATTGAAGTGGAAACGGAGCGCTGGATGGAACTTGCCGAATTCGTTTGACCCCGATGCCAAAGCAAGGCACGTTGCCTTCGCTTTGACCGAGCACATATTTGCCGAAAAGGCAAAAAAAAAGCCCCAAAAGGCGCATTAATTTTCCAATAAATACGGTTTGCTTAGCCCCCTTCTTGTGTGCTTTTATCCAAGAGCCGGCTGCTGGTCTTGTAGTTGTCGAACACAGCCATGCAGCTGATAAACAGCCCAAAGGAGATGAATAACAAAAGCCAGTTTTCCATGTACAAACTGTGGTAAAATACAACAAGATTGGCGATGGAGAAGGTGTGGAAAGCCCTCAAATTCATTTTACACACCCGGCGCAATTCGCCCACCGTGAGTCGAGCAAGGTCGTCAACACCCATAGCTTTGTTTCGTTTCAAAATAGCATTCATAGAAACGTGATTTTGATTACAGGGTTACGAATGTCGGCTTTTCAAGCGCAGGGGTCAAACTAAAAATTCACATTTTTGGAACCTCCCTTGGTGCGGGTCACGCTCAGATTGCCATACGCACAGAATCGATCCGGGTGCCCGTAGTCCACTCTGTGATGGCCTCTAATCCTTGTATTACAGCACCAAAAACCGTGTAGCGTCCATCCAGATGGGGTGCTGACATGTGGGTTATAAAAAATTGTGGACCCTCCGTATCGGGCCCGGAACTGGCCAAGCCCACCACACCTTGCCCAAACCGCAGGGCGCTGAATTCACTGCGCAAGCTGTAATCGGTGCTGTGGTAACCATCACCTACAGGGCAGCCCCCCTGCGACACAAATCCCGGTACAATTCTGTGCACGGTCAATCCGTCGTAGTAATTGCGCCTTGTAAGCTGCACGAAACTTGTCACGCTGCCAGGTGCATCCTCCACCAGCAATTGCACCAAGAGCGGTGTTCCGCCAATGTAGAATATGACCTGTGCCTTCCGGTCAATCTGCACCACTTCGTCCCAATCAATCGGATGATTATGAGCAGTACTTGAGGCTTGATACCCCTCTCCGCGGAGGCGGAAGTATGCTTTGCGCAATCCCTCGCGCACCTCATTTTGACCAGGTTTTGGAAATCGAATCACGGAAGTGCGTATGCGCGCTGTATCGGCTTTGAAAATTGCACTCAGTGGTGCTTCGGGAATGGCTTCTGCAAAAACAGCTGCTACTCCGTCTCCGCCTTCTGCAAGCTCACGGAGCACGACCTCCCGCATGGGCTGTCGCCAAGAGGGGTACTGAATACTCCCACTGACCAAAGCGGCAGCGGAGGCCGTCGCTATGGCGGGTTCAGCTTGGAGCAAATGTACAAGGGTGTCGAATGCTGCCTCCGTTGCAGCAAGTGCCCTTACGAGCACCCTGCGCTTGCCTGGTGCGCCATGGCTTAGCCACAAACGCCTGTAGAGCAGCCATGCATCCTGCTCAGCATTCTGAAAAAACAGGGCCAGTACAGCGGCCTGCACTTCCGGAACATGTGAGGTAAGGGCTATGCCACGCAAATGAGAAGCATCAGCATACATCCCTACTTCATTCAATCTCAGGGCCGCCTCCATGGCTACCAATGGATTGCCATCTTCAAGGGCATTCACGACAAGTTCGAGGCCAGGAGCAACAGCTGGTGCTGTGAGGGCTTTGATTGCAGCTGCCCTCACGCTGGGCTCGGCGTCGTTTTGAAATACGGATGTATAAAAGCCATCGGCCGTGTCGGTATGGCGCAATGCCTGAAGTGCCATATGCCTCACCTCTGCTGAAGGATCAGAGGCGGCAGCTTGTTGGAGGGCCTCGGCGTATTCATGCAGTCCAAATTGCTCCTGTCGCGCAAGGATATGCGCTGCCGCGAGCCGCGTGTCCATTTCGCGTGAGCGCAGATGGGCAACCACCACCCTCAAGTGTTTTTCCTGCAAAAGGCCGCGAAGGCTTGCGCGGTATATGCCCCACATTTTTCCCGCTTCCTCTATGGGTGTGCCGGGTTCGTGGCGTATGAGGAAAGCCATGGCATGCTCATGCGCGCACTTGCCGATGGCCTCAAGCAGCTCGGCCTTCACCTCGGGGATGGTTGCTTTTCGCATGGCCGTTTCGAGTGATGCGAGCGCAAGGGTATCCCGCCACTGGCCTATGGCCCATGCAGCCTCAAGCCGAACGTAAGGTATGGGGTCGCTGAGCAGCTTTGCCACCGCAGGCAGCAAGCTGCTGTCGGGCATGCTGCCTGCCAGCCTTGCAAAACCACGCCTGTATGCTGCGGTAGAATGCTCCGCGTAGGAGAGCAGTTCAGTTGCATTCCGTTCGTCAGCGGCTGCATACATGCTTCGCAGGGTTTCGTCTTCGAACATATTGAGCTCACCAATGACTTGCCGCGGGCGCCCATCACCGCAAGCTGCCACAGCAAGAATCAGCCCTGAGCATGCCAAAATCAACCAGGCAGACCTGAACGATGGCATGATTCCAAATTTTTGATGCATGCCTCTTTTCATATCTGCATAAGGTTCGTGTATTTGTTCTGGTTGCCCTCGAGCTCATGGGTGCAGGAGCCGGCAGTTTCAGTACAACGTGCTCCTGGGGATTGATTGGTCTTCGGCTCCCCCACCCATTCTTCAAGCTGCTTTTCCAACTTGTGGAGCCAGTCCTGATCTTGGAGCACAGGATACAGCGCAGGCGCAAGGCTGCATACGGGAGTGTACAGGTAGCTGCTTTGCTTCCATTGACCAGGTATCACCTGGTCTGTAAAAGGAAAGCCGTTCCACACATAGAGTAAGGCGCTGATGATTAGAGCAAATTTGGCTCCGCCGAATGCCATCCCAAACAGCTTGTTGACCAAACCAAGCGCTACCAATTTGATCACGCTTTCCAGCACCTTTCCGAAAAAATACACAGCTATCACTATGCCTACAAAGAGCAAAGCAAAAGCCAGCACCATGCTCAGTTGCTCATCGGTGTGAAAGGTCTTGACCAGATAATCGGCGGCTATGTCGCCAAATGCAGCTGCTCCATATACACCCAGTATCAAGGCCATGAGGGTACACAGCTCGATGATGAATCCGCGCTTAAAGCCACGGAACATGCCCCATGCAATGGGCAGCACAAGAATCAGGTCCAGGTATGGCATTACTTAATGAGTACTCCTTTGCCACCCATGAGCGGCAACTCGGTGAGGTTTGATTTTTGGATGGTTTCAGGAAGAAAAACGTACTTCTTGTCGTAAATCGTTTGTCCGAGGTAAAAACTCACCCAATATTGGTTGTTCAGTGCAAACAACTCCTCCATAATGGGCTCAATTTTTACAAAGCTGTGTGAAGGCAACTCCTCGATGTAGTGGCGGAGTTCGCTTGTTTTCACGTCTTCTTTCTTCATCGTGCCATAGCCCCGTGAGCTTACAAGTACATTGTTGATAGGCTCTGCCTTGAGGTTTAGGAGGTAGATGTACCATTCATCGGCTCCGGTCTCGGCGTTGCTCTCTGGTACGGCAGCTATGGCAATATCTTCAACCTTAGGGCGGTCGATGTCTTTAATCACAGAATTTTGATTTGTGCAAACTTACGCAAAATGGGCCGAGCGCATACCGTTCTGCCGCCGCTGCGCGTTGCCTTTTTGTATTTTTGCAGAAGTGGATATCAACGAAAAAATCAAACTCCTTCCTACAAGACCGGGAGTGTATCAATTCAAGAGTGAAGAGGGCGCTGTGATTTATGTAGGCAAAGCCAAAAATCTGCGCAGCCGTGTGAACTCTTATTTCAACAAAGATGGGGGCCACAGCGGGCGCACGCGTGTGATGGTGCGGCGCATTGTCGATGTGGACTTCATCGTAGTGGCCAACGAACTCGATGCCCTCCTTCTTGAAAACAACCTGATCAAGAAGCTGCAACCACGCTATAACGTGCTGCTCAAGGACGATAAAACTTACCCTTGGCTATGCATCAAAAATGAACCTTTCCCCCAGGTATTCAGCACGCGCACCAAGATTGATGATGGCTCAGAATACTACGGCCCTTACGCCTCGGTGAAAACCATGCACACCTTGCTGCGCCTCATCCGGAGGCTGTACAAAATACGCACCTGCAAGTACGACCTGAGCAAAGCCAACATAGAAAAGGGCAAGTTTAAAGTATGCCTGGAGTACCACATTGGCAACTGCCTGGGTCCATGTGAAGGATTGCAGAGCCGTGAGGAGTATGATGTGCAGGTGGATGACATCCGTGCCATCATCAAGGGCAACATCAGCAGTGTGCTCTCAGTGCTCCGTGAGCGCATCGATCAATTTGCCGAAAGGCTCGAATTCGAAAAGGCCCAATACGTTAAAGAAAAACTTGAAATCCTTCAAAATTACCGCAGTAAGAGCACCATCGTGAACCCTGCCGTGGGCAATGTGGACGTGCTCGCGCTCGTATCTGATCTGCATGCAGGCTATGTGAACTATATGAAGGTGGTGGATGGAGCGATTGTGCAAAGCCATACCATGCACTTCCGTAAAAAGCTGGAAGAGAGCGATGCGGAACTCCTGCTCAGCGCCATCGCCGAACTTAAGGGAAACGGAGCCGAGCTCGCCAAGGAAATTTTGCTTCCCTTGGAACTCGATGTGGAACTCCCGGGCCACAAACTGACAGCTCCCAAGCGGGGTGACAAACTCAGCCTCGTGGAGTTCAGTGCCCGCAACGCGAAGTACATCATGCTCGACAAGCAAAAGCAGTCGCGCTTTACCGATCCAGAGCAGCACACGCAACGCATCCTGGAGCAAATAAAAAAAGACCTTCGCCTCACCGAACTTCCTGTACACATTGAGGGTTTTGACAATTCCAACCTGCAAGGAACCAATGCTGTAAGCGCATGTGTGGTTTTCAAGGATGGGAAGCCCAGTAAGAAAGATTACCGCCATTTCAACATCAAAACGGTGGACGGCCCCGACGACTTTGCCTCGATGCGCGAAGTGGTACACCGGCGCTACAAGCGGCTCGTAGACGAAGGCGAGTCACTTCCTCAACTGATCGTCATCGATGGGGGCAAAGGACAGCTCAGTGCAGCTTTAGAAAGCCTTGACCTATTGGGGCTTCGGGGTAAAATTCCGATCATTGGCATAGCCAAGCGTCTGGAAGAGATCTACTATCCCGGCGACTCTGCCCCGCTTTACATCGACAAAAAATCAGACACCCTCAAAGTACTGCAGCACATCCGCAATGAGTCGCACCGCTTCGGAATCACCCACCACCGCAATAAACGGAGCAAAGCCACCATCAAAACAGAACTCACTGATATACCTGGTATAGGCCCGGAAATGGCTGCCAAACTGCTCAGCCACTTCAAGAGTATTGCCGGAATTAAACGCGCAAGCATTGAGGAATTAAGCAATGCGATAGGAGGCATGCGGGCCAAAGCGGTGGTCGCCTGGTTTGGTTTGGAAGAAGCATGAATCGGCTAACAGAAGCTTAACCATTATATAATCCAACCTGGTTGCTGAGGTTACATGCAATGGTGTGCTTTGTAATATAATCGCTACCGCCATATCTGGCAACGTTGCGCAAACTGCCCGGAATATGTACCACATCATCGACCGAAAAAGCCTTCGCGAAGAAGACGGCTTCCGCATAGAAGTTGACCTCCAACCGGGCCAGAGTATTATGGTGGTTTACTGTCAATATCCCAGCCACAGACGCATGACCTTTGACTTGCTCAGCAAGGGCAGCGGAAGCTTAATCGGGAGGCGTTACTATACGGGCGGTTCAACCCTGCATATAGACCTCAACCCCTTCAGCGCTGATGCCTTCGAGTTCAGAGCCAGCGACGAAACGGGCAAAACGGTGGTCGTTTATCAAATTATGCGGGTGCAGAAAAGCACTGTGGTGCATTAAAGATTCCCGTACGGCTGTGTCCCTCAATAAAGCAGGTTCATCAATTCGTCGAGTTTAGGCGAAAGAATGATTTCTGTACGGCGGTTGCTGGCGCGGCCATCGGCCGTAGTGTTGTCAGCGCGTGGTTGAAACTCGCCTCTGCCCGCGGCTGTGAGGCGTGTGGGGTCCAATTTGTGCTCATCACTCAACAGCCGTACAATGGCTGTGGCACGGGCTGTGCTCAAATCCCAGTTGTCTTTGAACGTTGCGGTACGTATGGGTACATTGTCGGTATGGCCTTCAATGAGGATGTCGATATCCGGATTCTTGTCTAAAACGCCTGCAAGTGCCACGATTGCATCACGGCCTTTGGTCTCCAAGCCGGCACTGCCCGAGCGAAATAGAAGCTTGTCGCTCATTGATACGTAAACCTTCCCGTTTTTCACTTCTACAGAGAGTTCATCAGATTGGAAGCCAAGCAAGGCATCGCGTATTATGTTGTTGAGCCTGCTTGTGATGCTGTCCTGACGGGCTATAACGGCCTGCATCTCACGCAGTGTTTTTTCGCGCTCTTGCAATGCGCGTTCCTTTTCGCTCAGTTCATCCGACTTTTGACCAAGTGCTTTGCGCAGTTCGTCGGTGGTAGATGTACTTTCAGCTTGCAACCGTTTAAAATCGCCTTGTAGGGTACTGTGGCGCTCATCGAGCTGTTCGTATTCCGCTGTTTTGGCCTGAAGCGCTGTGCTGAGCCGTTCGTTTTCGGCTTGTTCGGCGTTGAGTGTGCTGCAAAGGGAATCGCGCTCAGTAACTAGGGCTGCCATGCGCTTAGAAGCGCGAAAATTCTCAGGGCGCGTTTGCCCACATTCGTAAACACTTGAGCACGAAGCCAAAATAAGTGCGGGCAAAATGAGATGAAGGTGAAGTTGTTTTTTCATATTCAGGATTTTAGGCATTCAAAGGTACACCCTGCCGCGTTGCTTCATGTTTTTTTCACAAATATTGCGTCCTGAAGGACTCTTCGGTTCAGGCGGAAGTAGCCTTGCGGAATTCACTACATTTGCCGCCGAGCAAAATACACCCTATGGCACGCATCTTGACCGGCATTCAAAGCACTGGAATACCGCACCTTGGAAACATTCTTGGCGCTATACAACCCGCATTGACCATGGCGAATGCAGCCAACAATGAAGCCTTCTTCTTCATGGCTGATTTGCACTCACTCACGGCATTGAAAAATGCCGAGGTGCGGCGCCACAATGTACTTGGTACCGCCGCAACCTGGCTGGCTTTTGGGCTCGATGCAGGGCGCCACACCTTTTACAGGCAAAGCGCCATACCTCAGGTCGCCGAACTTACCTGGTACCTGAGTTGCTTTACACCTTTTCCGATGTTGGCCAATGCCCACAGCTTCAAAGACAAAAGCGATCGACTGAGCGATGTCAATGCGGGCCTGTTTACCTACCCGGTGCTCATGGCTGCCGACATCGTACTCTACGATGCGGAAATTGTACCTGTAGGCAAAGACCAACTGCAACATCTTGAAATGACGCGTGATATAGCCAGTACATTTAATCACCGACTCGGCGATACCTTTGTAATTCCTGAAGCCAAAGTACAGGAATCGACCATGTATGTGCCTGGGACCGACGGTCAGAAGATGAGCAAAAGTTACGGCAATTACATCAACATTTTCGCTCCGGAAAAGGAACTCAAAAAAACTGTGATGGGCATACTCACCGATAGTACTCCGCTTGAGGAGCCCAAAAATCCAGAAACCTGCAATGTATTCAACATTTACAGGCTGCTGGCCTCGACAGCACAAACTGCACTCATGCGCAGCCGCTATGAAGCCGGCAACTACGGCTACGGTCACGCCAAGAAAGAACTCCTTGAACTGATCCTCGAAAAATACAAATCAGAGCGGCAACGGTTCGATGAACTCATGTCCCAACCCTCCCTTGTTCTTGACATTCTTCAGCAAGGTGAAGCCAAAGCGCGGCTTGTGGCCCTCGATGTACTCGAGCGCGTGCGTAGCAAATTAGGCTATTAAGATGCTTGCGCGTTCCTGATGGCGGCAATGCCTGGCAACTCTTTTCCTTCAAGGTATTCCAGCATAGCGCCACCACCAGTACTTACATAACTCACTTTCTCAGCAAGGTGGTACTTGTTTACCGCCGCTACGGAATCGCCTCCCCCCACCAGGGTGAAGGCTCCTTTTTCAGTAGCTTCTACAAGGGCTTCGGCCACGGCAATGGTGCCCTTGGCAAAGGCATCCATCTCAAACACACCCATCGGGCCGTTCCAAAGAATGATTTTGCATTCACTTATAAGCTGTTTGAAAGCTTTGGTGGTTTCGGGACCAATATCAAGGCCCATCCAGCCATCAGGTATGGCCTTGGTTGGGCATACATCAGTACTTGCATCTTCTCGGAAATCATCGGCAATCAGAGTATCCGATGGCAAGTGAATTTTAACGCCTTGCTCTTCCGCCTTTTTGATGAGGCTCTTGGCTGTTTCCACATAATCATCTTCCACGAGCGAATTGCCTACAGTGCCTCCTTGCGCTTTCACAAAGGTGTAGGCCATGCCACCAGCTATAATAAGGTGGTCCACACGGGCCAGCAAATTTTCAAGGATGGTGATCTTGCTGCTCACTTTCGCGCCTCCTATAATGGCCAATACTGGGCGCTCCTTGCTGTGGAGCACTTTGTCAATGCTGTCAATTTCACCTTCGATGAGGTAGCCAAACATTTTGTCCTTTGGGAAAAAATTGGCAACAATGGTGGTGCTGGCATGTGCGCGGTGGGCAGTGCCAAAGGCGTCGTTCACAAAGCAATCTCCATGCTCAGCAAGTTGGCCTGCGAAAAATTCATCGCCCGCTTCCTCCTCATCGTAGAAACGCAGATTTTCAAGCAACAGCACCTCTCCGGCTTTCAAGGCCTTAGACATGCCACGTGAGGACTCGTCCACGCAATCATTGGCGAACTGTACCTTGGTGCCCAGCAAAGCTTCAAGGGCAGGAATCACGGCATCGAGGGAGTACTTCTCATTGCGCTTGCCCTTTGGCCGGCCCATGTGCGACATGAGCACCACGCTGCCGCCGTCTTTGAGTATCTTTTTTATGGTAGGAACAGCTGCCTTGATGCGGTTGTCGTCAGTAACCTTGCGCTGCTCATCGAGCGGAACATTGAAATCAACACGTATCAGGGCGCGTTTTCCTGCAAATTGGTAATCGTCAAATCGTAACATAGTTCCTCATTATTGGTCACGCCAAAAATAGCAATCTTTGGCTGTTTCACCTTACTTGACCAAGGCCCATCCTGTTATGAAATGGTAAAGTATTGAAGTGGTCCTTGATCACTGTCGATGAAATATGCCTGTAATTTACAACCCATGCAGTACCATGGCGCACACCCCAAATTATTCAGCCAAGTGGCCGCTATTGTGAGGAGCATTCCCTGTTCAACATTGCACTGCGCACACTGTTGTTTTCAATCGCGCTACAAGCCAAGTGCAATTGAAATATTGAGGCAATGGCGTACTATTCGGTCATTTTGAATCCTTCAAGAAACTTCGTGGTGAAATTTCCTTTTTTGAAGTCTTCATTTTCAAACAACTGGATGTGGAAAGGAATGGTTGTTTTCACACCATCAATGATGTACTCGCTGAGGGCGCGGTGCATTTTCTTGATGGCTTCCTCACGGGTTTGTGCTGACACGATGAGCTTGCTGATCATCGAGTCATAGTTCGGAGGAATGGTATAGCCTGCATACACGTGGGTATCGACCCTCACCCCATGGCCCCCCGGTGAGTGGTATACCGTGATGGTACCCGGACTCGGGCGGAAGTCGTGCATAGGATCTTCAGCATTGATCCTACACTGGATGGCGTGCATCTTGGGCTCGTAATTTATTCCGCTGATGGGGATTCCCGCGGCAATTTTTATTTGCTCTTTGATCAGGTCGAAGGTTATCACCTCTTCTGTAATGGTATGCTCCACCTGTATGCGGGTGTTCATTTCCATAAAGTAGAAGTTGCGGTTTTTATCGACCAAAAACTCTACTGTACCCACGCCTTCATAATTTACAGCTGCTGCTGCCTGGATGGCTGCTTCACCCATCTTTTTGCGTAAAGCCTTGGTCATAAAAGGCGAAGGCGTTTCTTCCACAAGCTTCTGGTGGCGCCGTTGAATGGAGCAATCTCTTTCGCTCATATGGCAAAAAGTGCCAAACTGATCGCCTGCAATTTGGATTTCAATGTGGCGGGGTTCCTCAATGAATTTTTCCATGTATACCCCATCATTGGCAAAAGCAGCTTTGGCCTCCCGCCTGATGGCCTCAAGAGAGGACTCGATGTCCTCCAGTTTCCAAACCACGCGCATACCTTTGCCACCACCGCCTGCGGTGGCTTTCATCATCACAGGAAGGCCTATTTCCTTAGCCATTTGTATGGCGTGCTTGGCATCTTTAAGCAGGCCTTCAGAGCCAGGCACGCAGGGCACACCAGCTTTTTTCATGGTAGCTTTTGCAGTGGCTTTATCGCCCATGGCATCAATTTGGTCGGGCAAGGCTCCGATGAATTTGATTCCGTTCTCCTGGCAAATGCGGGAAAATTTAGCGTTTTCCGAAAGGAATCCATAACCAGGGTGAATGGCATCGGCATTGGTTATCTCCGCAGCAGCGATGATGTTTGGAATCTTTAAATACGATTCTGTGCTTGCTGGAGGCCCAATACATACAGCTTCATCAGCAAATCGCACAGGCAAACTGTCAGCATCAGCCTTGCTGTATACCGCTACTGTCTTGATGCCCATCTCTTTGCAGGTTCTAATTACCCGCAAGGCGATCTCACCTCGGTTGGCAATGAGTATTTTTTTGAACATAGAAAAAGGTTTAGGTGAAATAACTCCCCTTAAGAGGGGTCAACCAGAAACAAGGGCTGATCATACTCAACCGGTGAGGCATCATCGATAAGCACTTTCACAATCTTGCCGGCTACTTCAGCCTCAATTTCATTGAAGAGCTTCATGGCTTCCACGATACAAATCACTTTGCCTGGCTTTATTTCATCACCCACTGAAACAAACGGAGCCTTGTCGGGACCGGATGAGCGGTAAAAAGTACCGATCATTGGGGACTTGATGGTTACATATTTCGAGGCCTCGTCCTTGGGCGGCTCGGCAACGGGTGCGGGAGCAGAAGTTGGTGCTGCTGCTGATGCCTGCTGCTGCTGCTGTACTTGCGGCATGGCCTGCATTTGAGCCATGGGCATTTGCATGGGTTGGGCCATGTACATCTCTGTACCCTCACGGGAGCTGCGTTTTTTGCTACTCTCTGTTTTGATGGTAATCTTAAAATTGGCTTGCTCAATCTCTACTTCCGTGACACCGGAGCGCGATACAAACTTGATTAAATCCTGAATTTCACTCAGCTTCATATGATGATTCTTTGGTTGAAAACGGCTTCTTTGGCGACGAAATTAAGTCATTATTTTGAATCGTATGCCCATTTTAAATACATGGCACCCCAAGTGAACCCGCCGCCAAAAGCAGCCAAGACTAGATTGTCGCCTTTGCGAAGCTGTTTTTCCCACTCCCACAGGCACAAAGGAATTGTTCCGTTGGTGGTGTTGCCATAGCGCTGTATGTTGACCATCACCCTGGAGGGGTCAAGGCCCATCTTGTTTGAGGTGGCATCAATGATGCGCATGTTGGCCTGATGCGGCACCAGCCAGGCTACATCTTCACTCTTCAGGTTATTCTTTTCCATGATTTTTGCAGCTACATTGGCCATGTTGTTCACTGCAAATTTGAACACGGTTTGTCCTTCCTGGTAAATAAAATGCTCTCTGGCGTTTACAGTATCATGCGATGCAGGTTTAAGTGAGCCCCCGGCTTTTTGATGCAGGTAAGCCCGGCCGCTTCCATCGCTCCGCATAATAGAGTCGATCACTCCATTGCCTTCCTCATTGGGTTCTATGAGGGCTGCTCCGGCGCCATCACCAAATATGATGCAGGTAGTTCTGTCGGTATAGTCGACTATTGAGCTCATTTTGTCAGCGCCTACCACGATGATTTTTTTGTACTTGCCCGCTTCAATAAACTGGCTTGCCGTAGTCAGCGAATAGAGAAACCCACTGCATGCGGCCATCAAATCAAATGACCACGCATTTTTCAGACCGCATTTGTCACTGATTATGTTCGCGGTCGATGGGAACAGATGGTCAGGAGTAGCTGTGGCACAAATCAATAAGTCGACTTCAAGTGGGTCAACGCCACATTTCGCTATCAAGGCATTTACTGCAGCAGCGCCTAAATCACTTGTGGCCTTTGATGGGTCACGCAGTATGCGGCGCTCTGATATCCCTGTGCGTGAGCGTATCCACTCATCGTTGGTATCAACTAACTTTTCAAGATCAGCGTTGGTCAATTTGTCCTCTGGCACGTAGCCCTGAATTCCGGTAATAGCTGCGCGAACTTTTGATTTCATTTACAACATTTTAAAATAGTGCTAAGCATTTTGACCACTTATTTGGTCCATGCAAACAAAGCAAACTTTACCACAACACAAAAAGGGGCTTTTGCCCCAAGATCAATCTAGACCAGCCAATGGCTGACTCGTACATGTATTCAACGTTGGTTTATGCTTCAGCAGTACCGTCAATGACTACTTTGCCCTTGTAGTACAGTTTGCCCTCATGCCAATGCGCACGGTGCATGCGGTGCATCTCACCTGTGGTAGAGTCAATAGCCAGCGTAGGACCTTCAGCTTTGTAATGCGTGCGGCGCTTGTCTCTTCTGGTTTTGGAAATCTTTCGTTTGGGGTGTGCCATGCTATGCTTGTTTGTTTACTTTAATTTTTTCAATGCCTCCCAGCGTGGGTCGGTATCCTCATCTTCATCATTGTCGCGCAAGTGCGCTTTGAGCTTTTCAATCACGTCCTGATTGCAATCCTTTGGGTCGTCATGCGCTTTCTTGCTTGGAATGTTGAGCACAATCATTTCATAAATCATTTGTGCTACATCGATCTCGTGTGTCTCGTGGCTTACCACAATGACTTCATCTGTTTGCTCATATGGCGTATCGCCAAATTTAACAAAGATCTCATCTTCAGCATTCATCTGCAACTGTATGGCTTCGCCACAGCGGTCACAATAATCTAGCAATTCGCCGCTTGCGGAGAAACGAAGGATCAACATTGTGGTCAACTTCTCAAGGCTGAGCACTACATCGAACCTCGCATCTTCAACCAAATTAGACTCAAAGGCTTCAAAGAACGCGTGGTCAACAAAAAAATCGAATGTATGAATCCCCGGCTTAAGACCGTAAAATGGGATGACAAACGGCTTCATGACCTTGCTTATAAAATAAGGACGGCAAAGGTATGCAAAATCTCTTTATCAACAAGTGTCTACGGCTCTTTTTTGTCGGAGACCAATGCATTGGACATCAGTTGTCTGTATTCTTTTCGGGTATGATAAATGTCGACCGCCATGTACACGGCCTGTCTAAAGCTGTTTTCATCGGCTATACCTTTGCCTGCAATATCGTAAGCAGTGCCATGGGCAGGAGATGTGCGGACTATGGGAAGCCCTGCTGTATAATTCACTCCACCATCGCCAGCGATATGCTTAAAAGGAATGAGGCCTTGATCATGGTACATGGCCAACACCGCATCAAATTGCTTCCATGTGCGGCTGGCAAAAAATCCATCGGCCGGGAAAGGCCCAATAGCGAATATTCCTTCCTCCCGGACGCGCCCTATGGCGGGCACAATCACTTGTTGTTCTTCGGGACCAAGTAGGCCATCATCGCCTGCATGGGGGTTGAGTCCAAGCACCGCAATTTTTGGCTTTTGTATCGCAAAGTCTTGCCTCAACGTTTTGTCCATTTCTCTGAGCTTGGATGCAATTGATTTCTCAGAAATGCGTGTGGCCACTTCCGAAAGGGGTATGTGCCCTGTGACCACGCCTACGCGCAAACCATCGCAACACATGAGCATTAGCGCCTCGTCCACATTGCTGTATTTTGCCAAATACTCCGTGTGACCCGGAAACTTAAAGCCCTCCTGCTGTATATTTTTCTTATTGATAGGTGCTGTGACAAGCAGGTCTATTTTGTTGCTTGCCAAATCTTTAACCGCCATTTCTAAAGATTGAAATGCCAGCCAGCCGGCCTTTTGGGTTACTTGTCCCGGCTCTACAGTAAGCTCATCCTTGGTGAGCGATATCAAATTGAACTTGCGCGCAATGGCCGAATCGGCGTCTTTGATTCCCTGAAAATTTACCTCTTCCAGCCCAATGAGCTTCTTGTAATGATTCAACACCCGTGACGATCCATACAGTATTGGTGTGAAAGTTTGATAAAGCCTATTGTCTGAAAATGCTTTGAGAATGATCTCCGGGCCGATCCCGTTCATATCGCCTATGGTGATGCCCACCTTCACTTTGTCATCGGTATTCATGGGGTATAAGGCTTTCTAATTGTATTGAATAATGAATGCAGTGCTGCCGTTGATTGATGAGCGCTTCAACAAAAGCCACTTTGACAAGTTAAACCTGTGGTGCAAAGTTAGTGCTTTTGAACACACTGACTCTTCAAAAACAGCGCAGTCAATTTGACTTCACAATTTGGAAATTTCGGCTGCGTTGTTAAAAAAATGGGTAACTTTAAACACTGAATCAGAACGCTTGAAAGCATTTCTTCTTTCCTTTTGCGCTTTAGCGCTTGCTTTTGCAGCAAATGCTACCCACAACCGGGGAGGCGAAATAACCTACACCCACGTTGGCGGCTTTACCTATGAAATTACCATCACCACCTACACCAAAACAAGTGCCCCTGCCGACAGGGATATGCTGTTCATTTTTTGGGGTGATGGTACGCCGCGTGACAGCATAGACCGCCAATGGCCACCTACGTTTATTACACCCCGCGACTCTCAAATCAACCGCTACATAAAGCGCCACACCTACCCTGGTCCTGGTACCTATGAACTGTGTGTGGTAGATCCCAACAGAAATCTTGGTGTACTGAATATCAGCAATTCCATTCTTCAACTGTTTGCCTTGCGCACTACCCTGCGCATCTCCGGATCACAGGCACCTGCCAGCTCCGTATTCTTTCAAAATTTACCCCTTCAGGATGCGTGCGTTTTTCAACCGTGGATATACTCGCCAGGCCCCGTCGACCCCTCAGGCGACTCCCTCTTTTTTAAGCTTGTGGAATCATTGGGTTCCGACTGTGCTCCCTTCCCTGATGGCACCTACGTGCTTCCAAGTGCTGTGAACAATCAAAACGATCCCTTTCCCAATCCGGCCAATACCATTTCAATCAATCCCTCTACGGGAACCATAACATGGAATGCGCCGCAACGCATTGGTGAATACAATATAGCTTTCGAGGTTGAACAATACCGCAACGGGGTTTTCCTTGGCAAAGTACTGCGCGATATGCAGATCACTGTGCGCAGTTGTGACAATGTGCCTCCGGTAATTGCCGAATTACCAGATGTCTGTGTGGAGGCGGGTACAAATGTATCCTTCAACGTCACGGCCAGCGATCCCGATGGCGACAACATACAGCTTTCCGCTTTTGGTCTGCCATTTGCAATACCCTCAGCAGCCAGCTTTACGCAAAATAGCCTGGTTCAGCCGGTAACAGGAGTGTTCAATTGGAATACCCAATGCAGCCATGTAAGGTTGGCGCCTTATCAACTCACCTTTGAAGCACTCGACTTCGGCTTGCCGGTAGGACTTGTGGCCATTGCCGAATCCGAAGTTACTGTAGTGGCTCCAGCCCCTGAAAACCTGCAAGCAGAAGCTTCTGGGCTGGGTATTTTTCTGGAATGGGAACCCTCCTTCTGTAGCCAGGCCAATGGTTATAAAATCTACCGAAGGATTAACTTCTTCGGTTTTGAACCCGATGATTGCGAAACGGGTGTACCAGAGTACACGGGGTATACACTGCTCACCCAGGTGGATGGGCTCGACAACACTTCCTTTGTGGATATGGATGAGGTAGTGTTTGGCAGGCAGATATGCTATATGGTGGTGGCCTGCTTTCCCGATGGGGCTGAGAGCTATGCCAGCAATGAAGCCTGTGCTGAAATACGCTTTGAAATTCCAATAATCAAAAAGAACAGCGTTGGCATCACCGATGTAGCCGGGCGCGATACGGTGTCATGGCGCAGCCCGATTGAACTCAATGTTGAGCTCTTTCCTGGCCCTTACAGTTACAGACTGCTCAGGGGTGAGGGCTACGATGAGGTGCCCGACCTAGTTTGGGAATCGCCGGTGGCAGTCGCCTCTTTAGAAGATCTGGATACCCTCTGGATTTCGCCCTCGCTCAACACGCGCGATACAGCCCATACCTATAGGGTTGAGCTGTTTAGCGATGGTCAATTGTCAGGCCGATCGAACAGGGCCTCTTCGCTCTTTCTGGAGCTCATTCCAAACGACAATCAGCTCGAACTCACATGGAGAGAAGTGCTCCCCTGGATCAACTTTGAGTATGACATTTACCGAAAAGGACCAAATGATGCAGCGTTTGGCCTCATCGCTACCGTTGATACGCTGGGTTATCTAGACCGCCCACTGGTCAATAACCGGGAGTACTGCTATTACATCGTATCGCGCGGTTCCTATTTCGCCATCGGCGAAAATGATACCCTCATCAACTATTCACAACAGCGCTGCGGCATACCTTATGACCGCACTCCGCCTTGCCCCCCGCAGCTCGAAGCGCTCGATGACTGTGTGGAACTCACCGTCGACCTCAATTGGACCAACCCCAACACAAGTTGCGATGATACCGATGATGCCATTGCGTACAACGTGTATTTTAGGCCCACCGACAACGAAGCCGATGAATTTCAACTCATCGCCGTGATTGATGGGGAGATGAATACCACTTTCAATTTTTCGGACACGCTCAGCATCGCAGGGTGCTATGCCATAACAGCCTTGGATTCGCTTGCGCCATGGCCCGATGGCAGCATACGGCGCAATGAAAGCGATTTCAGCAACATCGTGTGTATCGACAACTGCCCGGAATACATGCTACCCAACGTGTTTACCCCAAATGGAGATGGCCGCAATGATGTTTTTGCAGCCTTCCCATACCGTTCTGTGATCGGAGTAGAAATGACCATTTTCAACCGTTGGGGAAGCATTGTATTTGAAACCACCGACCCCGATATACTTTGGGATGGTTCCAGCAAACTCACAGGTGAAATGGTAAGCGCTTCGACTTACTTCTATGTGTGTAAAGTTTTCACCGTAAGGCTTTCAGGTATCGTTCCTGTTAATCTGTCAGGCAATATCACAGTTTTTTCACCCACCTTTAGAAGCGCTGAATAAGCATGTTTACTGGCATTATTGAAACCCTCGGCACGGTCACATTTCTCGAACACGACCGCAGCAACCTCCTCATCGGAATACAGTCTGACATCAGCCACGAAATGAAAGTGGATCAAAGCGTTGCGCACAATGGCGTGTGCCTTACGGTGACACAAATTGCGGGCAATGCCCATTTCGTTACTGCGATTGATGAAACATTGCAAAAATCGAACATAGGCGCCTTACAACTTGGTGACCTCATCAATCTTGAACGCTGTGTGCCAAGCGGCGGGCGTTTGGACGGACACATCGTGCAAGGTCATGTTGATACCCGTGGTATCTGCACTTCTGTAAAAGAAGAAGACGGGAGCTGGCGCTATTTTTTCGAACACGAAGCCGATGAACAATTCATGACGGTCCCGAAAGGCTCAATATCCATCAATGGTGTGAGCCTCACTGTGGTGGACAGCAGTCCTTCCGGATTTTCTGTGGCCATCATTCCCTATACCTACGCGCACACCAATTTCCACCGCCTCCAAGCAGGCCAAGAGGTGAATTTGGAATTCGACATTGTAGGAAAATACGTTACCGCCTGGTTGGCCCGCCGGGCCATGGTTTAAAATACTGCCTTCGCAATCTCGCGTACTGCCGTGCTCTTGCCCATCGTGTAGTAGTGCAGGCAAGGTACTCCTGCCGCTACGAGCTCCTTGCTCTGGCGAATGCTCCATTCGATACCCACTTCTTTTACCTCATCATCCGTCTTGCATCTTGTCAATGCATCGGCAAATTCATCGGGAAAGTCGATGTGAAAGGTTTTGGGAAGAAATGCTATGTGCTTCAATGAGGTGATGGGTTTCAAGCCAGGAATGATCGGTGCTTTGATGCCCATTTCCCTGCATTTGTCCACAAACTCGAAATACTTTGCATTGTCAAAAAACATTTGCGTCGTGATATAATCGGCCCCGGCATCGATTTTCTGCTTCAAAAAAGCCAGGTCGGTTTTCATGTTCATCGACTCATAGTGCTTTTCGGGATAACCCGCCGTACCTATGCAAAACCCTGTGCGTTGCTGGTTTTGACTTTCCTCATGCAAATACTTGCCCTTGTTCATTCCATCAATTTGCTTGATGAGGTCAAGCGCGAAGCGGTGGCCGTTCGCCTCAGGTACAAAGGTGCTTTCAGACTTGATTGGGTCACCCCGCAAAGCCAACACATTGTCTATACCCAAAAATTGAAGGTCGATGAGTGCGTTTTCGGTTTCCTCCACAGTGAAGCCTCCGCATATGAGGTGGGGTACCGCGTCAATGTGGTACTTGTTGATAATGGCCGCACATATTCCCACCGTTCCGGGCCTCTTGCGGATGCTTATTTTGCGAAGTAGATTGTCGTTCTCTTTTTTGTAAACATACTCCTCCCTGTGGTAGGTTACATTGATAAAGGGCGGGTTGAATTCCATCAAAGGATCAATGCCTTCAAAAATCGCCTCAATGCCCTTGCCTTTGAGTGGTGGTAAAATTTCGAATGAAAACAGGGTGCCTTTACGCTGTTCTAGATGCTCTGTAACTTTCACGCTTACGAATTGGGGTGCAAATATAGCAATGCACTGTTTCCAACATACACAAAGCCCTAATGTTTCAAAGGCTACCGCCTTTGTTGGCCCTGCCTCAGCAAGGTGAGATTTCCCGTCTCAACCTTCTGTACACTGGGCAGTATAAGTTCGTAAAAGTAGACCCCCTCACTCAAATCTTCCGGATCCCAGCCGCGGCCATTGCGTTGTTTTTGGTATTGATCCACATTGTCTTGCTCAAATACCAGCTTTCCCCAGCGGTTGAAAACCTTTAAGCGTGCCTCCGGAAATTTATCAAGATCCACAATATCCCAGGTGTCATTGCGGCCATCTCCATTTGGGGTAACCACGTTTGGAATGATATAACTGCAGTGCTTGCCCACAAATGTGACGCTGCCTTCGCCCACTGGGCACACACCAAAATTGTCGACGACACGCGCTTCAACCAAATGGGTTTCTAAAGCCTCAAAGGTTTCTTTTTCAAAAACAATGGTGCCAACAGTCACAGCCTGTGGATCATTGTTGACCGACCATATATAATCGCCAGTAAAGTCACCTTGCACAGTGGCCCTCAACTGCAGTGAGTCTATATCCACGCAAAATGCAGGATTTTGAGGTGTTACGCTGACCACGGGCTGCTCAACAAAGCGTACGGCTCCGCGCTCTTCGTCATCAGGGCAACGGCTATCGGTAAAAATCACTTCATAGCGGCCATACAGTGTTGAAGTAACGCTTGTAATTTGCCCGGTTGGATTGCTGAAGCTCAGGTTTTCGGTCGGTGACGACCAGGTGCCGTTGCCAGGTGGGTCAATGGTCACTTCCAGGGCTGGGTATTGCAATCCACAAATGGTATCGCCTTCAATCGTGAGTTGTATCGCCACCACGTCCGATTGGTCCACAGCAGACCCGCAATGCCCAGTAAGTGCAAGCTGGTAAATTCCTGTTTGATCAGCCACTATGCTGTAATCGGTCGTATTGATGACTTCACCATTGTAGGTCCACTGAATTTGGAAGTTCTGAGAATTCGGAAATTGTGGACCTGCATCGAAAACGATATTGGCATTGTTGCACAACACGGTATCTGTAACAAAGGGTTGTATCTGTGGGTCGGGCCTAAAATCGATTTGGGCAATGTCGGTATAACCACAATTGGCATCCGTGAAGAGGAATTGATAAATGCCATGGTCATTGACCTCCACATCGGCAAAACCAAAAGGCTGGCCTTCGAAAGTGGCACTGCTATTGGCAGTAGGGCCTGTGACAAACTCCCAGGTGCCGCCACCCTGTGCATTCTGCATAACAAGGCCGTGGGTGAGGTCGCAAGCAAGCGAATTGCTAGCTACAACAAGCGGTCGGACATACACATTGAATGTGGTATCATGGAGACAACCAAAAGAATCCTCGGCTACGAAAGTGAAGAAGTTGTTGCCTTGTGCTGAGGGAAGCACCGTGACAATGGTATCATTGTTTTCGACAATATCGATATTGTCAAGCCAATAAGCGTTTACAATTTGTGGTGTGTAGTAAATTGTATCGATTGTAAACAAAGGATTGAAATTCAAGGCCCAACTGAAAAGAAACCCGTCATCCTGAGGCAGGTGATCTGTAAATTTCAACCTCCACAAGCCATTTACAGGGCAGCCAATCAGGTTGTCAAAACTGTCAAAAGCCGAATAGGTGCCGGGTGACATTGAATTGCCAGGTGGTGTACCGGCAATGACGTAATTGTCCTGCTCATCTTCATCAAGCATGGTGCCCCATACCGCAGTTGGTGAAAAACAATAATCTGCACCAACTCCTGGTATGCCATTCGACCCGGGTGTGTCAATTGGAGCACCAAGGTAGGTAGTTCCGCTGCCAGGAAACTCTTTCAGAATTACCTCCTGACCAGTTGGGCAAATAAGAACAATTTCAAGATCTCCTAAAAAAGAGTGCTCCATATTTGTACATACTTCCAAAAAATCATCAGTTGATTCAATAATTGGGTTGTTGCTGTATCCAAAAATATCGATTTGGCTGAAATACGATGTTACTTGTCCTTGAGGGACATCGGGAAGGGCAATACTGTCTGTGAAGTTAAAGTTCAAATTGACTGCACTTGTGGCAGGTCCAACTCCCACAGTGTCCAAAGCAAGTATGCCGCCTGTAATCCTCGTACTGTCGGCTATGCACAGGGTATCACCAAATACGATGTTTGAAAAGATAGGTCTTGGAGCAGCGAGCAAGTAGGCCTCGTAACGCTCCATGCGTCCATTGATATCTATGATGCTCAAGCGTGCGAAGTGGCCTCCTGGATTTTGATACACATGGGTGAACGATGTGAGGTTAATTCCCTCCGCCACAGTGCCATCACCCATATCCCATATATAATTGCACTCTTCCGCAAGCTGTTCATAACCATTGCCAGTAGCATTGGACAATGGAAAGTTGGGCACAGCAGTGAATTTGAGTGTATCCAAAAAACAGTGGGTAATCACATTCTTACCTTCCAGGCCAGGAATTTCCTCTTCCAGAAGCTCTTGAGGAGGAGCAATGATAACATTGGCAGTGAAGGGCTGCTGTTCCTGTACGCATGTAATTCTGGCCCTGAAGCCTTGTCCTGAACTCTCGGGCCCGGAAAGGAATACAAATGTGAGACAGCTTGATGTGGTGGTGAAAAAAACACCGCTGGGGTCTGTTGCCGAATTAAAGACCCCGATCAATGGCGCGGCTGTTGAGTTGCCCTCGTAGACGTATAGCTCGCTATTGCTATCCACGTCCCATATGCTCGTAAGCGCTGAGTTGGTAGGCAATATCGCGAATTGCAATGGGTTGTCATCCAAAGTAATAAAGCAAACGGTTATTTCATGGGATTCATTGGGCAGATAAGCCCCATCATTGGCTTCACTGTCTGTAAGCACCAGCACAGTTTGGCAACTGTTTGCATTTTGAGTGCCGCCAAGTGAAATGGGAAAAGTTTGGGCTTTTACAGCACCGATGCAGCTTCCAAACAATGTCGCGGCAATTGCGATTGATTTCAATTTCTTCATGTACCTTCTGTCTAGGAAATTAACGATGCGCTTTTTCAGATGCTCCCCGCTCATACTTCTTCACAAATGCATCATTGCTCCAAAGCACCAACAACTTATTACTTCCTTTGATCTGGTAGGCCTTGGAAAGGTGCCGGTCTGGGAGGATATCGAGCTCAAGGATATTGATGTTGTTCAAGTCTTTGATGCGCAATATTTTTGTTTCGGGTATATACTTTTCGCGGCTATTGGCCAGATCAACAACAGTATATCCATGATCCAGAAAATACGTCCAGTAGGCAAGAATTTGCGGTTGCGTGCTTTGTAGTTCTGCGATACGCTTTTGATCGAATTTGGCGAGAAGCCTTTGGTCGTAATTGCTTTGCGCCAATATAACCGCTGCGCTAAAAACAAGAAAGGTGGTAAGCAAAAATTTCATTTCTGAAGATTGTAATTTGATGGCATTTTTACACTTGCCCGCAAGAAGAAAACTCCTTGCCGAGAAACAAAGATAACGGAATCTACGCTCCTTGACGATGAGGAATGGCGAAGGTGGCACAAAAGGCTGGGAAAAATGAATCAATTGCGGGTTAACTGCACACAGATGTTCCGACCCCTTCGGATTTCTGGTGCGCAAAACCTTTAAATATAATACGGTGTTAGTGCTCCTGGTATTTGTACACCAAAAGCGCATAGCACACTATTTTACTGTAATTTTGCTACATGAAGCACATCCGAAACTTTTGTATCATCGCCCACATTGATCATGGTAAGAGCACACTGGCCGACAGGCTCTTGCACTTTACGGGTACCATTTCGGACCGCGAACTCCAAGAGCAAACGCTCGACGATATGGACCTGGAGCGCGAGCGTGGAATCACCATCAAGAGCCACGCCATTCAGATGGAGTACATGTATGAGGGGGAGAAGTACATTCTGAACTTGATCGATACGCCCGGCCACGTCGATTTTTCATATGAAGTATCGCGGAGCATCGCTGCCTGTGAAGGGGCCTTGCTCATTGTGGACGCCACCCAGGGCATTCAGGCGCAAACCATCAGTAACTTGTACCTGGCCCTGGAGCATGACCTTGAAATCATCCCTATCCTTAACAAGATGGACCTCGACAGCGCTATGCCCGAGGAAGTAACCGACCAAATTGTAGACCTTATTGGCTGCGATCCCGACGATGTGATACCCGCCAGCGGCAAAACCGGCATGGGTGTGGAAGCCATCCTCAAAGCAGTGATTGATCGCGTTCCCGCACCGGTTGGTGACCCTGAAGCCCCTTTACAGGCCATGATTTTTGACTCTGTATTCAACTCATTCAGAGGTATCATTGCTTACTTCCGCATCAAGAATGGCACCCTGCGCAAAGGCGATAAGGTAAAATTCTTCAATACCGGCAAGCAGTATTATGCCGATGAAATAGGAACGCTCAAGCTGACTCCCTTCCCGAGGAAAGAGCTATTTGCGGGCGATGTAGGCTACATCATTTCCGGAATCAAAGAAGCCAAAGAGGTGAAGGTGGGTGACACCATCACCCTGGTTGATCGCCCCAGCCAAGAAATGATTAAGGGTTTTGAGGATGTGAAGCCCATGGTTTTTGCGGGCATCTATCCTGTCGACACCGATGAATTTGAAGAACTGCGCAGTTCCCTGGAAAAATTGCAGCTCAACGACGCCTCTCTTGTGTACGAACCCGAATCGTCGGCGGCCTTGGGTTTTGGCTTTCGCTGCGGATTTTTGGGGATGCTCCATATGGAAATTGTTCAGGAGCGGTTGGAGCGCGAATTTGACATGACGGTAATTACCACGGTACCCAACGTGGGTTACCGCGCCACCACCACCAAGGGCGAGGACCTCGTTATCAACAACCCAAGCGAACTCCCCGATCCCAGCACCATTGCCAGTGTTGAAGAGCCTTTCATCAAGGCGCAGATCATCAGCAAAAGTGAATATGTGGGCCAAATTATGACCCTCTGCATCGAAAAGCGCGGCATCCTCACCAACCAGGTGTACCTCACCTCGGATCGTGTGGAGTTGAGTTTTGAAATTCCGATGGGCGAAATCGTTTTCGACTTTTACGACAAATTGAAAACCATTTCACGCGGCTATGCTTCATTCGATTATCACCCCATTGGCTACCGCGAAAGTAAACTCGTGAAGCTCGACATCCTGCTCAATGGTGATCAGGTCGATGCCCTTTCGGCATTGATACACCGCGACAATGCCTTTGACCTTGGCAAGCGCATTTGTGCAAAGTTGCGTGAGCTCATTCCCCGCCAGCAATTTGAAATTGCCATTCAGGCAGCCATAGGTACCAAGGTTATTGCAAGAGAAACGGTGAGGGCGCTCCGCAAAGACGTAACTGCCAAATGTTACGGAGGTGACATTTCGCGAAAGCGCAAGCTCCTCGAGAAGCAAAAGAAAGGCAAGAAGCGCATGCGCCAGGTGGGCAATGTGGAAGTGCCGCAAACGGCGTTTTTGGCGGTGCTGCAGTTGGATTGATTCGCATTTGTTACATACGGCGCTACGCAGCATTAGCAATGCTGCGCTTTTTAAGCTCCTCATCAGAAAATCTTTCCTTTGCCTGTAACGTTTGCCCTCACCCGAACGTCACACTCCCAAACCAAGCGCACCCGCGCCATGACCGTTGAAGAGTATAACCACTGTGTAGATGCCCATGCCGATGGCCTGTATCGATTCATGCTCAAGCATGTACGCGATATGGAGCAGGCGAAAGATCTGGTACAGGAGGCTTTCGCCAAAATGTGGGTGAAAATAGCCGAAGTGGATGGCCAAAAAGCCAAAAGTTACCTCTTCAGTACGGCGTACCACACCATGATCGACCAGCTGCGCAGGGCCAAAAAACAGGGCAAGTTTGATGAGGTAGATGTGCGCAAACTTTCACATGACGGTCAGTACAGTGACTTGAACGAATTGCTCCACCTCGCGCTGGAAACATTGCCTGAAGTGCAGAAATCCGTGGTGCTGCTCCGCGATTACGAAGGCTACAGCTACGCCGAGATAGGCGAAATTTGCAGCTTGAGCGAAGCCCAGGTCAAAGTGTACATTTTTAGGGCCCGCAAAACGCTGAAAGACTACATCGGCAGCATAGAAAACATTGTGTAATGAAGCCCATCAACCTCCATAATTACGAAGCATGGTTTCTCGATTACGTCGAGGGGCGCCTTTCGGCAATTGAGGTGGAGTCATTGCAGCACTTTCTTACAGAACACCCAGAACTTAAAGCAGAGCTCGACAGTTTTGAACCCATTGTCCTGCCCGCTGTGGCTGCAGCCAGCCTTGATTGGTCGGGGCTCAAAATTCCCGACGATACCGTGTTGAGGATGGACGCTCAAGCCCGGGAATGGCTTTACTTTCAAGCAATGGAAGGTGTTGCTAGCCAGCCTGAAATGGCAGCCTTAGACGCATTGACCGAAGACGCCGAAATGGCCGCTGAATACAGCCATTGGAAAAATGCGCAACTCAAGGCCAACAGTGCCACCCTTGCCCAGCGCGATAAAGATGCCCTCTATCAATTCGGTCTTGAACGCCCCGTGAGCGATTTCAACTTTGAGGCCTACCTCATTGCCTATGCCGAAGGACTGCTGAGCCCTGTAGAAGTCGATGCGCTCAGCGCTTTTGCAGAAATGCAAAGAAAAGGACAGAAAGCGCTTCAGCTTGCAGCATTAACACGTCTCGTTCCGCCCAAAGGCATATTTTACCCCGATAAGGCCGGACTTTACCGCAAAAAAGAGCTGCGCTTTGTGCCATTTTGGTTGCAAAGGGCTGCCGCAGTATTGCTTTTGGTCGCTGCGGGCATTGCTGCCCTATGGTACTTTCCTTCACGGCTCGTTGAGCCGAATGATTCCAGTATCGCTGAAAAAAGCAAACACATTGAGCCCAAGCCTCTGGTGCCGACGCTGAGTGCTGACACCCTTCCTGAACTTGTGATAAATAAACACTTCGAGAATAACACGATTGAACGCTCATCCCCGATGCACACAGAAACGCTTCAAAACGCGCCTGCACTTGCAGCCAAGTTGCTCGAGAAGCCCCAACAGGATGATGTTGTTCCGCCAAAATCCCCACCCACTTCTCCCCTGCCGGCTCCTCTCCTGGTGGAGGTGCCCGTTGTGGTATTTTCCGAAAAGGATGAAATTGCGAGCATTGTTGTGCACGAAGCAGATGCCCCTGAAGGCGCGCTTGAACGTACACAGGCAAGTATCGGTTCCGTGTACTTAACCGTTCCAGAATTGCTGGCCGAAGGCCTTGCCAAACAACTCAATATAGAAACAACGAAATCAGACGAGTTGGCCCTCGCTTTTGCCCGGCGCATTACCGAAAAGGCCGCTGAAGTGCTAAAAACAGAAATCAAACGCGATGAAGCAGCTGATGGGGAGCACCTCTCCTATACATTTAGGGTTGGCAACTTCAAAGTGGAACACACAAGACGAAAATAACTGTGTAACTTTTGAATGAACCCGTCCGTCACATGCTCAAAACCTACAATAAACGCCTTATGAAAAAGCTACTTACCCTGATGATTTGCCTTTGCATTGGAGGCGTCATTTCCGCTCAACAGGATTCTACCGATGTCATTGGCACCATGAAAGCCGAAACAGACCTGAAAGTAGTAAAGATTGAAACCGATTCTGAATTCAAACGTGATGGATCTCAAACTGACACTACACGAATTCAGTTCGGCAACAAGTTTATCACCATCATTACCAAAGGCGCTGACGACGAAGATGTGGAAGTAACGGTGACCAAAAAATCACGTGGAGAGAAAGCTGAACTTACTTGGTGGAATGGCATTGACCTTGGCTTAAACAGCTTTATGGATGCCAATTACAACTTTGGTTTGGAAGGCGAATTTGATTTCCTGAATCCGCGCACACTACAGTCCCGCTACATCAGTGCAAATTTTGCAGCTGTGAAGCTTCGTTTGATAGGCGACTATGTTGGCATTACTACTGGAATGACCATTCAGATTTACAACTTCAAATACGGTGGCAGCAACATTTTTGCCCTTGGTGACAGCCTATACGCGTTCCCAAGTGGTGATATAAACCTCAACAAGAACAAGCTGAGGGCCGAATACTTTGGGATACCACTGCTTATGGAATTCAACACCTCTCTTGATCCATCCAGGAGCTTCCACATTACTGCCGGAGTGGTGGGCAAGGTGCGCATGGGCAACATGTACAAAATTCGCGGGGAGATAGACGATGATCGCTTCAAGGATACATTCAAAGGCGAGCTTGGATTGAACAGATGGGCATTGGACGGTGTGCTCCGGGTGGGATATGGCCGATTTACCGTATTTGGGCAGGTAGGTTTACTGCCCATGTTTTCAAGCAACAACGCCCCAGATATCTATACTTTTGCAGCCGGTTTCGCGATCAATCTTAACGACATGGATTGACCAATTCAACATCCTAATCTGTGCGCTGAGCAGGCCAAAGGCCTGCTCAAACATTTAAGGTAGCGTCGCTTTAAATTTGCTTTGTTTAATAATACGCGTACTTTTGTTCACAATTACCGCCCTTTACTTAAACACTTTTGCGGGTTTTTCGTTAAAGTAGCAGCACAGATAGGATTGACATGAAGGGACAATACTCCATTAAAGATTTAGAAAGACTTACAGGCATCAAAGCGCATACTTTGCGCATCTGGGAAAAACGCTATGGAATCATTGTCCCAGAGCGCACTGATACCAACATTCGGTACTACGATGATGAAGAGCTGAAAAAGGTGCTCAACATCGCAATTCTGAACAACTACGGCATCAAAATTTCCAAAATCGTAGGCCTCACACCGCAAGAATTGCATCAAAAAGTGATTGAGCTGAGCAATGAAGAGGTCAGTGAAACTGTGCAAGTGGAAAGCCTTGTGGTAGCCATGGTAGAAATGGATGAAGTGAGATTCGAAAAAATCCTTGCCAACTGTACCATCCGATTGGGTTTTGAGCAAACCATGATGAAAGTCATCTACCCATTTTTTAAAAAAGTTGGTGTCCTGTGGCAAACCGGTGCTATAAATCCAGCTCAAGAACACTTCATGAGCAACCTTATCCGGCAAAAACTCATTGTGGCCATCGACGGGCAGGGATTGATGACAAAAGCCGATAGCAAGCGCTTTCTGCTCTTTTTGCCGGAAGGCGAGCTGCACGAAATTGGGCTCTTATTCTACAATTACTTGGTTTTAAAAGCTGGACACAAGGCTGTTTATTTGGGTCAAAGTGTGCCCATCAAAGACGTTGTTTCGGTGAACGCATTGAATCCGGCGCATTACATTCTTACATCAACTTTGTCGTTGTACAATATCGACGATGTCAACGCGCTGATTCAGAAATTGCTGGATGCTTTTCCAAACGCCCAGATATTCATAACAAATCAAATTGAGCAAACTGATGGATTGCTCAGGCACCCTGCACTCCACGTCAACGAGGGTCTATCTGCATTCAAAGAAATGCTTTCTTCCATATAAACGGTCCTCGTTTAATCATTTTGTTGGATTCCTAAACAAATTTATTTTGGTTTTTTTGTTTCATTATTAGCTTTTTACAAGCTATAATGGAGCATAGCTCAAAATTTTTCTGAGATATTAACAGCTGTTGATATATTGTTTTGTTGAATTGATTCGTATATTTGTTCAACAAACCAAAGTAAAAACCATGAGCACATTTAATTTTGACCAGGAACTCATCGCTTTTCAAAAGCCCCTTAAGTCGTTTGCTTATGGCTTTACCAACGATGAAGAAGCAGCCAACGACTTGCTGCAGGAAACGTTTCTGAAAGCCCTTACTTACCGCGATAAATTTGAAGAAAGCACCAACCTCAAGGCATGGTTGTACACCATCATGCGCAATACTTTCATCAACAATTACAGAAAAGCTGTAAGGGCCAATACCATAATTGATAAGACAGATGAGCAGTACTTTATCAATACTGCCGATGTAAACGCAAGTTTTGAGAGCCCTGACAGCGCTTTTTCGCGCAAACAAATAAGTGCTGTAGTGGACGACCTGGAGGATGAGTACAAAGTGCCTTTCACTATGTATAACAAAGGGTTCAAGTACAAGGAAATTGCTGCCAAACTTGATTTGCCGATTGGAACCATCAAAAGCCGTATCTTTCTGGCACGAAAAAAGCTTATGCTAAGCTTGACGGATTACAATTGAAACCTTTGAATGAATAACAGACGTGCTATTGTAATAGGGTCCGGCTTTGCCGGACTTTCTGTTGCTACACACCTCGCCCAGCGCGGATATGCGGTGGAAGTGTTTGAAAAAAACAGCATGCCCGGAGGGCGGGCACAGCAATTTCAAGCCGATGGCTTCACCTTCGACATGGGTCCGAGTTGGTATTGGATGCCCGATGTGTTCGAGCGGTATTTCGGCTATTTCGGGAAAAAAGTAAGTGATTACTACCAGCTACAACGTCTGGATCCATCCTATGCCGTGTACTTCGGCGAGGACCATAAGATGGACATTCCCGCTGATTACAATGCGCTCAAAAGGCTCTTCGAAACGTACGAGCCAGGAAGTGGTGCAGCCCTTGACAAATTCATGGCCGAAGCCGCCTACAAATATGAAGTAGGCATCAATGACCTCGTCTACAAGCCGGGGCTTAGTCTCACCGAATTTGCCGATTGGCGTGTAGTAAGTGGCGCCTTCCGCTTGCAGCTGCTCAGCTCCCTAAGCAAGCATGTGCGCAAGTATTTCAAAAACCCATATTTGATCGAACTGCTTGAATTTCCAGTGCTTTTTTTGGGTGCAAAACCCAGCAAAACACCAGCCCTTTACAGCTTGATGAACTATGCCGACATCAAATTGGGAACCTGGTATCCGAAAAATGGCATGTATGATATAGTGCGTGGCATGGTATCCCTCGCCACAGAATTGGGCGTGGTGATACACTGCAATTCGCCTGTAGAACGCATAGAGGTGCATGGGGGTAAAGCCACTGGCGTAGTGGTGGGTGGACAACTACACGCCGCCGACGTGGTCATTTCATCGGCCGATTACCACCATACAGAGCAAAAGCTTCTCGCTCCTGAACACCGCAACTACACAGAAAAGTACTGGGGCAAGAGGACTATGGCTCCCTCAAGCCTGCTGTATTACGTAGGTTTGAACAAGCAAATAGAGGGACTTCTGCACCACAACCTCTTTTTTGATGCCGATTTTAACCAACACGCTGAGCAAATTTACGAAACCCCTGCATGGCCGGAGCATCCTCTTTTCTACGTATCGGCCACGTCGAAAACTGACAAAAACAGCGCTCCTGCCGGTTGCGAAAATCTGTTTATTCTCATCCCAACTGCCCCTGGATTGCTGGAAACTCCTGAGATCAAAGAACAATACTTCCAGAAGGTCATGGACAGGATGGAAAGCTTGCTCAAACAAAATATAAAAAAACATGTTATCTTCAGGCGAGATTTCGCTTGTACAGATTTCATTTCTACCTACAATTCTTACAAGGGAAACGCGTACGGCTTAGCAAACACGCTCAACCAAACTGCCATTTTGAAACCAACCCTGAAAAATAAAAAAGTGGAGGGACTCTACTACGCCGGACAGCTTACTGTGCCTGGTCCCGGAGTGCCACCTTCGCTTATTTCAGGTAAGGTAGTGGCTGACCAGGTGAGCAAACACCACGCATGACCCATGAAGCAACTTTTCGATTCTGTGAGCATCAAGTGCAGTAGGCTTACTACCAAAAGCTACAGCACTTCCTTCTCGCTCGGTATACGGTTCTTAGCGCCCGACTTGCGCGATCCTATTTACGCCATTTATGGCTTCGTGCGGTTTGCTGACGAAATTGTTGATTCATTCCACGGTTTCCCGAAAGAACGCCTGCTTGATGAATTCGAAACTGAAACCTTTAAAGCCATCGCTGACGGCATAAGCCTAAACCCAATTCTGCACAGCTTCCAGAATGTAGTACGGGCGTATGATATAGATCATGAATGCATCCGCACTTTTTTGAAGAGCATGCGCATGGATTTGCACAAGGATACTTACGCCAGCGAGCAAGAGTATGAAGAATACATACTTGGATCGGCCGAGGTGGTGGGGCTGATGTGTTTGAGCGTCTTTTTGCGGGGTGACAAAACCCGCTATCAATTTCTCAAGCCTTCTGCCATGAAGTTGGGTTCTGCCTTTCAGAAAATCAATTTCCTTAGGGATTTACACGCCGATTACAAGCTTTTGGGCCGCACGTACTTCCCTGGTCTTAATATGACGGAATTCAACGAGGCCGTTAAAAAAGAGATTGAAGCCGACATCGAAAAAGATTTCGCGGCGGGTTATGAAGGGATCAAACAGCTGCCAAAAGATGCTCGATTTGGGGTATTTGTGGCCTATGTATATTACCACCAACTGCTTCGTAAAATTAAGAACAAGCCTACTGAGGACATCCTCAACGAGCGCATACGCATCAGCAACAAACGCAAGTTTGCGCTCTTTTTTAGTTCATATGTGAGGCACAGCTTCAACAATCTATAAGCATGGGCCCTGCTTTCGACAAAGTAATACTCGTCGACCGCAATGACAACCCACTGGGAGTCATGGACAAACTTGAAGCCCATCAAAAAGGGCTATTGCATCGGGCTTTCTCTATCTTTCTTTTCAACGAAGCCGGTGAGATGCTGCTTCAAAAGCGGGCTTCTACCAAATACCACTGTGGGGGCTTGTGGAGCAATACGTGCTGTTCACACCCCATTCCAAACTATGACATTGACCGCTGTTTGTCCGAAAAGCTTTTTCAGGAAATGGGAATCGGCGCAAGTCTACAAAAGGCATTCGACTTCACCTACCGCGCACAACTCGACAACGGGCTTACTGAATACGAATATGACCATGTATACATTGGCCATTACAGCGGCACTCCACAACCCAACCCCAACGAAGTTGACACATGGTGCTACGCCTCCTTGGCGGAAGTAAGTGAACAATTGGCCCGGTATCCTGAGCATTTCACTCCGTGGTTCAGACTCTTATTTCCTAAATTAAGGAACCATTTCGTGCTATTGAACCGCGCTTGAAAAACAATTATTCACACCCTGTGTTAATAATGCGTTCGAATCAACAACGATAAAACCCTTGAAAATTACCGTTTCCCGAAAGGCGCACTTCAATGCTGCGCACAGGCTGCACAACCCCCATTGGAGTGATGAAAAAAACCGCTCCGTGTTTGGGAAATGCAACAACCCGAATTACCACGGTCACAATTACGACCTCATAGTGAGTGTGACCGGTGAAATAGATCCCGACACGGGCTATGTGATCGACACAAAAGTGCTTAAGGATTTGATCCGTGATCACGTAGAAGAGCCCTTTGACCACAAAAACCTCAACCTCGATACCCAGGAATTTGCAAACCTCAATCCAACTGCTGAACACATTGCATCGGTGATTTGGAACAAACTGCGCACTGAACTACCACAAAACCTTGATCTTAAAATAACCTTATATGAAACTGAACGGAACTTCGTCGAAATTGGATGACGATATGATAACTCTTGATGAATTGATTGGTGATGAGCACATTCTCACATCAATCGAAACGCCACTGCGTCCTGATGCTTTCAGCAAAAGCGACGATGAAAAAATAAAAATCATCGCAAAGCATTTTGAGCAGATCATGCTCACCCTGGGACTGGACCTCACTGACGACAGCCTCCGGGGCACTCCTAAGCGCGTAGCCAAAATGTATGTGCAAGAGATTTTTAGCGGGCTTAATCCCAAAAACAAGCCCAGTGTGGCACTCTTTGACAATAAATACAAGTACAAAGAGATGCTGGTTGAAAAAAACATCACCCTACAATCGCACTGTGAGCACCATTTTGTGCCTATAATCGGTGTAGTACACGTGGCTTACATCAGCAACGGCAAAGTGATTGGGCTCTCAAAAATCAACCGTTTGGTGCAGCATTTCGCCAAAAGGCCACAAGTGCAGGAGCGGCTTACGGTACAAATCGCTAAAGAATTGAAAATCATGCTCGAAACTGAAGATGTGGCCGTGATTGTCGACGCCAAGCACATGTGTGTAAGTATGCGCGGCATTGAAGACCAAACCAGCAGCACTGTAACCAGCAGTTACCATGGTAAGTTTCAGGAAGAAGCCACCAGAAATGAATTTTTCAAATACCTCAATTAAATATGTTAGGCAAACTTTTTGGTAAAACCAGCCCCAAAGAAAAGCTTCAAAAGAAGTACGAAAAGATGCTGGAAGAAAGCTACAAGCTTTCTTCAGTAAACAGGGCCAAAAGTGATATGCTGAGGGCAGAAGCAGAAGAGGTACTCAAGGAAATTGAAAACCTGAAATAATGTCCAAAACCTTTTTGATTGTAGGAGGCAGCACCGGCATTGGGCAGGAGCTCACAGAGCAGCTTTTGGCGGAAGGCCATAGCGTCATCGTGGCTTCGCGCAATGCAAGTTCCAGAATGAGCTCTCGAGATAAGCTGTCTGTACACGATGTAGATGCTACGATTGAGGGAGCCGACTGGAGCTTTTTGCCCGATCAGTTGGATGGTCTCGCTTACCTTGGCGGAAGCATCAATTTGAAGCCTTTTCACCGGCTCAAGAATGAAGACTTTATCACTGACTTTCGCATCAACCTGCTTGGCGCGGTCAATTCCATACAGGCAGCCTTGCCAGCGCTCAAGTCTAACCAACACGCTTCCATTGTATTGTTTAGCACAGTGGCAGTGCAGCGCGGACTCACATTTCACGCAAGTGTAGCTGCCGCCAAAGGGGCTGTAGAAGGACTCACCCGTGAATTAAGCGCCGAGCTCGCACCCAACATCAGGACCAATGCCATAGCACTGAGCTTGACCGACACCCCAATGGCTGAAAAGCTGCTCAGCAATGATACCAAACGTGAAGCAGCCGACCAACGCCATGCCCTTAAGCGCTTTGGCAAGCCGGCGGATATTGCTTCAATGGCGGCATTCCTCCTCAGCGATAAAGCATCCTGGATTACTGGCCAAATTATTGGTGTAGATGGCGGGATGGGTACGGTACAGAATCTATGATCACCTATACGGCTGCTGATATTGAGGCGCTTGAGCAGCGTTACCGAACACGTCTTGTCAACGCCCTTGGTGGTGCCAAAAGCGCCAACCTCATCGGAACAACAAATGAATTGGGCCATGATAATCTCGCCCTTTTCTCATCAGTCATTCATGTGGGTGCCAATCCGCCGCTGATTGGATTTGTGATGAGGCCAATTCATGTGGAGCGACATACTTATGCCAACATCTGTGAGAACGGTCACTTCACAATCAATGCGGTGCGTTCTGCCTTTCGGCAAAATGCGCACCAAACAAGCGCCAAATACCCCCGGCATGTCTCAGAATTCGATGCTTGCGGACTGACACGGTTTTACAACACCTCATTCCCAGCCCCGTTTGTAAAAGAAAGTGCCATACAGATCGGCTGCATACTCGAAGAAGATATACCCATTACGAGCAATGGTGCCCGGCTCATCATTGGGAGGATTGCCTTGATCAACATAGCCGACGATATGCTCAGGCAAGACGGCAGCCTTGACTTGCATGCCGCTCAGGTGGAGGCCATTACAGGTCTCGACAGCTGGCACCCCATCATGGCAGGAACGCGATACAGCCATGCACTACCCAACGAACAATTGCACACCATCACCGATGACTAAGCCCGAAATTGCTGTGTACTGGATGAGGCGTGACCTGCGTCTGGAAGACAACGTTGCCATGCACCACGCTTTAACAAGCGGTTTGCCCGTGTTACCTCTTTTCATTTTTGACCGTGACATCCTCGACAAATTAGAAGACCCTAAGGATGCCCGGGTTCAGTTTTTGCATCTTGAGCTGCAGGCCATCAAAAAACAGCTGGTTCATGCCGGCGGCAACATCCTCGTGCGTTACGGCAGGCCTGAGGAGGTATGGCGAGACCTGCTCAATGAATACCATGTGGGCGCAGTGTACACCAACCGCGATTACGAGCCCTACGCCCGGCAGAGGGATGAGCTTATTGAAAACCTGCTCCGTGAAGCGGGAGTAGCCTTCCATACCTACAAAGACCACGTGATCTTTGAGAAAAATGACATCGTAAAAGACGACGGGCAACCCTACGTGGTGTATACCCCATTCAGCAAAAAATGGCTCGTCAAATTCTCCGAAAAGGACCTCGCACCATTTCCCTGTAAAGCGCATTTCAAGGCATTGTTCAAGGTCGATGTAGATGATATTCCAAGTCTTGGTGATATGGGCTTTGAGGGCTTTCCTTTTGAATATCCATCCCGAGCGCTCGACACTGAAGTGGTAAAGCACTACGGCGACTTGCGCGACTATCCTGCAAAAAAAGGAACCAGCCGCATATCCATGCATCTGCGTTTTGGCACCATCAGCATCAGGGAGGTAACCCGTATCGCCCAAAGCCACAGCGCAAGCTGGCTCAATGAGCTCATATGGCGCAACTTCTATCAAGTAATCATATGGCACTTCCCCGATTCGGCCGAAAAGGCATTCAAACCTGCATATGACCGCATCCCCTGGCGCAATGACAGGGAACACTTCGATGCCTGGTGCGCAGGACGCACAGGATACCCTATAGTCGATGCTGGAATGCGCGAACTCAACTCCACTGGCTTTATGCACAACAGGGTGCGGATGGTGGTGGCAAGCTTTCTCACCAAACACTTGCTTATAGACTGGCGCTGGGGAGAAGCTTATTTCGCCAAAAAACTGCTCGACTTTGAACTGGCTTCCAACAATGGTGGCTGGCAGTGGGCTGCGGGCAGTGGTTGTGATGCTGCCCCATACTTTAGGGTGTTCAACCCAGCTTCACAAACGGATAAATTTGACCCTGATCATAAATACATCCGCAAATGGGTTCCCGAATACCGTGACTCCAGGTATCCAAAACCCATTGTGGAGCATAAAATGGCGCGTGAAAGGGCCATTCAGACCTATAAAGAGGCCCTTCAATAAATTCGTTTCAGGCAATTTTTATAATTACCACGATCCTTCTTGGGCTTATATAGCTTGTTAATTGGTTGTTGCAGAGCTCTGATAGCTCTGGGTTCTTAGGCATGTTCTCATTTTTTAACCGATTTTCACAGATCACAAGTAGGGTGTAAGCGGTTAAGGGTGTATTACGAATGAATCGATTCCTTAGCCTACTCTACTATTCTAATCGATCAAAGGGCTTTTCAACCTAAATCCTTATTCAATGAAAAAGCTCTTTTACTTACTTCTCAGCCTTGTTGTGCTGAGCCCTACGCTAAAGGCCCAGACTATCTCAGAACTGGTAGCCGGAAATCCCAACTTCACAACCCTCAATACGGCATTACAAGCTACAGAACTTGACGATGTACTTGCGGGTGAAGGTCCCTTTACGCTGTTCGCACCCACAAACGCCGCTTTTAACGTGCTACAGCCAAATTTGCTCAACGCGATGTTAACCCATCCTGAGGGGGTGCTCACCGACTTATTGTTAACCCATGTGGTGCCTGGCACTTTCGCCGCAGCTGATCTTCCGGCAGGCACCGAATTGACTTCTGTCTTCGGTCAGCCATTGACGATTTCGACAACGGGAGGCGGCACCTTTGTAAATTCTGTTCAAATTGTTGTAACCGACATTGTTGCCAGCAATGGTATTGTGCACGTAATTAGCACGCCCATCTCGCCCCAAACAACCGACATTTTTGACGTTGTTTCTGAGAGTGATGTTCACACTACCCTCGAAATAGCCCTGATCGAAGCCCAGCTCAATTCACCGGGTGTTCTGGTGGCGCCAACATTCTCACTGCAAGCCAGCAATTATACCCTCTTCGCTCCAACCGACGAGGCATTCGATGCCTTACCCGAAGGAGTGTTGGATGCGCTGCTTGCCGATCCATTTGGAGCTTTGAGCGATGTATTGTTGAACCACGTGGTGACGGGAAATGTGTTGTCCTCTAATCTGAGCGATGGTCAAGTTGTGGGCACATTGGGATTGGATTCATGGGAAATCCAAATCACCCCCGACGGGGTATTTATTGGCAATGCTGAAATAACGGTCACTGATATAGTCACTATCAACGGCATTGTCCATGTGATTGATGCTGTGCTGGCTGTACAAGAAGAACTGCCAACCATTTTCGACATTGTGGAAAGCAGCGAGGTGCACAATACCCTCGAAGCAGCGCTTTTGGCCGCTGAGCTCGATGGAGTGCTTGCAGGTGAAGGAAGCTTTACCCTCTTTGCCCCTACCGATGAGGCGTTTGCTAACCTTCCGGCAAATTTGGTCAATGCACTGCTTACCGACCCCAGCGGGGTACTTACCGACATCCTGCTCTACCACGTGGTTGGCGCGGCAGCATTTGCTCCAGAACTGAGCGACGGGCAGGAAATTGCTACACTTTTCGACGATCAAAACGTTGTTGTGACAATTGAAAGTGGCAATGTATTCATCAATGGTGCACAGGTCATTGTTGCTGACATCGAAGCTTCGAATGGGGTGGTGCACGTGATCGATGCGGTGCTCATTCCCGAAACTACCACCATCCTTGATGTAGTGGTTGGTGATACTGACTTCAGCACCCTGGCCACTGCACTGACTGAAGCCAACTTGGCCTCCATCTTTGGTGAGCCCGGAGCTTACACCGTGTTTGCTCCTACCAATGCCGCTTTCGATGCCCTCCCTGACGGATTGCTCGAGGCGCTTTTGGCTGAGCCTGAAGGCGACCTTACCCAAATTTTGCTCTACCACGTGGTGGATGGCATAGCCCTCTCGACCGACCTGAGCAATGGGCAAGAAATTGTTACCCTGCAAGGCCAATCTGTGACCGTGACCATCAATGGCGATGCCGTATTTATTGACGATGCGCAAGTAGTGATTGCCAATGTGGTAACCATCAATGGTGTAATTCACGTGATTGACGCTGTACTTACCCCAGCTTCAGAAGAACTGCCTACCATTTTCGACATTGTGGAAAGCAGCGAAGTGCACAACACCCTTGAAGCAGCACTGCTGGCTGCCGAACTCGATGGTGTACTTGCAGGTGAAGGAAGCTTTACACTCTTTGCCCCTACCGATGAAGCTTTTGCTAACCTTCCGGCAAATTTGGTCAATGCACTGCTTACAGACCCCAGCGGGGTACTTACTGACATCTTGCTCTACCATGTAGTTGGTTCGGCTGCCTTTGGCCCCGATCTGAGTGACGGGCAGGAAATTGCTACACTTTTCGACGATCAAAACGTTGTTGTGACAATTG
>DAIOTP010000002.1:0-14945 GCA_036751905.1 Cryomorphaceae bacterium
GCAGCGGTGTATGCCATGGTTTACCTCATCACCGCCCCTAACTCATCCTCCAGTGCCTTTTGGATGCGGCCCATTTGCTGGTCGATGACCTTGTCCTCCAGCGTGCGGTTGGGATCCTGGAGGATGAAGCGCACCGCGTAGCTCTTTTTGCCTTCGGGCAGGTTCTTGCCCTCGTACACGTCGAAGAGGCCCACCTCGCGGAGCAGCTTTCCGGCTTGCTTGAAGGCCAATTTTTCGATCGTTTCGAAAGCCACCCCTTGGTCCAGCAGCAGGGAAAAGTCGCGCTGTACTGCCGGAAATTTGGGCAGCTCGCGGTAGGTTTTGTCGGCGTGGCGTATGTAGCGCATGCAAGCGTCGATGCGCAGCTCGGCCAGCCAGATGTTGCGCTTGATGCCATATGCTTTGGCGGCCTTTTTGCCCACCCGGCCCATGGTGCCGGCAAGGCGCTCTCCGAGTTTGATCTCCACCGCAGTGTCGAGGAATGGATGGCTTCCAGTGCTGTATTTCAGGCGGCTGTGTATGCCCATGGCTTGGAATACGCTTTCCACATGGCCACGCAGATCGCTGGCATCAAAATCGGAGGCAGGGTTGTTCCAATTTTCCGGAAGGCGGCTCCCGCATAGGGTGATGCACAGGCGCTGATCCTCGGCGTATCCGCTCTCGGTGCGGTAATAAGCCATGCCGAGTTCAAAGCTGAGGATACGCTCCGCCTGCCGGTTGAGGTTGTAGGCGGCATTGTCGAGGGCGCTGGATAGCAGCTGTGGTCGCAGCACATCGAGCTCCTGGCTCAAGGGGTTGAGCATGTACACGAGTTGTGCTTGCAGCGCTTCACCTTCCACTTGCAGCAAGCGGTCGGAGCGGGTGAGCCCATTGCTCATCATTTCGTTCAACCCACGACCTGCAAGGCTTTGTGCTACTGCTTCGAGCACGCCATGGCGTTCTGGTTTTTGCGGAAGCGATACGGAGAGGCGCATGCGCTTAGGCATGGGCACGCTATTGAATCCATAGATGCGGAGCACCTCCTCGGCCACATCGGCGGGGCGGGTCACATCCACGCGGTAGCTCGGCACCTCAATCCGGTAATGACCTGTGCCATTATGGCTTAAGCTAAAATCGAGTGAGCGCAGGATGCCCTCGAGCTCGGCTGCGGTAATGGCTGTGCCGCACAAGGCATTGCAAGCTTCGAGTGAAAAGTCGATGCGCGTAGGCTTGGGCGTATTGGGCTCAAGGTCAATGATGCTGCCGGCTTGCCGACCGCCGGCGATTTCGCAAATGAGCTCAGCCGCGCGGCGCAGCGCATAGAGGGTGGCTTTTGGGTCCACACCGCGTTCGAAGCGGAAGGAGCTGTCGGTATTGAGCGCGTGGCGCTTGGCAGTTTTGCGGACACGCACTGGATTGAACCAGGCACTTTCGAGAAATACGCTTGTGGTGCCAGCACTCACCCCGCTGTGCAGCCCTCCGAATACGCCGGCTATGCACATGCCCCCGTCCCTGTTGCAAATCATCAAATCATCGGCAGACAGCTTTCGCTCCACCCCGTCGAGGGTGGTAAAGGTGCTTCCCTCAGGAAGGGTACGCACACTGACTTCATTGCCCGCAATTTTGTCAGTGTCAAAAGCGTGCAGTGGTTGTCCCGTTTCGTGCATCACATAATTGGTGATGTCCACCACATTGTTGATGGGGCTGAGGCCAATGGCGCGCAGGCGGTTTTGCAGCCATTCAGGCGAGGGGGCCACGGTGATGCCATACAGCGCTAGGCCTGCGTAGCGCCCGCAACCTTCGGCGTCGTCAATGCGCACAGTGATTTGTCCTTTGTCCTTATCGGCAAATTCAGCTACCGCCGGAAGTTGCGCCTTGTGCACCTTGCCAGTGCTGTGGCTTAGCCGTGCTGCAAGGTCGCGCGCCACGCCGAAGTGCCCGAAGGCGTCGGTCCGGTTTGGCGTAAGTCCTATTTCGAATACCTCGTCGCGCTCCATTTTCAGGTAGTCGCTAGCCGGGGTTCCCGCCACAGCATCGCCGGGGAGCACCATGATGCCTTCATGGCTTTGGCCGAGGCCAAGCTCATCTTCCGCGCAAATCATTCCTTCGGATACTTCGCCGCGTATTTTCGATTTTTTGATTTCAAAGGGTTCGCCTTCTGTAGGTTGCAATTTAGCACCGACCATGGCCACCAGCACTTTTTGTCCTGGGGCCACATTGGGGGCTCCGCACACGATGCGCAGTGGTTCTGCACCGGCCACATCCACCGTGGTGCAGCGCAGCCTATCGGCGTTGGGGTGGGGGGCTGCGCTGAGCACATGGCCTACCACCACCTTGTCGAGGCTGCCACCGCTGGGGTCAAAGCTTTCCACCTTCTCTACTTCCAGGCCTGTATCGGTGAGGATGGCGGCCACTTCGGCGGCGCTCAGGTCGGTGGGAAGGTATTGTTTCAGCCAGTTGAATGAGATGGTCATGTGCTTGCGATTAAGGCGGCAAAGCTAAGAAAAGTCGTTGGTCGCTGCATGAGGTGGCGGGACACCTAAAGTACTCAATCAGCATTCAGAATTTTGCTGTATTTGCCATAATTCTTCGGGATATTGAGGTGCGCTGCACTGCTTTATTCGAGCGCCTTTCTTCTAAGCGCTATAAATTCAAAGTGTTGGGAAGATTGCCCAAGTCTGTGCCACGCTCCCTCAAATGCAAATAACTGTGAAAATCTCCCTAATCTGCGGTTGTTGAAATCCATCTTCCGCTTTGGAGCGTTGGTAAAGCATATCCCTAACGATAAAAATTAAACAACATGAAAACCTTTACAAAAATCACACTCTTACTGCTGGCCATTGCCTTTTCGGGCCTGGCATCTGCCAATCACCTTTCCGGCAAACTTCTTTTTTCGGCCCGCTTCAGCGGCGATCAGGAAGTGCCTCCTGTGAGCACAGATGCCACCGGCGTGGGCGCTTTTTTCATAAATGATGCAAAAGATTCGCTTTGTGTAAGCATCACTGCCATTGGACTCAGTGGTACCATCATGGGAGCCCACATCCATGAAGGCGCCATAGGAACAAATGGAGGCGTGCTCGTAGATTTCACCTCTGCCATAAGTGGCAACAACATTCAGTCCACCATTACAGGCGATGCGCTGACCCCGGAATTGTTGCAAATGATGCTCGATGGTGAGCTTTACTTCAACATCCATACCGCAGCTCACCCCGGTGGAGAAATTCGCGGACAAATACTTTTGGAGAAAGATCTGGCCTTCCGTGCCATGCTCGATCCGGAACAAGAAAACCACGAAGTGACGAGTGACGGGCTAGGCCTGGCCACCTTCAATCTCAACAAGGCAGGCGATAAAGTGACTTTCTACGCAGTGGTCGATAATCTGAGCAGCGACATTACCATGGCCCATTTGCACATGGCACCGGCGGGACAAGACGGAGGTGTGGTCGTTGACCTGGGCGATTTCGTAATGGGCAATACCATAGCGGGAAGTTTTGACCCTACGGAAGTGGATGGACTGCTTGAGGCCATGATGATGGGCAACATTTACATCAATGTACATACCACCAACAATCCGGCAGGTGAGGTGCGCGGGCAGCTGATGGCCGAAAACCGTTTGTCGCACGATGCGTGGTTGGATACCGAACAAGAAGTACCTGCCCCAATGGGCTCAGAGGGCGTGGGTCTTGCATTCGTCGGGCTCAACCACAGCATGGACACTTTGTTTTATGAAGCGCTGGTTACCAATTTGACAGGTCCCATCACAACTGCCCACTTCCATGAGGGCGAGCCTGGAGTAGCCGGCGGTGTGCTGATCGGTTTGGATGATGACATTATGGGCAACCGCATTTCTGGATTTGTGGTAGGTGCGGCGCTCACGGTGGAAAACATCAATAAATTTCTCTCCGGGATGATTTACCTCAACGTGCACACAGCCATGAATCCGGCTGGCGAAATACGCGGACAAGTGTACAAGCTTGCCCGTGAAGGCTATACATTTAGGTTGAGCGGTGACCAGGAAGTGCCTGCTGTAGAAACCATGGCCTCAGGGACAGGCCTCGTGAGCATTGACCAAGATCAGAGCAATGTGCATTTTATGTTTGCATTCAATGACTTGAGTGGCCCTGCTACGATGGCCCATTTCCATATGGCTCCTATGGGACAGAATGGAGGAGTAATTTTCGACTTGGGTCCCTTCACAATGATGAACAGCAGCTCCGACGCAGCATTTGGCTATTGGAGCAATGATGATATGATGCCATTCGACGCGGAGGCAGCAGCTGCTTTTCGCAATGACATGGTGTATGTCAATATACACACCGCCGCCAATCCAGGTGGTGAATTGCGCGGACAGGTGTTGCGCAGCAGTATATGTAGTGATTTTGTAGCGGGTTTATTCAGCGCACCCGTGCGTCGTTCGCTTACTTTGTTCCCAAATCCTGCCACAGATGTAGCGCACATCGACCTGAGCAGCGTGCCCAACGGCAATTATCAGCTAAGTCTTTTTGACCTTACCGGAAAACTGGTAAAGCAAACATTCCAGCGTATTGATGCGGCCGGCATTGTGGATGTGAACCTCAGCGACGTGCTGCCTGGAATCTACTTTGTGCAGATGCGCAGCGAAGCCACTACCTTCAGCAGTAAGTTGGTGAAGCAATAAAACATAGACCTGAGAATCAAATGTTGAAGAACGGCCGGTGCATTGCATCGGCTGTTTTTTTTATATTGCTTATCGCAAAAAATGGGTCAAAGCCAATGACTTCCCTTTGGTGGACGACAAATAGTCAATGGATTCAATGGGTTAAAAATGCAATGCTTATGGATGGCTGAAGCGGATAGTGGTGCAGTTTGTTATCCGCAACGAAGCTGTATCCCGTCGTGCTTTTAGTAGAGCCATCCGTGTGCCCTGCATTTCGAAAGCATTTCGGTCGTACTGTGGCAGCCCGATTTGCTCAGCAGCTTTTTGCGGTGGTTTTTTACTGTAAAAATGCTGATATGCAATGTTTCCGCTATATTTTCTGAATTTCGACCTTCAAGCAGAAGAGCCAAAATTTGGAACTCCCGCCTGCTGAGTTGCATTTGGTTCTGATCACGTGCTTCTTTCTGCAATACCTTGAGCTGGTGTTCTCCTCCATTTAGGGCAATGAAAGACAGGCTGCTGACATCATCATTTTTGAGGTGTGAGATGTCAGTAAAGGTCATCAGGCTGGCCGTGATATTCCCTGCTGTATCAAAGGCCAAAGGGATGATTTGCTGTGCGATGTGAATGCGTTTGTTCAAGTCATCATAAATAGAAAAGGCAATACAAGCTTTGTAATGAAGCCTGTCATGCTTATTTAGTGCTGTGTAAAATGTTTTGGCCCTTTGCTGCGCTTGAATCCTGAATGCCTGGTGCTTTTCGCAAATAAATTCTTTTTGAAAACCCCAAGGGCTTGGGAACGATTGCTTCAAGAGCCAAGCAGGTGTGTGGTTACTTCGGGCCTTGCAAATGTCGTTCAAGTGATCGCAGATGATATACCAGAATGGTCCAAGGGCCAAACGCTCGTAAGCGTTCATGTAGGCCATAGCATAGGGATCGTCGGGATAGGTGTTGCTGCCGTTGAGTTTTGTTTGATCCGGCTCATTGGTTGCTGTGACCGGGTGATACATACGCGATTGGATTGGTTTTTAGTATAAATGTACATACAAAATATCCAATGATGCAAATCTATTGTTTAGCAACCATTCATGACGGCCATGAGAAAAGTTGTTTCTTTCAAGGCATTAAGTTTTTACCTTGCCTAAACCAATGTAATACAAATTTTTACAGTAGTTTATTGACTTTATAAAAACATAAAGGCGAATGAAATTCTATCGCTTCTACAGTCTATGAAGGGAATCAAGAAAGTGATCTTCGGATGTTTCGGCACCATGGGTAAATCCACCCGACTTTAAACGGCGGCACACACCTAGACAGGCTCAGGCTGTAAATACTTGCTCAACTTTACGATGCACTTTGGCCGAGGCGCTCTTCATACCTTTCTGGCCAGCTTGGAGAATGGAAAAAGAACTAACGCAGGAAAGCGTTCGTAAGAACTCCGGAAGAACACAAGGCTTCTATGGGTCGGGAAGCGCTTTGTTCGAGCCGCTCATTGCATTCTGGCTGTTTTCCATGCACAGAAACGAATTGCCGCAGGTGTTGCTCAAGGCGCCTGTCCGGACGTCGGCTCATTTCAACACTGAAATAGTGCGCGTTTCGCAGGCAATCGGAACTGCTGTTGAGGTGCTGCAGCAATTTTTCACGCAAGGTTTGTTTTTGTGCCTTACCGAAGAAGATTACCTCTCGTTTTTCGTTGTAGAGCACGTATACACCGCTGGTTTCCGGTGCATTTTGCACAATGGCATTGTCGCTTAGGGGCAGGTAAATTTCTGTTTGCATCTTCAATCTTTTTGGTTGTAAGTGTGGTGGTGAGCCACAGTGTTATGACCTGCATAACGCCACGAAGATAGGCATTACAGATGGGAACTGCAATCAAATTGCGGCGGCAAACTGTCTTTTTCCTTCGATGGGCTGATAATATTTGTCGATTACAGCACAAACGTTGCGCACCAAAATTCGGCCCTGATCAGTGACGCATACTTCATTGTCAGACATCTGCAGCAGTCCGTCAGCAGCCATTTCGCGCAGTCTCGGCAGGCAGCAATTGAGGTATTCGCTTTCTGCACATGGTGTATCGGCCCAGGAAGTGCGGTGCTTGCACATCAGGTTGAGAATGTGTTGCGCAATAAAATGTTCCTGTGCGTCGAGCAAATGACCTTTTGCGATGGGCCATTCTCCGCGGCCCACTTTTTCACGGTAGGCCTCCACGCTTTTGGCATTTTGGGCGTAAGCTGTACCTACATCGCCAATGGATGAAACGCCCAGCCCTATCAATACATCGGTGCGCAAATCGGTATAGCCCATAAAATTGCGGTGCATCGTGCCGGCACGGTAGGCCGTAGTGAGGCTGTCATCAGGCAGTGCAAAGTGGTCGAGGCCAATGCTTTCATAACCTGCTTGCACAAATGCATCGCGGCCTGCCATAAAGAGGGCGAGTTTATCGGCCGCGGGGGGGAGGTCGTTTTCATCGTAGGCGCGCTGGCCCGGGTGCTTCCAGGGTACGTGGGCGTATCCATAAAATGCGATGCGGTCGGGGCGCATGCGCAGCACTTCTTTCAGCGTTTCCGCAAATGCTTCTGCGCGCTGAAAGGGCAGACCATACACGAGGTCAAAATTTACCGAACGGTAACCCAAGTCCCGGGCTTGTTGGGTCACGGTGGCTACTTCCTCAGCGCTTTGGAAGCGGTGGATGGCCTTCTGCACCAGCGGATCAAAATCTTGCACCCCGAGGCTCAAGCGGTCGAAGCCGAGCTTCCGCAAGGTGCGCAGGTGGGCTTCAGTGGTGTTCGCGGGGTGGGCCTCAAAGCTGAAGGAGGCGTCGGGGCTAATGGTACAGCCATCGGCTATGCCTACGATGAGTCGCTGCAGTTGCTCCGGCGCGAAAAAGGTTGGGGTACCTCCGCCGAGGTGTATTTCCCGTATAAGGGGCTTGCTGCCAGGGGTTGTGCTTTCTGCAAAAAGGGCAAGGTACATGCGCCATTCTTGCAGCACAGCATCTATGTAGGGTCCTTCTACTTTGTGGTTCACAGTGATGCGGGTATTGCAGCCGCAATAGGTGCACAGGCTTTCGCAGTAGGGCAGGTGGATGTACAGGGCCATGCCTTTGCATCCCGGTGTGGTGCTCAGGGCAAATGCTGCCCGAAGGCGCTCGAGATAAGCTTCCCTGCTAAAAGCTTCCATATCCCAATCGGGTACGGTGGGGTAGCTCGTGTAACGCGGTACGGGGTAGCTGTATTTTTTAATCAATTCATTCATGGTGCACAATGGGTATCGCTGCCTATCACAAAGCCTGCTTCGGGGCTTAGAAAAGGGATGCCCAGGCCCAAGCCACGGATGATAAACAGCACAGCGATGATGCTGGCAATGTAAGGGGCTGCCTTGAGCAGTTGCAGGCGGTAGCGCTGTGATAGCGTGGCGCTGCCGAAGGCGAGCAGAAACAGGGCGGGCACGGTGCCCAAACCGAAAATGGCCATGAATGCAGCGCCCTCTGCAGGATGGTAGCTGGCTATGGCCCCTGCCAAAGCGATGTACACCATGCCACAGGGCAAAAATCCGTTGAAGAAGCCCAGCCCAAGTACAGCCCCCGCGCGGTGGTCGCGCAGCCTGCGGGCCATAAAGCCCTGCACTCTGCCCTGAAATCGGTAAAACGGCCCCTCCATTTTGCGGAAGCGGGCCATGCGCGGCAGCCATATAAAGGTGAGCATGAGCACACCTGCGCCAATAGACATGCCTTGCTGCAGGCTGGCCATGTGCAGGCCGTAACCGAGCAATCCGAATAGGAAGCCCAGCAGGGCGTAGGCGCTGATGCGGCCGAAGTGGTACAATCCATAGCCGAGTACACGGTCGCTCAAGGCGCGGCTGCCCACTGGTACGGCCATGGCAATGGGCCCGCACATGCCCAGGCAGTGCAGGCTGCCGGCCAATCCCAATATGAGAGCGGCCATGTACATCAGAGTATTATGTCCTGTTGTACATAATAATCGGTGCCGTTGAGGGCAAAGCGCAGCTGCACCTTGTAGCGCCCTTGCTGGCCTTTGGGCACAAGCCGCATGCTTCGCTGCTCATCCAATTGAAGCTTGTGCTCTTCATCGAATGCTGCACGGTCGGGCTTGTAAAGGCTGAGGGTGCCCTGGGGCACATCATTTGCCGCAAGGCCATCGAAGTGCACCTGCAAAGTGCTGCCCTGCTTATCGATGCGCACCTTGAAGGGAGCGCCGGCCATGTTGTCGAAGGCATCCTTGCGGCCCTGGTAGTTGAGCTCGTTCTCGTAATAATTTTCGGTAACGAGTTCGTGGTCGTACTGCATACTCATCACAAGGATGCTGACCATGCCCACAGCAAAGAGGGTGTAGACGATGGCAATTTTATGTCCGAAGTTGATTTTCATGGCAAGTGGTGTTTTAAAGTGGTCCGGTGATTCGAATTTTCTTTTTGGTGAGCATGCGGCCTTCATTGTTGAAAATGCCTAAGGTAACCTGGGTTTTGCCAAGGTCGAATGCCTCAGCAGGTGCAGAAAGGAAGAAGGCACCTTCGGCAATTTTTTGTGCAGCCAACTCAGGCTGGCTGCCCACCATGCGTATTTCGAAATGCTCTTCAAGGGGGCGAATTTCGAGCTGCATGTCCTGCCCGCCTTTGTTGATGATTTTGTAGTTGTACAAGTTGCTCACACGGCCCTCGGCTTCCATTTGGTAAGTGACACCGGGAGTGCGGAGTATATTGGCTTCAATTTCACCGCGCAGCAGCAGCAAGGCGGTGACCACCCCCAACAATGCAAGAAGCACCACGCTGTATGCCTTGGCGCGGAAGCTTAAGCGGAAAGGCTGCCGGGTTTCAATTTGCTCCTCACTGGTATAGCGTATGAGGCCTTTCGGCAAATTGACCGCTTCCATCATACTGTCGCAAGCATCGATGCAGGCGGTACAGTTGATGCACTCCAGCTGGGTGCCGTTGCGGATGTCAATGCCCGTAGGGCATACGTGTACGCAATGTCCGCATTCGATGCAATCGCCTTTTTTGGCTTCAGCCCTGTCTTCACCTTTGCGAAATTTGCCTTTGGGCTCGCCCCGCACGCGGTCATAGGCCACCACCACCGACTGCCTGTCGAGCAGCACACCTTGCAGGCGGCCGTAAGGGCATACATTGGTGCAAACCTGCTCCCTGAAGAAAGCGAATACGCCGTAAAATACAGCGGAGAAAATGGTAATGGCTGCCAATCCGGCCAGGTGCTGTGATGGGGGCGCCGTAATGATGTCAATCAGCGCTTCGGTGCCGATGATGTAGGCGAGAAAGGTATTGGCAATCAAGAAGGAGATGGAAAAGAAAATGAAGTGTTTGGCTGCCTTCAAACCGAATTTTTTCGGGCTCATCGGTGCTTTGTTGAGCTTCATTTGCTGCTTCCAGTCGCCCTCGATCCAGTACTCGATTTTTCGAAATACCCCTTCCATAAATATGGTTTGGGGACACACCCATCCGCAGAATATGCGGCCGTACACCACCGTGAAGAGAATGATGCCTACAACGAAGCTCAAAGCGATGAGTACGAAGATGTAAAAGTCTTGGGGCCAGAATATTTTGCCGAAGAGCACAAATTTCCGCTCAATGACATTGATCATCAGGAGTGGCTCCCCGTTGATGCGGATAAATGGCCCCGAAAATAGAAATGCGAGCAGGATGTAATTGACCCGTGTGCGCCATGTGGTGTAGCGGCCCGAAACTTTTTTCGGATATATCCAGCGGCGCTTCCCGTGTTCGTCGAGCGTGCTTAATTGGTCTCTGAAGCTTTTTTCTTCAAGTTGTTTTTCTACGGCTTCGCTCATTGCACTATTGCAGTGGCGGCTGAAGTTTCGGCATTTTGTGTGTCGTCGGCTTCTCCGCCTTGTTCTTCATTCACGGGCTGTTCGTCATCACCGGCAGGAGCCACCCATTTTTCACCTTGCGGATCCTTTGGATTGGCAGGTGTGGTGCCCTCCAGGGTTTGGATGTAACTGGCTACCTGGGCCATTTCTTTGGGGCGCAACTGCGCTTGCCATGCAATCATCCCTTTGGCAGGGACACCGTATTTCACTACGGCAAAGATTTCTTTGATTCCGCCACCGTGTATCCAATATTCGTCTGTGAGGTTGGGGCCCACACCACCTCCACCATCGGCGGCATGGCATGCCTGACAGTGCTCCATATAAATGGCACGTCCGGTAGTGAGGTCAGCAGCATCGGCGAGGAATTGCACGTTGGTTTCATCGACCATTTCACCCCGTTTTGCCACCCAGAGTGCTTTTTCTTCCTCGGCTTCGAGCAGTTCGGCTATGTAGCGCTCGTGCTGATTTTGGCTGTATGGCAGCACGTGGTACCAAATCATGTACACAAAAGCGAAAATGATGGTTACGTAAAACATGTACACCCACCACGGTGGCAAGTTATTGTCGAGCTCGCGGATGCCATCATATTCATGGTCCATCATTATTTCGTGCTCGCGCTCTACAGGAACTGCATCAGTGAGGGCGGCCATGATTTTGCTTTCTTCCTTCACTTCAGCTACTTCCGCTTCGAGGGCAGTTTGGGCTATGGGAGGCATAAGCATGGCTATGGTGCGGCGTATCACTGTGATCACCCAAATAAAGGCAAACAAGAGCAGGGCATTCAAGGCCAGGAGCATCACGGTGTTGGAGTCGCGAAGCCATTCAGGGTAGGTGGGCACCTCAGCACTTTGCGCCATAAGCGGTGAAGCCATGCCAGCCACCACAATGATGGGTATTGCTTTCACACTTTGTTCATTGGCCAGCTTGCGGAGCTTGGCGAAGTATCCTGAATTGGAAGTGAGGCTGCGCAGAATTCCGACAGCCGCTACAATGGCTATAATTTGTGCTATGGCCAAGAGCGCCAATGCGAAATTGGGTCCTTGAAACAGGTCAATGCCGGCAGTGCTGCCACCGGTATTTTGTGCAAGGAGAGGGGCTGAGGCAAAGCTCAATACCAAAGCGGATAGGATTTTAGCGTTTCTCATGGCTTTCTGGCGTTGATAAGGTAGGAGTAGTAGGAAAAGGGCAGTCGTCGTTTTCGAGGGGCAGTTGGCCCATGGCTTCTACATGGCTTTTGCTCATCTTCCATACGAAGAGCAGCAGGCCGGTGAAGAAGCCGAAAAAGATAAGGAAGGCAATCAGCGGGAAGATTTCTATCCCGATGATTGTTTCCATATTGTGTTTGATGAATTTCAGCATGGCTACTTAGTTTTCAGCGCTGGCGTTTTGCATCTTGATGTCGGTACCAAGGCGCTGCAGGTACGCAATGATGGCAATCATTTCGGTATTGGGTTCGGCTGTGATTCCGTCTTTGGCAAGGCTTTCGACAATCTGTTGTTGCTGGGTTACCACATCGGCATTGGCAAGGAATTCATAGCCTTCTTCATAAGGTACGCCCAGGGTACGCATGGCATTGATTTTGGCCACAGTGGTGGAAGTGTCTATGGCCGTTTTAGCGAACCATTTGTACACTGGCATGATAGATCCGGGGGCCATACGTTCAGGCTCAATAAAGTGGTTGTAGTGCCAGCTGTCAGGGTATTTGCCACCCACGCGGTGCAGGTCGGGCCCGGTGCGCTTAGATCCCCACAGGAAGGGGTGGTCGTACACAAATTCGCCCGACTTGGAGTACTCTCCATAGCGTTCGGTTTCGTGTCTGAACGGCCGCACCATCTGGCTGTGGCAGTTGTAGCATCCTTCGCTGATGTACACATCGCGTCCATGCAGCTCGAGTGGAGTGTAGGGTTTTACGCTGGCTATGGTGGGTACGTTGGATTTTACCAGGAAGGTGGGTACCATCTCCACGATACCGCCAATGAGGATGACCACGAGTGAGAGTACCAAAAGTACCATAGGCTTGCGCTCTACCGGGCGGTGCCAGTGCTCTTTGTGGTTGCTGTGGTAAGCGCCTTCAAGTGCAGGTGCTTCAGCCGCTTCGTCCTTGATGAAGGTGCCGGCTTTCACCGTTTTCACAATGTTGTACACCATGACGAACACCCCAATGAGGTAAAGCGTGCCGCCGATGGCGCGCAGGCCGTACATGGGCAGGATTTGGGTTACCGTTTCCAGGAAGTTGGGATACACCAGGAAGCCGTCGGGGCTGAATTGTCGCCACATGGCCCACTGGGTGATGGCGGCCCAGTACAGCGGAATGGCGTAAAAAGCTATACCCAGGGTGCCGAGCCAGAAGTGTACATTGGCCAACTTAAGGCTGTACAGTTTGGTACTGAAAAGTTTGGGCATCAGGAAGTAAAGCATTCCAAAAGTGAGGAAACCATTCCACCCGAGGGCGCCAATGTGCACGTGGGCTATGGTCCAGTCGGTATAGTGGCTTATGGCGTTGAGGCTTTTGATGGAGAGCATGGGCCCCTCGAAGGTGCTCATACCGTAAGCCGTAACGGCCACCACCATGAATTTCAACGTGGGGCTCTCGCGCACCTTGTCCCACGCTCCGCGCAGGGTGAGGAGTCCATTGAGCATACCACCCCAGCTTGGAGCAATGAGCATGATGGAGAATACTGTACCCAGGCTTTGTGCCCAATCGGGCAGGGAGGTGTAGAGCAAGTGGTGCGGGCCGGCCCATATGTACAGGAATATCAAGGCCCAGAAGTGGATGATCGAAAGGCGGTAGGAATACACCGGCCTGTTGGCCGCTTTGGGAATGAAGTAGTACATCAACCCGAGGTACGGCGTAGTGAGGAAGAAGGCCACCGCATTGTGTCCATACCACCATTGCACCAATGCATCTTGTACGCCAGCGTACCAGCTGTACGATTTCATAAAGCCTATGGGTAGGGCGAATGAGTTGACAATGTGCAGTACAGCCACTGTCACGAAAGTGGCAATGTAAAACCAGATGGCCACGTACAGGTGGCGCTCACGCCGCTTGATGATGGTCATCATCATGTTGAGGCCAAATACCACCCAAATGATAGCGATGGCAATGTCGATAGGCCATTCGAGCTCGGCGTACTCCTTACTTTGCGTAAAACCGAGGGGGAGGGTAATGGCTGCTGATACAATGATGAGCTGCCAGCCCCAGAAATTAATCCGTGACAGGGTGTCACTCCACATCCGGGTTTTCAACAAGCGTTGAAGCGAATAGTAAACGCCCATGAAGATACCATTGCCCACAAAGGCAAAAATCACCGCATTGGTGTGCAGGGGTCTGATACGCCCGAAGCTGGTATAGGGTATGCCTAAGTTGAGCGAGGGAAAAATAAATTGGAAAGCAGCAAGCAGCCCTACGAGCATACCAACCACACCCCATAGTGTGGTGGCATAGGCAAAGTACTTTACGATCTGGTTGTCGTAATAAAACTTCTCAATCTTCATGTTTACGTTGTTTGGCGGTAGTGGAATCAGGAGTTACATTGTCACATTCCGGGTCGGTGCCAAATAGCATCCGTACGGAGGGGGTAAAGTCGTCTTCATATTGCCTGGAGCGCACAGCCCAGATGAAAGCGCCCAAAAATCCCAAAGCAACCAGAAGGCTGATGGCGATGAGGAGAAAAAGTGCTTCCATGGAGTAAGTTCGGTCTTAATGTTAATTATCGTTGGCAAAGGTGCAGCTATGGGCATGTGCTTCACATGATGCGCGTCAGGATGAAATATGATTTTTATCAGGTTTTGGAAATGACGAATGACGAATGTGGAATGACGAATGGGCTGTTGATGGCAGCTTTGAGTGTAATGGAGATACCTTATTCCTCTGAGGCATGAATACATCAATCTACCTTACGAAGAAGCGCACTGAATATGAATTACGTCTGTTTCGGGATATGTGGTTTATTTGCTAGCTTTATGTGCTGATGAGCGAGCAACTTAAATACCGCACGAAAAGGATAGGGCTGGAAACAATCCGGCTCATTGACAAACTTCCAAATAAGCCTTCAGCTTGGGCTATAGCCAAGCAGATCGTTCGCTCCTGCACCTCGGTGGGGGCTAATTACCGCGCAGCTTGCAGGGCCAAATCACCCGCCGATTTCATCTATAAAATGAAAATCGTAGAAGAGGAAGCCGATGAAACCTTGTTTTGGTTGGAGATCATCGAAGAAAGCGAACTCCTGCCAGCTTCAGAGCTGTATGCGCTCAAGAAGGAAGTGAACGAAATCCTCGCCATCACCGTTGCATCTATCAAGACCACCCGCAAAAGAATCGCAAAGAATTGATATTCATTTGCTAGCGACCCCCGCTTCTCTTCATTCGTCATTCCACATTCGTCACTCCATATTCGTCACTCCACATTCCACATTCGTCATTCCACATTCGTCACTCCATATTCGTCACTCCACATTCACCTTCCACATTCGTCA
>DAIOTP010000002.1:15045-47549 GCA_036751905.1 Cryomorphaceae bacterium
TTCCACATTCGTCACTCCATATTCGTCACTCCACATTCACCTTCCACATTCGTCATTCCACATTCCACATTCGTCATTCCACATTCGTCACTCCATATTCGTCACTCCACATTCACCTTCCACATTCGTCATTCCACATTCGTCATTCCACATTCGTCACTCGTCATTCCACATTCGTCATTCCAAGCGTTGTTCGGTTCATCCACCAGCTGCCCGCAGTCACAAATCCCACCACCGTAATAGAGCTCAATGGCATCAGTATTGCCGCAATCACGGGTTCGAGCAGGCCCTGTACGGCAAAAAAGAGGCCTATTCCATTGTACAAAAAGCTCAGCACAAAACTGGCTTTTACCACATTCAGTACTCCTTTTGCAAAGCCAAAGTAATTCCCCAATCCATCAAAGCGTTGGGCATCGAGGATGGCATCGCTTGCGGGGGTAAAGCGGAATACATCGTCGGCTACGGAGATGCCGAGATCACTCTCGCTGAGGGCGCCGGCGTCGTTGAGGCCATCGCCGATCATCGCACTCACATGCCCCTGCGTACGCAAATTGGCGAGGTAGGCCTTCTTGTCGTGGGGCGACTGCCGGAAATGAAGTGGTGCTTTTGCCCCGAAAAGGGCTTCCATGGCAGGCCGTGCGGCCTCATTGTCGCCGCTGAGCAGGGAGAGGTGGTGGCCTTGCTTGCGCAGTGAGGCTATAAGCACCTCAATACCGGGGCGCAGCGATTTGTCAATGGCCCACTTGCCGAGGTATGTTCCTTCGGCGCTCAGGTGCACTTCGGTGCTGTTTGGTTCAGTTTTTTCAGGGGGCGCTTCCGCAAAAATGGCTGAGCCAAGGCGGTATCGTTTTTCACCAAAGTTGGCTGCTATACCGCCTCCGGTATGCTCCGCATAGGCGCTGAGCGCGATGTTGGGGCTGGCCTTGCGGTGCATGCTACCGAGGTGGCGCAGCAGGTGTCGGCTCAGGGGGTGGGCCGATTGGGCCACCATGGCCTGCACGGCATTGAGTTGCTCGGGGCTGAGTTCGGCGCCTTGCCATCGTACCGCAGCACTGTCGCCGTGGGTGAGGGTGCCGGTTTTGTCAAATACGATGTGGTTTACTTCGGCCATCTTGCCGAGGGCATGGCCATTCTTGAGGTACAATCCCTTCCTGCCGAGGTAGCGCACCGCCGATCCAAATGCGAAGGGGAAACTCAGGGCCAGCGCGCAAGGGCAAGCAATGATGAGCACTGCGCTCACAGCATTCCATGCCACCGGGGCATCATGCAGCAACCAGTAAGTAAGGGTGGCCGCGGCAATGACGAGCACTGCATAAGTAAACCTGCGGCCCACACGGTCGGCAAAGGCTTCGAGGCGGTGCACCTCTTTTTGGCCGTCCTCCTCGTTCCACAGGCTGGTAAGGTAGCTTTGGTTCACAGCCTTGAGGGCTTCCAGGGTGAGCGAAGCACCAGTTTGGCGTCCGCCGGCGAATACCTTTTCACCACAATGCACCTGCACAGGCACAGCCTCGCCGGTTACGAAGCTGTAATCGATGGCCCCTTCACCTTCGGTGATGATGGCATCGGAGGGAATGAGCTCGCCGCTGCGCACGCGAAAAAGGTCGCCAGGCACAAGCTTCTCGATTCTGCAAGGTGCTTCCCCATTTGCCCTAAGGCGCTGCACAGAAATGGGGAAGTAGCTCTTGTAGTCGCGTTCGAAGCTGAGGCTGTCATAGGTTTTCTGTTGAAACCACTTGCCAATGAGCAAGAAAAAAAGCAGGGCAGCGAGGCTATCCATGTATCCGCCCCCGCCCAACACGAGAATTTCGTAGGTGCTGCGCAGCCAAAGGGCAAGGATGCCGAGGCTGATGGGCACGTCGAGATTCACCTGCTTGCGGTTCACGGCCCTCCATGCACTGAGCAGGTAGTCTTGTGAGGAAAACAGCAGTACGGGGAGGCTCAAAAAGAGGTTCACAAGGCCGAAGAAGAAGCGGTATTGCGCATCGGGTGCGCTGCCGCCATGCAGGTACTCGGGCAGGCTGAGCAGCATGATGTTGCCAAAGCAAAACCCCGCTACACCAATTTGATACACAATGCGCCTTGAGCTTGAGGAGCCCTTCTTGCTATCTGCTTCCGTAGTCTGTATCTCAGGTGGATAGCCTATGGCGGCCATTTGCTCTACAAGGTGGCGGAGTCCGAGCGTGTGCGGATCATAGCTGAACTGGGCTTCGCGCTTTACAAAGTTCACGCGCGAAGTGAGTACTCCGGGTACAAGTTTCTGAAAATTTTCAAGGAGCCATATACAACTGGCGCAGTGCATGGCTGGCACACGGAAGCGCACCTTGTGCAGGTCATCACTTTTGAAATCGAGTATTTTGTCCTGTATGGTAACGGCATCGAGGTATGCGTACGCTTCTTTTTTTGGGGCTTTGAGTTGCTTTATGCCGGGTGTATCGGCATAGCGGTAGTAGCCATCCATGCCGCAGGAGCTGAGCAACTCGTACACGCTGCGGCATCCACTGCAGCAGAAGGAATGGTCATGAAGGCTGATTTCACCCGGGGTGCATTGATCACCACAGTGGTAGCATTTGTCTTCTTGCGTTTTTTCCTGTAAAGGTGCTGGAGTGGCGGCTCTGCTCATGAATTGGTAGCCGGTATGAAGAGCGTGCTGTGGTTGTCGTAAAAAGGTTTGAACTCTGTGTTGTCACCGTGCTGACCGATGAGGTACTCCAAGGTGCCAATTGCGATAGGTGCAGTGCTTTGAGGAATGGCGCGCAGATGGCGGTCGCTGAGTGGAGGCTGCACGTTGAGTACGCCTATATTTTCACTGTACTGTCGCAGGTATTCCACGAGCATCACTTCTTTGTCGCGGTCAAACTCATAGTTGGGCACTTCAATGCGCAGGAGGGTCACATCGAGATGACGTGTATAGCTGGAGAACGCCTGAAAAAATTCTTTGATGCCCCGCAGCGCGGTGTCTGATCCGTCAAAAAGCAGGATGATGTTGCTGAAGGCATTGAATTCCTTAGGAAGTGCCACAATAGCGGCGGAGTTTTGAGGCAATTCATCGCGGAGGGCAAGCGTACGTAGCACATCTTTGTCAACCAGAACAAGATCGGCAAAGGCTGCGCGCTTGCGCATGGCGGTAGTGGCATCGGCGTGCAGTTCGGCAATCCTGAGGGGAATATGCTGGCGGGTGCAGGTAAGGGTTACCGCCTGCCTCACGCCTCCAGCCACGCGCCGGTGGGCAATGGCATCCGTCTGCATGTGGACATCATCACGCACGGTACACAGCGTTACATCTATATTTTTGCCACGGGCGTAGGAGGTGATGAAGGTGCTGATCACCGCGTCATCCGTTTCGGGTGTGAGGATGGCCAGAATTTTCTTGTCGTTCATGACAGGCTTGAGCTTTGAAGCTGCTAAGGTCTGTACTACGCCGAGCGAAGAGAATGACGTAAGTCAAGACTGAAACTGATAATTGTCAGTTTTTCTTTGCGGGATACCTGCAGTTCGTGTCTTGAGTAGAGATCGCATGGCACCTGTTCACAAGTGTGTATGGCCTAAGGATGTGAGGCAGACATGTGGAGGAATCTCACAACGGCACTGAGCAATGCTTATCGCCTTGCACCATGTTCGAATAGGTATTTTCGGAGGCCAGACCTCCATGCGAAGTGCGGTCTACAAGGTAAAGTAGAAATCGTTGCTTTTGTAGTTCTGATACTTGTCTTTATCGAACATAAAGTAGCGGGCAGGCTTGTGGGGTACCCCGATTTGTTTCTCCTTGAGTGGAGATAAAAAGCTCATTTTGATAATCTTGCGCCGAAAGTTGCGCTTGTCGAGGTCAGTTCCCAGAATGGCTTCATAGAGCTTTTGGAGCTGACCCAGTGTAAATTTTTCAGGGAGCAGTTCAAAGCCCAGTGGTTGGTATTTGCTTTTGAACTTGAGCTCTTTGAGTGCATTTTCAATGATTTCTCTGTGGTCAAAACCAAGGGAAGGCAAGTTTTCAATGTCATGCCAAAAAGCTTCTTCGGCGAAGCTGCTTGCGTGGAGCTCGTACTGATCGGCGCGTATCAAGGAGTAGTAAGCTACCGTGATTACGCGCGCATCAGGTTGTGCCCGAATGCTTTTGAGCCATTCCAAATCGTGCTCCTTTGTCAAGCGGTTGGGATCACCGAATGAACCAAATTGTTCCAGGAATATATTGCTCAGGCCTGTAAGCTCATAAAGTACACGCTTTGCTGCCTCGTCGAGGTTTTCGTCTTCGCGAATGAGGTTTCCCGGAAGGGCATATACTTTTTCGTGTCGGTCTTTGGATATGATTTGGCCGCGGTCTATAAGGAGTACTTTGAGCCGTTCACCGTCAAATCCAAAAATTACACAGTCTACGGATACGTTCGGGTTTAACTTGATTTCCGTAATGTGAGCGGTAAGTGATGTCAATAGAAAATTCTTTAAAGTTCAATAGCAGGCGGCAAAGTTAGCAGATTGACCTTGAATAAGCCATGACTTAGTGTAAATTTGTACCTTAGCATAAATTGGTAGCTATATAGTTTAAATTCACAAATATATGCTACGCAAAAAGCATTTTGTGGCTATTTTTAAAGCCAAGACTCATTCACCAATGTTTGTTTTGGTCCAACAAACATAGTCTTAACTTTGCGCCAATATAGGTACATGGCTAAGCCACCATTCCAAACTGATATCCTTGACGAAACCGATATGTTGTTCGCATCGCTCAAACTCGGTGAACGCGAACGCATGTATGTGGTTCCGCACCATGCCACCACTCCTGCCTACGCCATGCGCAATATGCACTGGCGCGGCAAGTTGATGTTCAAGGCAGCCATGAAGCGCCACTATGCCGCACTCGACCGCTTTTATCATGAAGCCCTTGCAAAAAAGGCTTGCTTTTATGGTCCGTTTAAGGGTGAGTTTGGTCATTTTTTGCTGCATAACTTGCCTTTTCTCTCGCACTTGCACATGCAAGGCGTAGCCATACACTATTGCGGTATGGAGATGCATGGCCCATTTTTGCGCGATGAGGCAGGCCATGATATGGTACACCAATGGTATCCGCTGCGCGATTTTTTTGCAGAAGCAAAGCCCAGTGCCAATGAAACCTTGCCTCCCGCCGATGTGCAGGGTGCTATTGAGGCTTTTCGCCAAAAGGCATTTCAGTCAAAGCTGCCCTTCCTCGACATCGACCAGGCGGAACTGTACTGGTGGGCCTTTCGCAACTGGCAGCTGGAGGGCAAGCAGCACCGCTATGACATCAGTAAGCTATATGCCCCTTCCGGAAAAACCAACAGTGTTGTGATTTTCCCGAGGAGCAAGGGTGCTGCAACCACACCCAACAATGGCGGCCCATGGAATTATGCCGGATTGGCCCAGGCACTCACCCCTTATTTTGACCAAGTAAAGCTCGTAGGTCATCCCTCGCTCAGCGCTGATGTAGCGGCCGCGGGCAAGGTGCAGTGGTGCGTATCATCCAGCAATGCCGATACCCTGCTCCATTGTGCCCAAGCACAACTTATCATAACCCCGCACAGCGGAGCCGTACACCTTGGGGCCTATGTGGATGCGCCTGTGTTACTCATTTTCAATGGACAACCCCCTATTAAGGGCCTCATTGATACCTTGCGCTTTCGCGCAAACCTTGATCAGAAGCCACTGAACTATGCCTTTAATTTGCCCGAAATTGTGAACTTTGCAGCGGCACTTCAGCGTCGATGATAACAGACTACCTCTTCCTTATTCCCCTCACGCCCGATAAATCGAGCAGCGACATGCGCAAGGCTTTGCGCCAACTTTGCTTTGCGCAAATCAGCAAGCTCAACGCCAGCAAGCGGGTGTGGCTGCTCAGTGAATCGGAGGTGGATGATCCAGATTTTGAAGTGGTGAAAACCGGTGGATACACCAAGGAGGACAAGCTCTTTGAGGCCGGCTTCGCATTGCAGCAGCAACCCGCACTTGCGCGATACCTCGTGCGGCTCGATGACGACGACCTGATCAATCCCGCTGTGTTCGATGCCATGGCTTCATCCGACTTTGATTGCCTCTACGACCCCGTACACTGGTTTTACGACCTGAGCAGTGGCAGGTGCAGCGCACAAAAGCGCCCATGGATAGCCAATACTGCTGTACACCGCATGGAGCATGCCCTCACCATGGTGCCCACCCGCGGCGGCTCACGGCTCGCAGCCGACAAAAATTTCCTCTTCGCCTGTGACCACAGCCAGGCTTGGCACCTCTACTATGCCGACAAGCGCACTGCCCTCACCGAGACCGACGCACCCCTTTATTTGCGCATCTTGAGCCCCCGCTCGCGCAGCAGCGGAGGCGATGATGATTTTGAACAGACCTTTCCTTTTTATCTCCAGCGTTTTGGCAGTTGGAAGAGCCCATTTCCCTTTGAGGATGAGCAGCTGCATCCCGCACTAAAGCAACTCTGGACGGAGCGCGAAGGTGCCCTCCGGGAGTGGGAGCTTCCGCAAAAATCGTTTGTGAGTCGATTTCTCAACAAAATGCGCCCGGTACGATGAGGGGCTTGCAAGCACAGGTCGAAGCTTTCATAGCCAAGGCTGCCAGCCTGCGCGTATGCGTGATTGGCGAAACCATCATCGATGAATTTGTAGAAGTGAAGTACGAAGGCCAAAGCATGAAAAGTTTTTGCCCTGTATTTCGCTATGCCCCCAACGGCATAGACCGCACCGAGCAGCTCGGTGGAGCGGCAGCCATTGCCGGGCACCTTGAGGCTTTCGCCAAAAAGGTAGACCTCGTGAGCAATACCCAGCGCGAAATTGTGAAAACACGCCTTATTGACCGGGACGATCAAAAGAAGCACGTCGAAATAAACCGTTTCGATACCGATCATTTTGGCCAGATCCAAATTGACCCGAGCCAGTATGATGTGGTGATTGTGGCCGATTTCGGCCATGGATTTTGCGATGGGCTCGAGGTGAATGGCAAGTTTCACTTCATGACCCAAACCAACAGCAACAACTTTGGCTACAACCGCATGAGCAAATGGAAGGCCTACGCTAAAAAAAGCGTGTGCCTCGATCTGAGGGAGGCATCTCTTCAGCTCAACCACAAAACCGACTTTGCCAGCCATGATGCAGTGAAGGAGTTGTATAACTATGAAATTGGCGCCGAGCAGCTCTTCCTCACTTTGGGCCGCAAGGGCTCAGTGTATTTTAATGGCAGTGATTATGTACATCAGCCCATGTTCAAAGCCGAGGTGGTGGATACCATAGGTGCAGGCGATACCTTCTATGCCTTTGCATGCTTGGTGGCCGAAATGGGTGAAGGACCCGTGGAACACTTGATGCGCATACCAGCCCTCGCCGCCAGCCTCTCCTGTACCTGGCTGTGCAATGAGCAAGCTGTAACCCCCGATAAATTGCGCAAGCATGCAACTCGATTCGTATAAAGCAGCCTTTGACCAATTCTTCGCCGACAGCGCCATCCGCAAAGGGATACAAGACGCCGCAGCCATGATTGCCCTTACCAAAAGGGTAATCTTTATTGGCAATGGTGGCTCCAACGCCATATGCAGCCACATGATGGAAGACTATATGAAAATGGCTGGAAAGCAAACCCTAAGCTTTACTGATGCGGCCCTCATCACCTGCTTTGCCAATGATTATGGCTACGAAAATGCCCTCGCAGCGTGGATCCGCTTCAACTATCAGCCGGGCGATGTACTCGTAGCCATCAGCAGCTCAGGTGAGTCGCCCAATATTCTCAATGCCGTGGATGCACACCTGGCACTGGGAGGTACCCTCATCACGCTGAGTGGTTTTAGGGCCAACAACCGCCTTTCGGCCAAAGGAGCAATTAATTTCCAAACCCCCGTTGAGAATTATGGTATCGTGGAAACTTTTCACCAGGTAATCCTCCACGCCATACTCGACGAAATTGTATGAGCAAGCACGTTCTTATTACCGGAGTGGCAGGTTTTATAGGCAGCAATCTGCTCGATTACCTGATGGACAACACCGACTGGCGCATCACAGGAATAGACAACCTGAGCACCGGACGCCGCGCCAATGTGGAGCAGCACCTGGGCCATAAGCGCTTCACATTTGCGGAAGCAAGCCTCTTTGGCCTTGAAAGCCTGAAACCTTACGAGGTGGTGTTTCACCTGGCAGCTTTGCCCCGTATACAGCCAAGTTTTGAGCTGGTCAATGAGCACATCCGTGAAAATTTGATGGCATCCATGCACCTGCTGGAGCTCATGGTCAAAGAGGGGCACTATCCGCGCCTCGTGAACAGCTCATCGAGCGCCATATACGGCACCCCCAGCCAAATACCCACCCCCGAGGATGAGCCTGTGGATTGCCTCAGCCCCTATGCATTTCAGAAGTACGAAACCGAAAAATACTTCAGCTTGCTCGAAACCCGGTACCCCCTTGATTATGTGCACCTGCGCTACTTCAACCCCTACGGTCCGCGCAGTTTCAATCCCGAAAACCGCTTCAATGCCTACAGCAGCGTAATCGGCATATTCCTGAACCAACACAAGGAAGGCTTGCCGCTGCAAGTGACTGGCGATGGGCTTCAACAGCGCGATTTTGTGCATGTGCGCGACCTTGCACGCGCCAATTATATGGCCGCTGTGCACCCCGCGAAGCTCAATACCGCCTTCAACATAGGCCACTCGGGCACCCTGAGTATTTTGGAGCTGGCACGCAAAATTTCAGAAAACATTACCTTCATCCCCAAACGCGAAGGTGAAGCAGCCATCACCTATGCCAATGTGGACAAGGCCAGGCAGCTGCTTGGCTGGGAGCCGCAAGAGCAACTCGATCTTTACCTTCACGCCGTTTTAAACTCATGAGAGCATATGCTGACAAAATTCCGGCTCAAGCTGGCCTTCAACCGACTGCAACGCGACATTCAAGCAATTGAAGAGGATGCGACAGCTGATGATTTGCTGAACTTCCTGTATGCTGATGCAGGCTCCCTGATTACCCCGTGGCAATTTCGCGAAGAGCTCAGCGGCCTCGTGCAGGCACTCAGCGACCTGAAGCCGAAAAATGCCCTCGAAATAGGCACAGCCAATGGAGGCACACTCTTCCTGCTGTGCCGCCTCGCCCACCACAAAGCGAACTTGATGAGCATCGACCTGCCGGAGGGCCCCTTCGGGGGTGGTTATCCCGAATGGAAAACCGAACTCTATCAAAGTTTTGCCAAACCCAAGCAAAATCTGCAATTGCTCCGCGCTGACTCGCATCAGGAGAAGACTTTGAGGGATACCCAACTTTTTTTCGGTGAAAAGCAGCTCGACTTCCTTTTTATTGACGGTGACCATACCTATGAAGGGGTAAAGCAAGATTATGAAATGTATGCACCCATGGTGCGCAAAGGTGGAATAATCGCATTTCACGACATTGTGGAACACCGCGGCTCGGCCTGCAAAGTGGACCAATTTTGGCACGAAGTAAAGCAAGGCTATACGCACAAAGAATTCGTGAACAGCTGGGATCAGGGCCATTATGGCATAGGCCTGCTTTACAATTGAGCCCATGGTGCGCGGATTTGCATGCGGTGTATTCGACCTGTACCATCCCGGCCACGTGCTGATGCTGGAGGAGTGCCGCCGGCATTGCGATCACCTCAGCATCGCCATCAACCGGGGCAGCAGCTTTGATGAGCGCATCAATCCCAACAAGCGCCCCCCTTTTTTTAGTGCGGAGGAGCGGGCTATGGTGCTGCGCTCTGTGCGCTTCGTGGACGAGGTTATTTTTTACGAAAGTGAAGCTGAGCTTACCGAACTGATGTCGACCGGAGGCTATGGTGTGCGCTTTCTCGGCGAAGATTACCGCGGCAAGCCCATTACTGCTCCCGAGGCCATTCCACACATCCATTACATAGACCGCAGCCACGGTTATAGCACGAGTGCTGTGCTGGAGCGTGTTGCGGCCCGCTTGCGCATGGAGGGCCATGGCAGCTGAGGCGTTGCGCGTGCTCATTGCTGTGCAGCGCTTCCCGCCGCATGAAGGCATTGGGGCACGGCGCTGGGCCAAAATGGCCAAGTACCTGACCCGTGCGGGGGCAGAGGTTTCTGTGCTCAGCGCCAACCTGCCCCCCGGAAGCAGTCCATGGATGGTCGATGTGCATGGCATTGCCCAACACCATTACCACCACCACTACCCTGCTGCCCTAGAGGGGAACCCTCGCAGCTTTCCGCAAAAAATAGCCTATCGCCTGGCGCTTGCAAGCACCCGCCTCCAGAAGCCCGGCAATCCTTATGACAGGGCCATTTTTGACCGGGAGTCATTTCAGGAAGCACTTGCAAAATGCATCCGCGATTTCGGGCCCGATGTCCTTGTGGTATCAGGTGCGCCATTTATGCTCCTGCACCATGCCGCCGCCCTCAAGCCAAATTTTTCGGATTTGCCCTTTATTGCTGATTTTCGCGATCCATGGAATGCAGGTCAGCACTACGGGTACCACTTGCTCAAAGGAGCGCGCCGTGCTTTTGAGCATAAAGCCGAAGAGGAGGTGCTGCAAAGCTTCGACCTTGTATGTACTCCGTGGCCATCGCTGCTTCAATACTGGGAGCAAGTTCATCCCGCATTTTCCCATAAGTACTTCCACCTTCCGCATGGCTATGATCCTGATGATGTGGGGCAGCCCAAAGCATTGGCAGCCAATCCTGCCCAGCCGCCTACTTTGGTTTATGGAGGCACCATTTACAAGGAAATGCTTCCACTCCTGCCCATTTTGCAGCAGCTGGCCCACGAGGGCAGGGCCCATTTTCACTTCTACAGCGATGATGAGGAGGACTTCCTGCGCCCGTTTACCGGAAAGGGCTTTGCGCTCCATGCCCCGCTTCCCGGTCCACAGTTCTTCGAAGCTGCGAAGCGCTCAGACCTTTGGCTTTTCCCCATCCCCGACAAAGCCCGCGACGGCATGCCTACCAAAGTGTTCGAATATGCCGCGGCCGGTATGCCTATCCTCGCCACTGGGGCACCGGGGGAGCTCTCGGCCTACATTGGCAGCAAGGGGTTGGGCCACTATGCTCCACCCGATTTGCTCCTCAGCAATTGGGAGGAAATGGTACTTTTGGCCCTCGAAGCCCGAATAGCGCCCCATTTGCTCAGCCCTTACAGCTGCACTGCGGTGTGTTCGGATTTTGTACAACGCATCACCACACGACGCAGCAAGGCATGACACAAGGCAAGGCGCTTAAAGTGCATATAGTGATAGGCACACGGCCTAATTTCATCAAGGTAACGCAGTTCAGAAAGGTGGCGCAGGCACAGTTTCCGCGGCTATCGCTCAAGCTTATCCATACCGGGCAGCACTATGACAGCCAAATGGCCGAAGTGTTTTTTCAGCAATTTGGTTTGGCACCCGATGTTTTTCTCAACGTAGGCGCCGGTAGCCCTGCGGTACAGGTGGCCCTCTGCATAGAGCGCCTTGCGCAACAATTTGCAGCTGAGCGCCCCGACCTTGTGATGGTGGTAGGCGATGTGAACAGCACCCTGGCCGGGGCCATAGCTGCCAACAAATGCGGCATACCCCTGGCCCACCTCGAGAGTGGCCTGCGCAGCCGCGACACCGGCATGCCTGAGGAGCACAACCGCCGAGTAGCCGACCTGCTCAGCACCCTGCACTTCATTACCGAAGACAGTGGATTGGCCAACCTCCGTGCTGAGGGAGCGCCTGAGCAGGGTCTAGCCTTCGTAGGCAACACCATGATTGATACCCTTGTGGCCTATGGGCCGCAGATTGCCCAATCAACCGTGCAGGCTGACCTTGGCTTGCAAGAAGGCAGCTACGTGCTGGCGACTTTGCACCGCCCCAGCAATGTGGACCACCGCGAAGGACTGGAGCTGGTGCTCGACGTCTTTGCCCGATTGAGCGAGCAGTGGCGCATGGTATTTCCGGTGCACCCGCGCACCGCAGCCCGTATGGAACAATTTGGCATCAGGAAGGCTTTCGATGCTTTGCCCGGCATGGTGTTTTGCCCCCCACAAGGGTATTTCGATTTTCAAAAACTCATTGCCGGCAGCGCCTTTGTGCTTACCGACAGCGGTGGCATACAGGAGGAAAGCACCTACCTGCGCAAGCCCTGCCTCACCCTGAGACCCAATACCGAGCGGCCAGTCACGGTAGAAATTGGAAGCAATACCCTGCTCGATTTCAACGTGGACTCCATAGCCGCAACAGCCGATACCATAGCCGAAGGCAGCTACAAGCGTGGTAAAGTACCCGCCCTTTGGGATGGCCACGCCACCCAACGCGTGTTGCAGCGCATCGACACCTACTTTGAGCAAGGCTACTGATGAAGCTCCTTTATTATTCAGCCCATCCCCATCTCAGCATGGAAGCCAGCACGGGCTATGGCACGCACATGCGCGAAATGGTGGCTGCTTTCCGCAAAAGCGGTGTGGAGGTGAAAACCCTGGTAGCCGGTGACATGCATCAGCGGGCCAAGTTTGAATCGGCTGGGGGAAAAAAGCGGCCCTTTATGAAGTACCTCCGCCGCCTGCGCAGCATGGTGCCGGGCTTGGTGTGGGAAAGCCTCAAAGACTTGAACCTGTTGCGCTTTGACCGCAGCATGGAGCGCCACCTCGATGCTGCCATCACTGCATTTCAACCCGACGTGGTGTATGAGCGCATTGCTTATTTGCAAAATTCCGGTTTGCGCATGGCCAAGCGGCACAAGGTGCGCCACATTGCTGAAATCAACGCTCCCTATCCCGAGGAGCGGAGCTATTTTTCCGGAAGGAGCCTGCTGATCGATGCTGCGCGTACCAACCTGAGGCAAACCATCATTGAAAGTGCGCACCTCATAGCGGTGAGTTCTGCGCTCAAGGATTATTTCGTGGGCATAGCGCAAGAGGCAGACAGTAAAACGCTTGTGCTACCCAATGCTGTGAATCCTACCAGCGTAAGCCACAATGCTGAACGCCTCCGTGCACTGCGGGAGCAACTGTGCCTGGGCGATGCCCTGATCTTTGGCTTCGTAGGCAGTATATTTCCCTACCACGGTGTGGATGTGCTGATTGAAGCTTTCACAAAATTGCCCAAGGCGCCAAAGTCCAAATTGCTCATTGTGGGCGATGGCGCCTCCCTTCCCGAGCTCAAAGCCCTTGCCCGCAGCCATGGAATCTTGGGCGATGTAGTTTTTACCGGAAGTGTACCCCACCGCGATGTGTATATTTACATCGAATTGATGGATGTATGCTGCATGGCGCGTAGCAATTGGTACGGATCGCCGGTGAAAATTTTTGAATACGGACTTTTGAAAAAACCTGTGATTGCCCCCAACGTGGCCCCCGTGCGCGATGTGATGGATGATGCCACTGGCATACTTGTGAGCCCTGATAATGAGGCTGTAGCCCATGCCATGTACACCCTTATGGGCGATGAATCCCTGCGGCTGGCCCTTGCCGAAGCATGGCACCACCGTGTTCTCACCCGGCATACCTGGGAGGCTTCCGCCAAAAAAGTAATCGACCTATGCACATAGCATTGCTCACCGACGGCATCACCCCTTATGTAACCGGGGGTATGCAACGCCACAGCTACCATCTGGCCCGGCACTTGCTCGGGCTTGGGGTGCAGCTTACGTTGGTGCACTGTGTGTACAATGGCCAACACCTGCCGGACGAAGATGAGGTAGCGCTTGCCCTTGGTGCTGAGCCCGGTAAGCTGCGCGTGCTTGGCTTTCATTTCCCGAAAGGCAACAGGTTGCCAGGGCACTACCTGCGGCAGAGTTACCGCTACAGCTGCAATGTATATGAGGCCTTGAATGAGGAGTGGATCAAATTCGACTTTGTGTATGCCAAAGGCTATACCGCATGGTGCCTCCTGGAGCACCGCAAGTCAGGGGAACATACGGCGCCGGTGGGGGTGAAATTTCACGGCTACGAGATGTTTCAAAAAACCGGCGACCTGAAGGAAAAGCTCATTCAGTTTATGCTTCGTCCGCCTGTGGTGTTTATGTGCCGCAATGCGCAGGCCGTGTTCTCGTACGGGGGTGATATTACTGAAATCATATCGCAAATGGGTGTGGAGCGCAGCCGCATCGTTGAAATACCCTCGGGCATCGATGATGCATGGATTGCAGCGGCTCCGCTTCCGCAAATTGGGCCGCGGCGCTTGCTCTTCATAGGCCGCAACGAACGCCGCAAGGGCATCGATGAGTTGCTGCGTTGCGCTGACCTTATTGAGCGCGGAGGCGCCGAACTTCACTGGATTGGCCCCTTGCCTGAGGCAAAAAGATTACAGGTCCAGAATTCACATTACCACGGCGAGGTAACCGACCCGGAAAAACTTCGCGCGCTCATTGATCAGTGTCAGGTGCTTGTGGCTCCCAGCCATTCAGAGGGCATGCCTAACGTAATTCTGGAAGCCATGGCCCGGGGACTTGCGGTGATTGCCACCGATGTGGGAGCCGTATCCAAGCTGGTAGCTGAGGACAATGGTAAGCTCATTGCGCCCCTCAGCAATAAACAGTTGCGTGCAGCACTTACGGAAATGATGCATTTGCCCAGTCCTGCCCTCGACATCATGCGGATGCGCTCCATTGAAAAGGTGCGGAATGGATTCAGGTGGAGTAACATCGCCCAGCAAACCCTGGCTTCCATAGCACGCATCACCCATAAAAAGTAGGAGGAGCAGTATTGCGCACGCCGCGCAGCTTGTAGCCTGAAACCTGTCATCACCGTTACCATAACGCTGTCATTCCCCTACGTCAATCCTTTTACGCAGATTTCACACTGCTTATGAGGAGGCTGACTCCAGGGCAACAATATAAACGACCAAGGCGCATTCGACCCCAAATGAGACTTTAACAAAGCCAAACCACTCACTTGCGTACCCAAAGCGTCATTTGAATCGCCTCTGCTTCTGTTAAATTCCACTGCGCCTGTCCTGCATCCGTACTGCTACGGATATGAAAATCCGCAATCCACGGTATTTCCAAAGTGATTATACCCCCGTAGTTTCGTGCTGTAACAATTTACTATCAGCACAATGAAAAGATTCTCACTGCTCACATTGCTTTTGATTTTTTTCGCATCGACGGATGGCTCCGCCCAGCTCGTGGAAGAGAAGAATTACAGAATTGAAAAATTCAACAACGGCAAGCAAGGCCAGAAATCACCCAAGCGGGTGTACATTCAAAGCTTTAAAATCTTGTTTGAAGTATTTGAGGAAGCAACCGCACAAACTGCCGGAAGTAAGAGCAACCTGGGCGGCCAAACCACATTTACCTCTGCCACCAAGACGCGTATGGGGGTTCAAATCAAAGGAGTTGATATTCCCGATTTTCAGAAAATTGTGGATGATGCCTACGCCAAATTTGTGGCCGACTTAAGGAGCCAGGGCTATGAAATCGTTTCACCTGAGGAGGTCGCCACCACAGAATTCTATTCGGGATACATCCGCAAGTCAGGAGGAGAACCTTCCCTGTCACAGTTTGCTGGACATGTGATGGTAACTCCCACGGGTTACGAATATTTTGTAAAGCGTGAAACCAAAAAAGGCAAAGAAAAAGGCACCTTCACCGATGGCACCGGAAAGCTTTCGAAGGAACTTGGTGACGTATTTATTGCGGATATAAATTTCGTATTTCCATTCATTCAGCTTGACATCACAGAGTCTAACTTGCTCAATGTTTCGGCTGTGAAAGGCAAGGTAGACTATCACCTCGCCAGTATGACAATGGATCTAAAATCGTTTGTTCCCATCGAATATCCTTCGGGGGTGAAATTCCAGGCGGGATGGAAAATTAGTGCCCCAACCTTTATCTCTCAAACCGGTCTTAAAAAGCATGTTTACCCAGCCGAAGAAGTATTTGCGGATAAGAAATTTAGGGAAATGACCGTTGCCGCCAGAGAGTCCTTCAGCAATGCGGCCTATCCGAGGGTAGTAATGACGAGTGGGAATGTAACAGCCGAAGCTACTCATTTTGCCGAGTGCAATCATGAGGCCTATGTGCGCTTTGCAAAAGCTGTGGTAGAGGAAGTATTGGATGCGGGTATCCAGAATTTTAACGCACTGACCAACAAGTAGTACAGGAACAACTGAGCAATCAATAACCAGATCGATAAGAAAGGGGATGAACACTGTGTTTGTTCCCTTTTTTGATGTGCCACGCATGGCAATCTCTAAATCAAACCCTCGCCGTAGGCAAACTTCATAAGCCCCACGATGCTTTGGGTTTTTGTCTTTCTGAAAATATTCTTGCGGTGGGTCTCCACAGTGCGTTCAGATATATAGAGCTGCTCGGCTATTTCCTTATTTGAGAGTTCTTCGGCGATGAGCCGCAATATTTCGTGCTCCCTTGGGGTGAGTAAGGGGGTGTCGGTTTCGCTGTTGAGTATCTCAAGCAGTTTGACGTTAACCTTGTTGCTGAGGTACACATTGCCGGCCCTCACAGCAGCCACTGCTTCCAGCAAGTCATTGTGGGTATCGGTTTTGAGTACATATCCTTTTACCCCTTCGCGCAAGAGCGATTTGATCACCCCTGCCTCCTCGTGCATGCTGAGCACGATGATTTTGAGATCGGGCAAGGTATTGCGTAGCGCTCGAATCAACTCTAAGCCGCTCATTTCGGGCATGTGGTAATCCGTAATCAGAAGTTCCGGTTTGATCTCTGCCATTTCCCTGAGTGCCTGCACGGCATTGGAGGAAGATCCGACCAGTTCAATTTTTGGGTCAGTTGACAATATGCCCTTGATTCCATGCAGCATCATGGTGTGGTCGTCAACGAGATAAGTTTTTATTTTACTTTCTTTTTGCATGTGTGAATGCCGCGTTTACGCCCTGTTCACTTCTTTTTCGGTTGCCAAAATTTTTTGCTCCATCAGCTGCATTTCCAATACGAAGGTGGTTCCGGGCCTGCCTTCCACACTGTCCACATCGATGATTGCATTGATGCCCTTGCAGCGCAGCAATATGTTGCGCCATCCGTTGCCATTTCCTTTGCTAAGCTTTTTGGTGTCAAAACCTTGCCCATTGTCTTCAATGACGATGCTCAGCTCCCGGGCATCGCCAACCACCTGTATGAGTACATGGCTTGCGTCGGCATACTTGACCACGTTGTTTACCCATTCCTGCACAATGCGGTACAGCGCAATTTCTTCCTTTTCGTCCAGTGCTGCGTGGAGGTGCAGGTCGGTATCTATTTGTATGCCATTCGTTTGGTTGAGCCTTTCGGCAAATTCGCGGATGCCAGCGCCCAAGCCGGCTTCGATCAGGGTAGAAGGCATCAGGTTGAATGCGATGTTCCGTATTTCGGTATGCATATCATCCAGCAAGCCATCGCTTTCTTTCACGATTTTCTCAGCGTAGGGGTCACCATGCTGGTCTTTCAGTCGGGCCACTGTGAGTTTGAGTGTAGAGATCAATTGCCCCATGCCATCGTGCAGGTCGCGAGCAAAGCGTTTTCTTTCCTCTTCCTGCATGCGAATTTCTGCCTGCATTTCAGTTTCCCTAAGCAATAAATCTCTTTCGCGCGCAGCGAGTTGTGCTTTGCGCTTGTTGCGGTTGATCAGTGCCAGCAGCAGCAGCACCGAAAGCAGAGCAATCAATCCAAGTGCGATCGTGAGTATCAGATTGCGTTGCATTTTCGCCTCCTGCTCAGACAGTTGTGAAGCCTGCATGCTGAGATCATACTCCTTCTTGGCAGTCTCATATTTCACCTCCATATGGGCCAGGGAGTTGGCATGGTTTTGAGTGAAAATGCTGTCCCTGGCTGCTGCATAGCGGTCAAGCATGTCATTGCCTCCCGCAATATCGCCCAGCATGAAGTGCGACTGCGCCATGCTTCTGAGTATAGGCGCTGCAAAAGCCAAATAACCCGGATGCGCTTCGAGGATTTTAAGCGCTTGCTCTCCATAATCCTGAGCCTTCGCGGGATTCTCCAACGCATTCATGACCGCTGCTAGGTTGCTGTAAGCGTGAAATGAACTTTTCGGATGTTGCGCAATTCGCTCATCATCACCGAGCGAAATCAAATAGGCCTCCAGGGCCTGATGCAATTTGCCTTGCGTGTAGTACACATTGCCCAAATTGCCATGAAAAGCCAAATAGAGGTGGGTATTTCCCAAGCTGTCGGCCAGGGCGATGGCTTTCACGAAGGCATCTTCGGCCCATTCCAGATTGCCATTGCCGCGGTGGCACAAGCCCATATTGGCCAGCGAGATGGCCTCCTCCCCCTTGAGTCCGAGCGAGCGCCTGATTTCCAGCGCCTCCCGGTGAAAATCAAGGGCTTTGTTGTAGCGCTGCAATTCCTGATGAATCAGCCCGATGTTGTTGAGGTGTATGGCTTTGGATTCCAAATCAGGTGCGCCTGTGGCCTCATTCAGGCCCATGGCTTTGTCAAAATGCTCCAAGGCCTTGTCATAATTCCCTTCTTTCCAGAAAAACAAGCCGAGGTTGTTGTGTACCATCCCCTCAATCGAGGCAAAATGATGCAGCTCACTCCATTCCAGGGCTTGCTGCATATCAGCAAATGCCTCGGTCGAATTTCCGAGTTGGTCATGAATCATGCCGCGGGTATTGCGCAATTCGGCACGGCCAAACATTGAAGCATCCTGGGGTCCTATAGATTCGCCCGCGTGCACAAGTGACAAGGCGCGGTCAAGGTCTTTGTAAATGAAATATGTCGCTGCCCGGTTATACGCGCGTTGTTTAGCTGAATCGCTTTCTGCGATTTCAATGTCTTGCAGTACTTTGATCGAATCGGCCTCCTGGGCCAATAGGCCGTGTACTCCCAGCAAGAGCGCGGCCTGTGTCAAGAGTACCGTTTGCAACAGTCGGGCGATCAAAAGATAGATTTTTTGCCCGAAATATACTGCGAAAGAATTTTACTTGATTGCAAAATTTCAGCAACACTCTCAAAGCGGCACCTTGTTCCCTTCCGAAAAAATCACATGCCGTCCAGCAGGCGCTGATCAACGAGGTTAGGGAGGGTCACCTTCAGCCTGGGCTCGGCTTCCATGGCGCGCTTGATGGCAAAAATCGCTCCTTCATTGCGCGCCCAACTGCGGCGGGCTATGCCGTTGTTCACATCCCAGTGCAGCATGCTTTCAAGGCGTTTTTCGCTTTGTGGGGTGCCATCGAGCAGCATGCCGAAGCCACCGTTGATCACCTCACCCCAGCCTACACCGCCACCATTGTGCAGGCTTACCCAAGTAGCCCCTCGAAAGGCATCGCCTACGAAGTTTTGTACGGCCATGTCGGCGGTGAAGGAAGAGCCATCGTAGATGTTGCTTGTTTCCCGGTAAGGGCTGTCCGTACCCGACACGTCGTGGTGGTCGCGGCCTAGAATCACCGGACCTATTTCGCCCATGGCGATGGCTTCATTGAAAGCCTTGGCAATGCGCATACGCCCTTCGGCATCGGCGTAGAGGATACGGGCCTGTGAGCCCACCACCAGTTTGTTGGCTTCAGCCTGCCGTATCCAGTGGAGGTTGTCCTCCATTTGTTGCCTGATTTCATCGGGTGCATCTTTGGCCATATCTTCAAGCACTTCTGCAGCGAGGCGGTCGGTGGTGCGGAGGTCCTCAGCCTTGCCACTGCCACACACCCAGCGGAAGGGTCCAAAGCCATAATCAAAGCACAATGGCCCGAGGATGTCCTGCACATAGCTGGGGTAGCGGAAGTGGAGACCATCGGGGCCCATGATGTCAGCCCCTGCACGGCTGGCTTCCAGCAGGAAGGCGTTGCCATAATCAAAGAAGTAGGTGCCGCGTGCCGCGTGGGCGTTTACAGCGGCCGCATGCCTGCGCAGCGATGATTGTACGGCCTCTTTGAAGGCATTGGGATCATCGGCCATGCGGCGGTTGCTTTCCTCAAAGCTGAGCCCCACGGGATAGTAGCCGCCAGCCCAGGGGTTGTGCAGTGAGCTTTGGTCGGATCCGAGGTCGATAAATATTTCTTCGGCAAGCAATTTTTCCCACACGTCCACCACATTGCCCAAATAAGCAATGCTTACCACTTCTTTGGCAGCTTTGGCCGCCTTCACACGCGCCACAAGGTGGGGCAAGTTTGTGATGATTTCGTCCACCCATCCCTGACTATGTCGGGTGTGGGCGGCTTTTGGGTTTACCTCAGCGCACACGGTGATGCACCCGGCAATGTTGCCCGCCTTGGGTTGTGCACCGCTCATGCCACCGAGGCCGCTGGTTACAAACAATTTGCCGGCAAGGCTTTCACCATTTTTGGAAATTTTGCGGCCTGCATTGAGTACGGTAATGGCGGTACCATGCACAATACCTTGTGGGCCAATATACATAAAGCTTCCTGCGGTCATTTGCCCAAACTGGGTTACGCCCAAAGCGTTGAAGCGCTCCCAATCATCGGGTTTGGAATAGTTCGGCACCATCATGCCATTGGTTACCACCACACGTGGCGCGCTTTTGCTGGATGGAAACAAGCCCATGGGGTGGCCGCTGTACATCACCAGGGTTTGCTCTTCGCTCATTTCGCTGAGGTATTGCATGGGGAGCAGGTATTGGGCCCAGTTTTGGAAAACGGCCCCATTGCCTCCATAGGTGATGAGCTCATGGGGGTGTTGTGCCACAGCCGGATCCAGGTTGTTCTGGATCATGAGCATAATGGCCGCTGCCTGCTTGCTGCGTGCCGGATATTGGGCCATAGGCCGCGCATGCATGGCATAATCCGGACGAAAGCGGTACATGTATATACGCCCATAATGCTCCAGCTCATAGCGAAACTCAGGGGCCAGGGTGGCATGATGCCTGGGCGGAAAGTACCTCAGGGCATTGGAAATGGCCAATTTTTTTTCATCGGGGCCAAGTATTTCCTTTCGCCGGGGAGCATGGTTTACAGCTGATTGATAAGGCTTGGGCAGGGGAAGTTCGCTGGGGATACCTTGGCGTATGGCTTTTTGAAAAGCTTGCAAGGCAGTGTCGGGGCTTTGGGTGGTGTGGTTCATGCTTGCTTGGTTCATTTGCTAAAGCGGCCTTTTTTTCGGTCGAAACCATAAGGACAATGCTTGCAGCCGTTTTGGCAGCAGTAGCCGCGCTTGAGCAGGTACTTGGCTGTGAATACAATATAACCCTCTGCGGTATGGTAGAAGTCATCGGGTTCGAGTTCGGTGCTGCTGCTGAAACTACTCATCGGGCAAATTTCGCCTTTTTGTGCGAAAGTCAAAGGAGCTAACATTCCCATAGGGCCCTTGTTCAAATTCAAGCCGGCCTCGTATGGCCTTGGCTGTAGCAGTGTAAGCGGTGCGCCTCAGGCGGCTGTGTGAAGGTAAGGGGAAAGGTGACGCACGGCGCATCCTTTTTTTTGGATATTTGCGCTGCTGCAAAACAAATGCATGCCTGCACGTGCGTCCCGAGTCGAAGCCTCTGAAAATAGCCGTCAATACCCGTTTGCTGCTCAAGAACAAGCTTGAGGGTATTGGTTGGTTTACCTACGAAACGCTCAGGCGTATGGTGGCAGCCCACCCCGAGGTGCAGTGGTATTTCCTTTTCGACCGCAAGCCGGATGCGTCTTTTCTGTTCGGTGACAATGTACATCCGATGGTGCTTCAACCGCAGGCGCGGCATCCGTTTTTGTTTTATCTCTGGTTTGAGTGGGCGGTACCGGCAGCTTTGCGCAAAATAGGTGCCGACCTCTTCCTCTCACCCGATGGGTATATTTCGTTGTGCACGGAGGTGCCCACCCTTGCGGTGATCCATGACCTCAATTTTGAACATTACCCTGAGGATCTGCCCATGCTGCAGCGCGCTTACTACCGGCATTACTTCCCGAAATTTGCCCGTAAGGCTTTACGCATCGCTACGGTGAGCGATTTTTCCCGAAAGGATATAGCCCATCAATACGGCGTAGACATCTCAAAGATTGACGTAGTGCACAATGGTGTCAACGAGGAATTTGCACCCATTTCGGAAAATGAAAAAGCGCGGATACGTGCACAATACGCGGAGGGATGTCCCTACTTTCTTTTCGTTGGGGCCCTGCACCCAAGAAAAAACCTTGCCCGTTTGTTTGAGGCTTTTGATCAGTTCAAAATCAATGACATGGAGCAGGTGAAACTGGTGGTTGTGGGCGAGCGCAAGTGGTGGACGCCTCCCATAGCAAAGGCTTATGGTGATATGCAATACAGGGATGATGTGGTTTTTACCGGAAGGTTGCAGCCCGACGAGCTGAGGCTCATTACAGGTGCTGCCCTTGCCAGTACCTACGTGAGCTATTTTGAAGGATTCGGTATACCCATCGTGGAGGCATTTCGCTGTGGTACGCCCGTCATCACTGCCAATGCCACCGCCACTGCCGATGTGGGTGGGGATGCTGCTTTGTTGGTGAATCCGTTCAGTGTTGCCGAAATTGCCGATGCCATGAGCCGGGTATCGACCGAACCAGGGCTCAGGCAGCGCCTTTCGCAAGCGGGTTTAGACAGGTCAAGCATGTTTTCATGGGATCAGGCAGCGCTGCAACTTTGGGCTGCCATAAAGGCTTGCCTCCCTTCTGACCGCGGTTGAGCTTTTGGATCGTTGGTTCGGTCGAAATGTCTTTTTTTCTCAATGCTGTGCTCCTCAGCAGCAATTACATGCCATTTAGCCCAAAAATGTTTGCACCTTTGTGGTACGATCGGCTGTTTGTTTTTTGCGGAAGCAGCTAAGGGTCAAGCTATATGCAAAAGAAATTTCTATCGAACCTCGGCTTGCTTTTGCTGCTCAATCTGTTGGTGAAGCCCCTCTACATTCTCGGCATCGATGCTGAGGTGCAAAACAGGGTAGGGCAGGAGAGCTATGGAATTTACTTTGCACTGTTGAACCTCAGCTTTGTGTTCAATATTCTTATTGACTTGGGCATCAATAATTTTAACAACAGGAATATTTCCCAAAATGAGCAGCTCATTGGCAAGCATTTCTCTAAGCTATTCAGCGCTAAGGCCCTGCTCGCCTTTTTGTACGCGGCAGTTACCTTGTTGCTTGGGCTGGTGCTAGGCTACCGAAGCGGTGAGTTTTGGATATTGGGGGTGTTGGTATTCAATCAGGTACTGGTATCGTTCATTCTTTTTGCACGCAGCAATCTGGCGGCCCTTCATCTATTTAAACGTGATGGGGTAGTATCGGTACTTGACCGGTCACTGCTTATAGTATTGTGTGGTATTTTGCTTTTCAGCAGTGCTACAGGTGGTCATTTTGATATACTGTGGTTCATTTATCTGCAAACATTGGCATACACCCTCACCTTGGTCATCGCTTTGTTGATGGTAGGACCGCGTTCGGGGCGCCTCCATTGGAATTTCGATTACCTCTTCAGCCTGCATATTTTCAAGAAGAGCCTCCCATTTGCCCTTTTGATTTTATCAGGGAGCATTTATACCCGCATTGATGGCATCATGCTTGAAAATATGCTGCCCGACGGGAGCTTCAGGGCGGGCAATTACGCCCAGGGCTTCCGTTTTTATGAAGCTGCCTGCATGTTTGCCTACCTCTTTGCAGTACTCTTGTTGCCCATTTACTCCCGGATGTTGAAAGATGGCGAGCGGGTGCGCAGTCTGGTAGAGTTGTCGGGCCGTATTTTGCTGGGCATCGGGCTGTATGCAGGTATACTTTTTCTTTTTCACAGTGACTGGTTGCTGCGTTGGCGTTATGTGAATGTGCATGAGGAGTCGGTGATGGCGTTCAGCGCGCTCATGGTGGGCTTCCTCGGTATGTGCATGTTTTATATTTATGGCACCTTGATGACTGCCAATGGCAACCTGAGGCAGCTCAACATCATATCCTACATTGGTCTGCTCATCAATGTGGTGCTCAACCTCATCCTTATTCCGAAGTACTTCGCTTTTGGTGCGGCGCTCACCACCATGGTGACCCAACTTTTTGCCGGGCTTGCGCAGCTCGTTTTCGTGGCTTACCATTTCAAATTTGGTGTGAACTGGCGTATGGTGGGGCAGTTTTTTCTCTTCGGGTTTATGTTTTTGACGCTCAATTACCTGCTTGATTTGTATGTGCCTGGTGCTTTTCAGCAAATGATGCTCGCAGCCATTGGCGGCCTTCTGCTCTTGCTTTTGAGCGGAATGCTGCGTGTGCGCAAAATATGGGCCTTTGTGAAAGCGGAAGATTGATGCCTGTAGGCGCATCTCATAATTGCTACATTTGCACCGTTTTTATCCAAATATGATTTGATGGAATCCAATGAATTCAATTTCAAAGCGCTTGTTGACCTTGTTCTTGCGCGATGGAAGGTGTTGATTGTAGTCGCCCTGATTGGGGGTGCTGCCGGAGCAATTGTTTCTATGCCCTACTTTATGCCGCCGCGCTACATGTCGGTGGCGGTGGCTTACCCGGTCAATACGGTGAAGTACAGCGATGAGTCGGAAACGGAGCAGCTGCTCCAGGTGTTTGAAGCCAGTTCGGTGCGGGATTCAATCATTGAAAAATTTGATTTGTATACGCGGTATGATCTTGAGCGGGGTACTCCTGAGGCGCGGTATTATTTGCTTGGGGAGTACAACGACCGCTTTGTGGTGAGGAAAACGCTCTACGAATCAGTGCGTTTGGAGGTATATGACGAAGACCCACAAATAGCGCGCGATATGGCAAGCGAGGTGTTGCGGTTGGTGAACAAAAAGTTCAACGAACTGGCCAATGAGCGCGGACGCAACCTTGCCAAGTCCTACAAGATGCAGATGGACTACCAGCAATCTATCATCGATAGTGTCGACAATCTGCTCAATGCTTTAAGCAGTTCGAAAGGCCTTATGGATTACCAGGCCCAGTCGCGGGAGTTGGTGCGGGGCTATGTGGAAAGCATTAAAGGAGGCAGTAACAGCGCGCGCAAGGAGCTTGAAGACATGATGGCCAACGCCCAGGAAGCAGGCAATACCATGGTGATGTTGCAGCAGCTCACACGGGTGTCGGTTGACCGGCGCAGTGAGGTAGAGCGCGGGCATCTTTTTTGGCGTGAATTTGCTTTTCGCGACATCAACTACATTGATGTGATTGTGGAACCTGAGGTAGCCGACAAAAAAGCATGGCCTACACGCTGGCTTATCGTACTGCTCAGCACAGGAGCCGCCGTTCTTTTGGCCATGGTATTGATTGCCTTATCGAGCTCAGCCCGCCGTCTATGACCTTCGATGTCCACAAGGAACTGGCCCGGCCGCGCAACCTTGTGCTTTTTGGCTTGGTGTTTTCTGTGGCCAATGCATACGCCATTTACAAGGACTTTGCGCTCTTAGGACTTTTGCCTGTAGCGGTGTTGCTTGGCTTGGTCATGGTGTATAAGCCCCGCTGGGCGGTGCTGTTCATTGCGTTCACCATGCCACTTTCCATCAATTTTGAGGACATCGCCCAGCTTGGTGGTATTGGTATTTCGCTGCCTACGGAGCCCATCATGGTGGGTCTTATGTTTTTGTATGTGTTGCATTTGGGTACCGGGGGCAAAGTGGAGGCTGGCTTCGTCAGGCATCCGCTTACTTTGGTCATTATGGGCAGCGTGGTGTGGATGTTGATTACTACGCTTACCAGCAGCATTCCTGTCGTTTCTGCCAAATTTCTGCTCGCGCGGCTGTGGTTTTTGATGAGCATGTATTTTGTGACAGGTGTATTTATGGGCGATGCCAAGTTCTTGCGCCACTTCTTGCTTGCATTGATTGGTGGCATGGGCATAGTGATTGTGTACACGCTTTTGCACCATGCTTCATACGCTTTTGGCGAAAAGCCCGCCCACTGGGTGATGTACCCTTTCTTCAAGGACCACACCTCCTATGGGGCTTTGATCGCCTTGCTCTTGCCCCTTGTCATTTTCCATTTTTGGCAAGCTCCATGGGCCTCCTTTCAGAAATACCTTTTTACGGCTTTGCTCGGATTGTTTTTGCTCGGTCTGCTCTTTTCATATACCCGGGCGGCATGGGTCAGTCTCGGTGTGGCCTTACCCGTATGGCTCCTGATACGGCTCAAGGTCGATATGAAGCTTATCGTTCTCGCACTTGCAGTGCTGGTGGGATTGTTTTTCGCTTTCGAGGATACCATAAGCCACCAGCTTTCTAAAAATAGCCAGGATTCTTCAGGCGACTTCCGCGAACACATTCAGTCAATTACCAATGTATCCAGTGATGCCTCCAACCTCGAGCGCCTCAACAGGTGGAACAGTGCGCTGCGCATGTTTGCCGAAAGGCCACACATGGGCTATGGGCCCGGCACTTACATGTTTCAATACGCCATATTCCAGAAGAGCCGTGACAAAACCATCATCTCTACCAACCAGGCCGACGGCGGCAATGCCCACAGTGAGTACCTGGGGCCCCTTTCGGAGCAAGGCTGGCCCGGAGCACTCTTCGTGTTGTTGGTATTCGGAATGTCACTTTATGTGGGGATCAAGCTGTATTACAAGGTTGGTGACCCCTACACCAAAGGATTGGTTATGTGTATGGTACTGGGGCTAGTCACGTACTATGTGCACGGAGCGCTAAACAATTTTCTGGATACCGACAAAGCAAGCGTCCCGGTATGGGGATTTATGGCCGCTTTTGTGGCCATTCAGCTGCAGCTCAAGCGGGGTACGCTTACTTGAACCGACATACGAGGAGCGCAGTGTCATCAAAGTAGGGATTGGTGCCCCGATGGCAATCCACCTCTTCCATGATTTTGTCAATGAGTATTTCCGGATGCTTTAGTTTCGGACAGGCCGTTTTCATGAGGCCCTCGAGCCGCTCGTATCCATATTCCTCCTGGGCTTCGTTTTCGATTTCAATTACGCCATCGGTGTAGCAGATGATGCATGCATTGTGACCGAGTGTGATTTCGCCCTTTTCGAGAAATGGCAATTCAGGCAGCATGCCAATACCTACAGTTCCGCTGTGGAGTACATGGGTGGAGTTGCGGTCCCACAATACTGGAGGATTGTGACCGGCATTGATGTAGTGCAAAGTACGGCTGGGCCTGTGAAAATAAGCCATGAAAAACGTCACAAACCGGTCGCCTTTTACGGTTTCAACCACCTTGCGGTTGAGCTGATGTGCCAATTTGTCGAGGGTCCAATCGGTGTACTCGAGAATGGCCCGCATATGGGCTTGTACATTGGCCATGAGGAATGCCGCGCTCACACCTTTTCCCGATACATCGGCTACACACAGGAAGGCCTCGTTGGGGTTGAACCAAATGAAGTCGCAGAAATCACCGCCCACTTCCTGGTGCGGTTTGTAGAAGGTAGCCACTTCGAAATTGTCATAATTGCGGGTACCGCTGCCCACCATGAGGGCCTGCATTTCGGCTGCGAGGCTCAGTTCGGTGTTGATGCGCTCTTGTTCCAGACTTTTGTCGAAAAGAAACTTGTTTTCAATGGCCACGCTGATGATGTTCGACAGGGTTTGTACAAACCGCATGTGTTTGATTACGGGGCTCATGCTCAAGTCATCATCCACATCGCCGATGAGGATGTAAGAGAGGGGCCTGTCATCGCGCAGCACGGGAATCAGCAAGTCGAAGTCGGCAAAGATTCCGTTTTTTTCACCTTGAATGACATACATTTCGCGGTGTTTGCCAAAAGTACTTTCCACTTCAATGGTTGAATAATCTGTGTCTATACCAAAGTGTATGGGGCAGGTCCATACATTGTGTATGCGTGCAAAAAGCACAGCCCTTCGTATTTGCAATTGATTTTCAACAATATCCCTGAAGCGATCAAGCAACTCCATGGTTCCCAGATTGTTGTTGATGGCATTGGTTATTTCCAGCAGCGCTTTTAGTTTAAACTCCCTCTGCTGAAGCCGCAATTGGAGGCGTTCAGTTTTCATCCTTTTGTTTGTTTTTCAAAGCGTCTATTTCGGCAATGAGGCCGGGTATTTTGCGCGTGTTGGCCATTTCTTTGAGCTTTTCTCTTGACTCGGCTACAGGGCTACCGAAGTAGGTTTTACCCCCTTCGAGTCCTTTGGATACTCCCGTTTGAGCGAGCACCACGGCGCCCGCGCCTATGGTGATGTCGCTGCGTACACCTACTTGTCCCCAAAGGGTTACACCATCTTCAATGACCACGCATCCAGCCACCCCTACTTGTGCAGCAAGGAGGCAGTGGCTTCCCAACACCGTGTCATGGCCTATGTGTACCAGGTTGTCAATTTTGCATCCTTTTCCTATGCGGGTTATGCCGCTTACGCCTTTGTCGATGCTGCATCCGGCACCAATTTCCACGTCGTTTTCAATGTGCACCCCTCCGCAGCTCTCGAGTTTATCGAAGCCTTCCGGGCGCTTTTTGTAGTAAAAGGCGTGGCTGCCTATCACTGTGTTTGCATGGATTACAACGTTGTCGCCGACAAAGGTGTCGTCATACACCACCACGTTGGGGTGCAGTATGGTGTGTGCACCAATGTGCACATTGCGTCCCAGCACCACACCTGGTGCAATGTGTGCGGTAGCGTGCACCTTCGCCTCGGGTTTTTCCCAGGTTTGGGCCTTGCGGAAATGGCGGATGAGCGCATTGAAGGTATTGAAAGGATCATCACTGAATAGCAATGCTTTACCTGTCGGGGCTTCTACTTCCTTGTTGATGATGATGGTGGTGGCAGCGCTGTTGAGTGCTTTGTCGTAATATTTAGGATGGTCTACAAAGACGATATCGCCCACCTCTACCACGTGTATTTCGTTGATGCCCGTGACCGGATGTTGCTCAGCGCCGGTGTATTTGCATTGGGCTAGGGTGGCAATTTCGGCCAAAGTATGTGGGTGGGGGAGTTTCATTGTTTGACGATTAATGCTGTGAAGTACTTAATTTTTTCGCACTTATGCCAAGGCATTCGACAGCCTTACGGCAAATCAAGACCTCCACACCCCAACCGACGATGAGCGCACAGCAGGCTAGGAGTAAAGCGTATCTTTGCGCCACGATCCTATGAAATTAAATAAATCCACGTTTTTAAGTCTGTTTTTTCTGTACCTCATGCACCCTGCGCTTGCCCAGTACTGGCAGCAGCGCATAGCTTACACCATGGATGTAGTCCTTGACGACCAAAGCCATCGGTACCAGGGTACGCAAAAAATCACGTATTGGAACAACTCACCCGATGAACTCAATGAGGTGTACTTCCATTTGTTCCCAAACGCATTTCAGCCCGGCAGCCAAATGGATGTGCGCTCACGCAATATCGTCGACCCCGACCCGCGTGTGAATGATCTCATCCTAAAGCTGCGCCCCGAGGAGCTTGGCATGCTCCGGGTTACTTCGTTAACATACAATGGCAGGTTGCAGGACATCGACCATCGGGAAACCATACTGGTGGTGACGCTTGACAAGCCGCTGCGTCCGGGCAAAAGGGCCGTGTTCAACCTTGAATTTGAGGGACAGGTGCCCTTGCAAATTCGCCGCAGCGGACGCGACAGCCGCGAAGGCATAGCCTACAGCATGGCCCAATGGTATCCGAAAATGTGTGAGTATGATCATTTGGGATGGCATGCCTATCAGTACATAGGCCGTGAGTTTCACGGTGTGTACGGTAGCTTTGACGTAAAAATAACCTTAGACTCCGCCTACACCATAGCCAGCACAGGCGTATTGCAGAATGCCAACCGCATCGGCAAGGGGTATTTGCCGAAAGGCCAGAACCCCAAAACACCCGCAGGCAATGCACTTACATGGCACTTCAAGGCCGAGAATGTCCACGACTTTGCATGGGCGGCCGACAAGGAGTACCGCCACATAAGTTTCAAAGTCCCGGACGGTCCGCTGCTCAGATTTTTTCACAAAGACAGACCCGACCTGAGAAGCACATGGGACAGGCTCCCGGAATACACAGCACGGGCATTCACTTATGCCAATGAAGAATTTGGTCGATACCCTTACCCAGAATACGTTATCGTACAAGGCGGTGATGGTGGAATGGAGTACCCCATGATGACCCTCATCACGGGGCAGCGCCGCTTTGGAAGTCTTGTTGGTGTGGTGGTACATGAATTGGTGCACTCGTGGTATCAGCTCATGCTCGGCAGCAATGAGGCCCTGTATCCTTGGATGGATGAAGGTTTTACCACCTATGCCGGCCACAAAGTAATGAGCCACCTCTTCGAACCCGAAACCGATAAGCGGCGCGGGACTTACTTTGATGGATACATCTCTCTGGCCAAGAGCGGGCTTGAGGAGCCTATGTCAAAACACGCGGACCACTACAACACCAATTATGCCTACTTCGGGGCGGCGTACAACAAGGGCGGCGTTTTCATAGGCCAGCTGGGCTACGTAGTGGGTGATGAGGTATTGAGGCGAGGCTTGAAGCGCTACTACGACCTCTGGAAGTTTAAACATCCCAGCCCTTACGACTTTATCAAAGTAATGGAGCAGGAGAGCGGGATGCACCTCGGCTGGTACCTTCACTACATGATGAATACCACCGAGCAAATTGATTACGCCATCGCCAAAGTTGAGCAAGAGGGCAGCGGCACGCTGGTAAGGCTGGAGCGCATTGGAAACTTTCCGATGCCCATTGATCTGGATATAACGTACACAGACGGCAGCAGGGAGCAGCTGCACATACCTGTGGATATGATGATGCGCGCCAAAAAGGCTGAAGATGATACCCCTTTTCGGGTAGCCGATGCATGGCCATGGACCCACCCCACCTATACCCTGCGCCTTGACAAACCCCAAGTGCAGATAGCGCGCATAGACATAGACCAAAGCCTTCGGCTGGCAGATGTAGACCGAAGCAACAACAGCCATGTGGCTGATGCCGATACCAACGAAGCAAACGACAACAAAGAATAGATGAACCGACAATTTATGGTCATGCACGCTGTAGCGCTTATGGTGCTCGCTGCTTGTCAAAATCCAGTGAACGAAAGTATGGTAGCCGAGAAACAAAAATACCCGCATGATTCGCACAGTTTTGGCCGCCCAAATGAAGTGGCCATCACCCACCTCGACCTCACCCTCGACGCGGATTTCAACAAAGAGGTATTGCGTGGTAAGGCCAGCTATCAGCTGGAGCGTAATGCTGGCAACACCCTCATCCTCGACGTGCGCGACCTCGACATCCGCACGGTAATACTCGGTGCCCATGAGGATGACTCACTGGCCACTTTCCGTATTGAAAAAGGCAACGCCCATGGTGACGCCCTTCATATTGAGCTTACCGAGAGCACAGAGGTGGTCACCATACACTATTTCACCTCCGCATCGGCTGCGGCATTGCTGTGGCTAAAGCCTGCACAAACCCATGATAAGAAGTCGCCTTTTCTTTTCACCCAAGGGCAAGCCATCCTTACGCGGAGTTGGATCCCCATACAGGACAGCCCCTCCATTCGGCTCACTTACAATGCCAAAGTACGTACTCCTAAAGGTATGATGGCACTTATGAGCGCGGAAAATCCCAACGAAGTAAGTGCCGATGGCATTTACAGCTTCCGCATGGAACAACCCATACCACCATACCTGATGGCGCTTGCGGTGGGCACACTCAGCTTTGCTCCCATTGGTGAGCGCACCGGGGTATATGCCGAGCCCGGCATGTTGCAAAAAGCTGCCTACGAATTCGAAGACATGGAAAAAATGCTTGTGGCTGCCGAGCAGTTGTATGGCCCATACGCCTGGGGACGCTATGATGTGGTGGTGCTGCCTCCGAGCTTTCCTTTTGGAGGGATGGAAAATCCGCGGCTCACCTTTGCTACGCCTACCATCATAGCTGGCGATAAGTCACTTACAAGTCTTATAGCGCATGAAATGGCCCACAGCTGGAGCGGCAACCTGGTAACCAATGCCACCTGGGACGACTTCTGGCTCAACGAAGGTTTCACGGTATACTTCGAAAAGCGCATCATGGAAGCCCTCTATGGCCGCGGTTATGCCGAAATGCTCAATGTGCTTGGTTATCAGGATTTGCTCGCCACTATTGAGGAGCTCGGCGCCGATAGTCCGGATACGCACCTGAAGCTCAAACTCGAAGGGCGTGACCCTGATGAGGGCCTTACCGACATAGCCTATGAAAAGGGATACCTCATGCTGCGTTGGCTCGAAGAGCAGGCCGGGCGGGAAATGTTTGACGCCTTTTTACGCAAGTACTTCGAAACCCATGCTTTTCAAACCATGACCACCGAATCGTTTCTGGCATATGCCGATGCGCACCTGCTTTCGCAAATGCAGCCCAAGCCCGACCTGTCAGCATGGATTTATGCGCCCGGCTTGCCTGTGGGCCACCCTGTACCCCATTCGGAGGTATTTCAGCGCATTGATAGCCTTATCGGCAAATGGGATGCCGGCGAATTGAAGCTCAGTGCCATGCCAACGGATGCATGGACCACCCATGAGTGGTTGCACTTCTTGCGGGGCTTGCCCACGGAGCTTGGGTCCGAACGGATGGCAGCCCTTGATGCAGCATTTGGGCTTAGCAGCACTACCAATGCCGAGCTGGCGGCGGCCTGGTTTGAGCATGTGATCAGGGAGAACTACCAACCCGGCTTTGAAGCCTTGGAGCAGTTTCTCATGCACGTAGGCCGACGCAAGTTTGTGAAGCCGCTCTATGAAGCCCTTGCAAAAGATGAGGTTCAATTGAAGTGGGCTCGACAACTATACAGCTTTGCAAG
>DAIOTP010000002.1:47559-72382 GCA_036751905.1 Cryomorphaceae bacterium
GCAAGGCCCAACTACCATGCCGTAACCTCCTCAACTGTCGATGTCATCCTTGGTGTAAAAGGATAACATAGAGGTAGGACGGCGCCGCGGTGTGCTCAATCTTTCAGCACCAAGACCGGAAGTGCAGCTTCATTCACGAGTCTCTGGCTGATTGAGCTGTGAAAGAGGCTCTGGAAGAAGCCACGTTCGCGGCGTATCACCACAAGAAGATTGGATCCATCTTTTTCCAGTGCTTCACTGAGGCCGTCTTCGATATCGTTTTCGAAAATGAAGGTAAAGAGTGGGTTATGGTCATTAAAAATCTGAAATACTTGTTGTTTGAAGCTTTCGCTTGCGGCGTGGTCGAAGGGTTCATCAATTCGCCGCACATGAAGAAACCGCACCAAAGAGCCGAAGCTGAGGGCGAGTATTTTCACGGTTTCAAATATGGCTGCATGATTCAATTGCTTCATGTCCGTAGCGATCACAATTTTCTCCAAGCCAAGGAAAGGTTTTTCGGCCGGCACAGCCATTACCGGGCATTTGAGTTGTCGGGTGGCAGCGGCCGCATTGCTGCCTAGAAATTTTTCGGTAATGCCACTTGCACCTTGGGTGCCCATGATGACCAATGCCACATTTTCTTTCTCCACTGCGCGTTGCAGTACATCACTCACTGTGCCATGCTTGGCGACGAATTTTGTAGAAACTCCCTTGGACAAATCTAGCTTTTCAATTCTTTTTTGCAGTTGTTCCAGTCCTTGCTCGGCATTGAGCCTGAGCATTTCTGTGATATCTACCATCACAGCTGTACCCGTGGGAGGCATGAGGTAGGCGTGAACAAAAAGCAATTTGGCTTCAAGCTTTCGTGCAATGTGTAGGGCATGGATGGCAGCATTGAATGCACCTTCAGAAAAATCGGTTGGGACGAGCAGTGTTTTCATAATTCAGTGGTGGGTGGTATTGTGTTCAAAGTTAGTGGAACCAAACTATTCACAAGCAAAATGCACGCGTGCGCAGCAAAAAAAACCGCCTCTTTGGGCGGTCTTTAAAAAATTTTAGCTGTGGCGCATCCGAAGTTGCACATAGTCGCGCTTGGTGGGCCCCACGTATACTTGGCGTGGACGGCCAATTGGCTCTTTGTGCTCCACCATTTCCTTCCACTGAGCAATCCAGCCCGGAAGCCTTCCTATGGCGAAGAGTACGGTAAACATTTCGGTTGGTATGCCGATCGCCCGGTATATGATGCCGCTGTAGAAATCGACGTTGGGGTAGAGGCCTCTTTCGACAAAGTAACTGTCATTAAGGGCAATGGCTTCCAGTTTTTTGGCTACTTCAAGCGCCGGATCACTCACACCCATTTTTTCAAGAAGCGTATCACATGATTCTTTTATGAGCGTGGCCCTTGGGTCAAAATTTTTGTACACACGGTGGCCAAAACCCATGAGGCGGAAGGGGTCGTCTTTGTCTTTGGCCTTGTCAATCCACTTTTGCATGTTGCCCCCGTCGGCTACAATACGCTCCAGCATTTCGATAACAGCCTGGTTGGCCCCTCCGTGCAATGGTCCCCAGAGGGCCGATACACCGGCGGCGATTGACGAATATAAGTTGGCTTTCGAAGAACCTACAATACGTACCGTACTGGTAGAACAGTTTTGCTCGTGGTCGGCATGCAGTATGAGCAGCTTGCTTAGCGCATCCACCACCACTGGGTCGAGCTCGTAATCCTCGCTTGGCACAGCAAACATCATGTAGAGAAAATTCTCAACGTAGCTGAGGCTGTTGTCCGGGTAAATGTAGGGTTGGCCCTTGCTTGATTTATAGCTCAGGGCTGCCAGGGTGGTTATTTTGGCGATAAGCCTATGGATGGTGAGCTCAATTTCACGGTGGCTTCGGTCAGGGTTTTGCGACTCGGGATAGAACGTACTCAGTGATGAAAGCATAGAGGAGAGTATCCCCATGGGGTGGGCATTGGAAGGGAAGGCTTCATAAAAGCGCTTCATGTCTTCGTGGATCAGGGTGTGCTTTGTGATTTTTTCGGAAAAGGCATCCATTTCCTCAACCGATGGCAGCTCACCGTTGATCAATAAGTATGCTACTTCCAGAAAGTCACCATATTTTGCGAGTTGCTCAATGGGGTAGCCCCTGTAGCGTAAGATGCCCTTTTCTCCATCGAGGAAAGTGATGGCCGACTTGGTGGCACCTGTGTTTTTGTACCCAGTATCCAGGGTGATGAGACCGGTTTGGGCCCTTAAATTCGAAATGTCTATCGCCGTTTCGTTTTCAGTTCCGGTTACAAGGGGTAAGTCATAAGTTTCACCGTTTACGATGAGTTGGGCTGTATCGCTCATATCAATGGGTAGGTAATTGCTGGGTAGTTATTGAATCGCAAAAATATCATACTGGAATTGAATACGCAGCAAGGCAGGAGCAATTATATTTTATAAACTGCCAAACTTTGTAAAAACTACGTTTGAACCCTTTAGTTCTGGCTTTTTGAGTATTCCTCCCAAGTTTGTGTAAGGTAAATTTCTTCACCGAAGAAGGTGAGCACAGGCATAATTTGGCTGGCTTGATACATGCCCTGCACGGGTGCGAGCAGTTCATACGCTTCATTCATGTACACGATGGTCGGGTAGGCTATTCTGCCGTTGACCGGGGCAATGGCTTTGGTGAGGTCATGGGTGCCATTGCGTCCGCCAGCCCTTGAAGCGTCATAGCTGTCATTGCGAAATTCCTGACCGCGAAACTTCACGGGGTCTTTGCCTTCGGCGTTGAATTTGATGGCGTAGTAGTGTTTGTTGATGTAGGCTACCACAGTGGGATCTTTGAAGGTGGTATTGTTCATCATTTTGCAAGGCCCACACCAGTCGGTGTAAACGTCAATGAGCAGCTTTCGGGGCTGCTTTTCCATAAGGGCCTCTACTTCCGAGAAGCTTTTCCATTGTATTTCAGTGCTCTTGTCTTGAGCAGTCAGTGTTATTGAAATCCCAATTGAAAGAAGCAGTAATAAATTTTTCATGTTGAATGGAGCTTTGGTACAAAAATATAAAAAAGAACAGGGGCCTGCCACATGTGGCAGGCCCCTGTTGCAAACAATAACAATGCCATTTGGGGTTTAACGCACGCCGTGCATAAGTTTATTAAGCATTTTGGAAGTGAGAATTATAATGATAGCTATCGCAATCAGTACGTAACCTATCGTTGAGAATACACTCACATATGATTCCAGTCCTGCGGCCGGGTCGGTCAATGCGCCGGGTTCAACCTCTGCGCCAGTAACGGCGGCTATCTTACCTCCTACATAATTGGCGATGGCAAAACTTAGAAACCAGCCTCCCATAGCCGTCGCGGCAATTTTGGGAGGCGAAAGCTTGGTAACCATGCTCAGCCCGATAGGGGAGAGGAAGAGCTCACCGGTGGTGTGGAGCAGGTACAATATCATCAGGGTAAGCAGGGGTACCTGATAGCTTTCATTCATATATTGAATGCCGATGATGGTAACGAGGAAGCCCGCTGCAAGCTGAAGTATTCCAAAGGCAAACTTAAGGGGGATGCTCGGATTCTTGCCGATTTTCGAAAGCTTCACCCACATCACCGAAAAGATGGAACCGAAAATGATAATGAAGAGGGGGTTGAAAAACTGTGTCATGGAAGCAGGCATGATCCATCCACCTATGTCGCGGTCCACATTTCGGTCGGCAAAGAGGGTGAGGGAAGTTCCCGCCTGCTCAAAGCAGGCCCAGAATGCGATGTTGATTACCATGAAGATCAGCAGGGCAATCATGCGGTCTTTCCAAATATTGACCCCTTGTTCGAGGTCTGTTTTTTTGCCGGCAGTGATGAGGCTGTAGCCCACATAAACAAACAATCCCAGGAGCAGGTAATCCATCAACTGGTTTTGAAATATCAGAAAGTAGCACAGTGGAATAAGCAGCAGCGAACCCAGTGTAATGGTTTGTACACCATTCAAGGGGCCGAGCATGCGTTTTTTTCCGGCCTCCTTCACTTCCAGTCCTTCAGCGGCGCTGTAGGTATCACGTCCGAAGTAGAAAATGGCTAGACCCAATAGCATACCAAAACCAGCCAAAGCGAAGCCCTTGTCGAATCCATAGGTTTCACCTACGTAGGCAACGAGTGTTGTGGCAAGGAGCGCACCCACATTGATGCCTATGTAGAATATAGTGAAGCCCGAATCACGCCTCGGGTCACCATCCCGATATAGCTTACCTACAATGGTTGAAATGTTGGCTTTGAAATAACCGTTGCCAACAATCAAGGCACCCATCCCTATGAGCAGGAAGGTTTCATTGCCCCCCAGGATGAGGAACTCTCCAATGGCCATCAATACGGCACCTAGCATCACTGAGTAGCGGTACCCAAGGTACTGATCGGCCATACGGCCACCCAGGATGGGTGCGGCATACACCAAGCCCGTGTAGGCGCCGTAGATCAATGCTGCTTCGGCATCGCCTTTCATCAGCGATTTTACCAAATACAGGGTAAGCAGCACACGCATTCCGTAGTAACAGAAGCGCTCCCACATTTCAGAAAAAAACAGGGTCATCAACCCACGGGGATGTCTCGTAGAGGGTTCTATGGGTTCCGTAGGATCCAGAATAGCAGTTTCTTGGGCCATTATTTTAGGTTCAGCGTTAAAATTGTGTGTGCCAAATGTAAACAAATATGAAAGCCAATGACTAGAGGTGCCCGTAAATGAAGTCGGTCATTTTTTTGTAGAGGTGATGTCGGGTATTGCCCCCGTATATGCCATGGTTCTTGTTGGGATATATGAACAAATCGAATTGCTTGTCGGCATCCACAAGGGCCTTCACCATTTCCATGGTATTCTGGTAGTGCACGTTGTCATCAGCCGATCCATGCACAAGCAGGTAGTGGCCTTTCAATTTGTTCACGAAATTAATGGGTGAATTTTCATCGTAGCCCTGAGCATTTTCCTGTGGCGTGCGCAAGAAGCGTTCAGTGTAAATGCTGTCATAATAACGCCAGTTGGTTACCGGAGCCACTGCAATGGCCAGCCTGAAGAGTTCGGCACCTTTGGTAATGCACAAGGAGCTCATGTAGCCGCCGTAGCTCCATCCCATGATGCCGATGCGCGCGGCATCAATGTAAGCCAAGCCGCCGAAGTGCTCCGCTGCCGACATGAAGTCTTCGGTTTCTAAAGCGCCAAGGTTCATATAGGTACTGTGTTTGAATTGTCGTCCGCGGCGCATGGTGCCTCGTGGGTCAACCGATACTATGATGTAACCATTTTGCGCAAGCATTTGGTGCCACATATAGTCGGCGCCACCCCAGCTGCGGTTTACCTTATTGCTCCCCGGGCCTCCATATACCATGAATACCATGGGATATTGCTTGTCCGGGTCAAAGTCTTTGGGTTTGATCATCCAGTAGTTGAGGCTGTGGCCACCTGCCGCCGTGAAGGCGCCGAACTCCTTTTGCGGAAGCGCGTAGGTTTCGAGTTTTGAGCGCAATGCGGTATTCTCCTCAAGCGCTCTTATTTCTTCGCCGGTGTTGAGATGAAGGCTGAAGCGCGGCGGGAGGTTGCCGTCGCTGTGGGTATTGATGTAATAGTTGAAATTGCTGCTGAAATCGGCGTCGTGGGTACCCCCGTCTCTGCTGATTGCGATGGGCTTGAGCTTGCCGCTTTTTCCGCTTTTCAGCAAATTGCCATAAGGCGCAGCGTATACCCCTTTTTCGAGTGGGCTATCAATGGCTGCTGAAAAATAAATCATCTCATTTTTTTGATCGACTCCGTAAAAGTCTATGACTTCCCATTGGCCGGCAGTGAGTCTGCCCACTTCTTTTCCAGAAAGGTCGTGCAGGTAGATGTGGTTCCATCCATCGCGCTCGCTGTTCCATATAAAGTGCTTGCCATCGTTGAGAAATATCAGGTTGTCATTGATATCAATGTATGTGGTAGCCCTTTCTTCATACATGAGCTTGGTCGGAATTTCCTTGCTTGTGGAGCGGGTATCAGCGAGTAAAAACTCAAGATGGTTTTGGTGGCGGTTGAGGCGCATTACGCAAAGGTGGTCATCACTTTGGGTCCACTTGATGCGTGGTACGTATTGTTCCGGATTGGCATTGATTTGCACTTCGCGGCTTTCAGCTTGCGCAAGGTTGTATATATGGATACGCACTTCGCTGTTGCGCTCACCGGCTTTTGGATATTTGAAGGTATACGCATCGGGATACAGGCCTCCGTACATGGCCATACTGAACATAGGCACCTCTTTTTCATCAAATTTGTAGTAGGCTATTTGGCTGCCCTCCGGCGACCAATGAAAGCCTACATGAAAACTAAATTCTTCCTCGTATACCCAGTCCACCGCACCGTTGATGATGTGGTTCCATGCGCCGTCTGTCGTCACTTGTATTTCTGTGTTTTTATCCACATCGCTGATGAAGAGGTTGTTGTCCCTCACAAATGCCACCTGATTGCTTTTGGGAGAGAGGGCTGCAAGCGATTGCTTTCCTTTCTCAAAATCGGTAATGGCATGCAAGCGCTTGTCATTGAGGTGGTACAGATAGTAATTGGCTTTGTAAGAATGCCTGTATATGGGCTCTACCGCCGAGGTAAACAGGATGCGCTCCTCTGTTTGGTCGAATTCATAACTCGTGAAGAAGTAATTCTTGCCATTTTCCAAAACAAGATCACTACTGCGCACAAGGGTATCAACGGGCTCCCCATCTTCGTATTTGAACTTTACGATGTATTGCGATTTGCCACCTGTTACCAAGCGGCTGTAATGCCTTCCATCATTCATGCTGCGCACACCGGCTATACCGCGCGGACTGAATTCACCGCTTTTCCATATTTTCTCGAGGGTAATTGCATTTTCCTGAGCAGCCACGGTGAAGGCCATTGGAAACAAGAGGAAGAAAAATACCAGCTTTTTAAATCGTTTCATGGGTTGAATTTCAAAAGTGCGTGAAGTTATGGATTATCAGCGTTACGGTAAAAGGGCTTTTTTTTGCGTGTAAATTGAGGCCTTATTTTAATTGATTTTCATTTGTTACAAATGAATACCGGCCATATGAGCACGCTTCTGGAGCTTTGTCAAAGGAAAAATCATCAAAAAATTTGGTTTTCCCGAATATTTACTTTTATCTTTGGCTCACTAAGTATATTTCTAACGACAGCTATTCTTTCATCGTCTCACTCTATCCCAGCTGTCGGATATGTTTAGGATAGTTTTTCTGTTTCATAGCCCTAAAAACCCTGCAAACGAGCAGGGTTTTTAGGTTTATGCTATTTGGGTATTTTTTGCAGTTCGATGTTGCTTTTTCATGTTCACATCCAGTTGGTCATTCCGATAGTGGGTAAATACGGAAGTATATGTTGTTTTTATTTGTCCCCTTATGGCATGAACTTAAAGAGCGCACAGCTTTACTCTGCCCGCCAACATTGCGTTGCCTTCATTATTTTCATAATATTGGGGGGCCTTTCAGGGCCCATTCATGGCCAGCAAAAAAGAGTATTCTGCGGTGGAAGTGGCTGAGGCTTTTAAGGCCAACGATTCCTTTGTGCTCTCTCAGATTTACCACTGCAACTATCCTTCAGTGGAAAAGTACATCCTGCAGAACAGCGGCACAAGTGACGATGCCCGTGACGTGTTTCAGGAGGCCATGCTCGCATTGTGGCAGGCCATGTGCAAGGGCACCTTTCAATTACAGGCGGGGGCCAATGTGGGAGGCTTTCTCTTTCAAGTGGCCAAATTCAAGTGGCTCGATAAGCTCCGCTCAAAAGAACACAAAAGCACCCTCCGCCTTCACGTCGAAAAGGTCGAATTTGCTACCGACGACGAAAAGCCGTGGTGGGATGCTGAAAGCAGGCATGCACAACTTGCCACTTACTTCGACAAGTTGGGCGAGCAGTGCAAAATTATTCTACGCCGCTTTTATTACGAAAAACAAAGTCTTGAACAAATCGGAGAAGAGCTCAACTATGATGCCGCGACCATGCGAACCAAAAAGTACCGCTGCATGATGCAATTGCGCAAAATGCACGACACAGATTAATCCGACATCCCCCCTTAAAATGAATGAATTCCATGATATACCTCTCCATCTCTTCGAGAAATTGGAAGCATATGCACTCAGAAAAATGAGTGCTGAAGAAACTTTGGACTTTGAGGCTTTGCTCGCCAAAGACCCTGATTTGGTAAGGCAGCTGGAGTTTGTGCGGGCAGCTACAGAAATGGTGCAGCAAGAATCGCTGCGTGCTGATATGCAGGAATGGCACAAAACCCTGCCCCGGAAAAATGCTATCTCTGGGCTTCAGGGCCTGTGGTGGTCCCTCGCTGCAGGCTTTGCATTGTTGTTGGGGCTGGGCTGGTGGTATACGGAGCAAAGCGGTTCTGGAATGGCCGCTGAACTATACAATAGCCATTATTTCAGCGACCCCGGTTTGCCGGTTCCCATGAGTGCTGCAGCCGAGCTACAATATCAATTTTACGATGCGATGGTCGACTACAAGTCCGGAAAGTACCAGCTATCCATTCAAAAGTGGACCGCACTGGAGGTGGACGATACCGCAAGCGATACCCTGCGCTACTATCTCGGTGCAGCACACATGGAGCAACAAAATTTTGCGCTGGCTGAGCAGTATTTCACCGAGGTGCCGCGCGATGGCACAAGCCCATTTGCCGATAAGGCCCGACTGTACCGCGCACTGTGTTGGGTAAAATTAGACAAGGCGGAGCACATTATTCATATGGACATACCTGAGCAGGTGGCTTACCGTGATGCCCTGATTGAGATCAGAAAACAATACAGCAGCCAATGAAACTCGCCGTGGGCATCATAAGCGTGTTCATGGTTTTCAGCACTTGGTTGCATCAATCGGCAGTACTGCATGAATTTGTTGGTTATCGACACACGGATAGCATCATCGATGTACTGTTTACAGAAGAAAAGTATGCAGCACTGCTCCCGCAACTCGAAGCGCATGTGGCAACGCTCAGGGAAGGTGAGCGAAGCGACTCGCTGTACCGGTACGTATACAAGCTGGGGCGCACAGCATCTTTCGTACAGGGTGCCGAGGAAGGAATCTCGGCAGCCACGGCCTTGCTGGAGTACGTGCTGTTGAACGATACCAACCGCATGCACCACCTTCAAGCCATTGAAGACCTCTCTTGGATATACTATGAGCAAGGAAAGCCCTCTGAGGCCTTGCGCATGGATATGCAGTATCGGGAAGTGGCTATGGGCATGCCTCACCTCGATCCCGAAATCAAATCATTGGCCTCATACAACATAGGCTTTGACTACATGGAGCTTGGGCAATGGCGCAAGGCTGTACAATATTTTCAGGAAGCAAGTGCAGTGCTCGATGCACATGCCGTGGATGACCTGATTAAGCACATGAATACCAACAATGCCCTGGGTGCGGCCTATGCGCGCATGGGCGCTTACGAGAATGCCCACAAGGCGTTGGAAAAGAGCAGGCACTATACCATGCAGCTGCCCGATGAAGAGAAACGACTTTTCTATCTGTCCAACATTGACGGTAACCTTTCGGTGATGTACGAAGACGAAGCCGACATAGTGCGGGCTAAGGATGCGCTGCATCAGGCCATTGATGCACGCAAGCGGGGCCTGCAATTAGAAAAGAAGCATTGGCAATATGAGCAACAATCCAAGTTGCTTGCCGCAAATTACCACAACCTTGCTTCATTGTACTATGACATTGGCGATTATGCACGCGCCGCTGAGGTGATCAAGCTGGAACGGCGCTTCAAAGAGCAAATTTTGCCGAAAGGCCACCCGGAAATTGAGCGCACACTGGAAGGCGAGGCGAATTTGCACATGGCCCTTGAGCGTTTTGACAGTGCGAAGGTATGCTTCCAACAATACCTCGAGAGTTGTTTAAGTCATTATGGACGAGAAAGTTACTTTTCGGGAACCGCTTTTCAACGCATGGGAAAGCTTCACTTAAAAATGGGGGAGTACCCTGAATCGATTGAAGCTTTGACCCAGGCAGCTGAGGTGCTGGCAAGCGTGTCCGATGCCGACACAGGCCCCGATGTAGCGCAAACGTACATGCTGCGTTCAGAGGCGCACATGATGAACGGGCACCTGGCACAGGCCTTTGCTGATGTACAAGCCGCGCTTGACATTTACCACCGCGCACTGTCCTCAGCCGATGAGCGTAAGGGCGATTGCTATTTGCTTAAAGCACGCATTCACAAGGCTGCTGGCGATTATGCGAATGCAATAGTGGCTGTGGATGCGGCGCTGGAGCAGTTTTCACTGAAAAAGAGCGAAAGGCGTGCAGCAAGCAAACTCCACCATGCGGGTTTTGCAGCCCAACTGCCGGCAACACACTTGCTCAAAGCCACCATTCTGCTCGCAGCCGACTCCTCAGATGCGACCAAAGACCTTGCGCTTCAAGAGCTCAATCGGGCCGTAGTTCTCTTGCGTGAAAATAAGCGCGCATTCCAGGGCCATGAGGCACAATTGGCGTTGTATGCCACACATATGGGGGTTTTTAACCTGCTGCACAAGTTGCGCAATGGGCGCTGGCATAAGCGGAAAGAGGCCAAAGAACTCGAGCTCATCTTTGCCAATGCCGAAGAGTCAAAAACCTTGCTGCTCCGGAGGCAGCTCAGCAATTTTGGCTCCCTCCGTGTGGCGCAGGTGCCCGACAGCTTGCTCCGCCTTGAGCGCCGCTTGCTCGCCATATTGGGGGGCATCCCGCAGCCCGGCGATACCCTTGCCTCCCAGCTAGATGTGGCCGATGCTCTGTACGATTCCCTACAAAGAACCTTTGCCAATCAATACCCTGAATATTATAAACTCAGGTATGATGAAGCGCTGGCCGGCATCGGCGAGCTGCAGCGGGATTGGCTCAACAACGAAGAGAATTTGCTCCGCTTTATTCACTCCCCCGCAGGCCTCTTTGTGATATTGATCAAGAAAAGTGAAGTGAGCTACCATCAACTCGATGCGCCGGATCTCGATTCCAAAATAAATGCGATCAACAGAGCCATTACTTCACTGGAAAATGATGCATACCTAAAGTTGGCAAGAGAGCTGTATCAATCCCTGTTCGCATCCCTGCAGTCGGAGCTTGAAGGCGAGGTGGTGTTTATCATTCCCGATGGGCCCTTGTTTGGACTGAATTTCGAAGTGCTGGTGGACGATGAGGACAAACCCTTGCTTCACAAGTACAGCATCTCCTACCTGCATTCGGCTACTACAGCATTGCAATTCAGAAGACTGAAGTCTGAAGAAGGCAATGGAGTTATAGCCATCGCGCCAGGTTTCAGCGATGAAGTGAAGGCGAAGTACATGGCATCAGTGAATGACAGTACTTTGATGGATTGGAGCTACTTCAGGCGTATCCAGCAGCCTTTTTCTGTGGCCACTGCTGAGCGGGTTTCCGCCATGCTTTCAGGTACCACATACACGGGCAGTGAGGCCACTGAACGGCGTTTCAAAGAGGAGGCGAGCCATTACAATATCATTCATTTGGGTACCCACACGGAAATCAACAATGTATCACCTATACTTTCGCGCCTTGTGCTGAGCAAAGATGCCGGGAGTAGCGACGATGGATATCTGCACGCCTATGAAATTTACAACTTGCCACTCAGGGCTGAGCTGGCGGTGCTTACGGCCTGCGAAACGGGCGTGGGCATGAAATCGGGCAGCGAAGGCATGCTTTCACTCGCGCACAGCTTCGCCTATGCCGGGGTGCCGGGCATAGTGATGTCGCTTTGGCAAATAGATGAAAAAACATCGGCCGAGGTGGTGGAGTACTTTTATGAAGAGCTCAAAAAAGGCACACCCCGCAACCACGCTTTGAGAAGGGCAAAATTGCGCTATCTGGAACAACACAATGGCGAACTCACTGCACCGTATTACTGGTCGGGACTCGTACTCATTGGCGAGGTTCAGGCCTTGCCACAAACAAGTTACACATGGCTGTTGTGGTTGGTGTTGGGCCTATTGGCAGCAGCAATGGGATGGGTGCTTTTCCGCAAAAAATGGGAAATCAAGGCCTAAAATGAGCGGATGGTAGCGGTGTTTTGGTTTGACTATGGAGCGTCGTAACCTTCCTCCTTTGCCATTTCGACCATGCCAGAAGAATGCGGCTTTTGAAATTTTTATCGGAATCACTGTTCACTTTTTCACCAAAGCTGCGATAGGTAGGTAAAATCAATCAACGCCATGAAAACCCTATACCCAGTCCATGCTTTTTTTGTGTTAGCGCTTTGTATGTCCTGCTCTGGTGGTGGCAATGATGTAACAGCGCAAAACCAATTCCATGGCTCCGATGCATTCCATCCCCAAGGAGTGGAGGCTCTATCCCCAAAGAACGAAAGCCACAATGGACAGGTGCTGCTCCGCGATCCACAGTTGAACAATATGCCTGCGGTGCATCTCCATTTGCCGAAAGGCTATGCGATGCAAGGCGGAATACAGTGGGAGCAGCAGAACAACCTGTTCGTACCTGTGACACGGGCAGCAATTAAGCATCCCGAAAAGAATGCAAGCCTCACTACACTGCCGGTTCCCATGAAGCAGTACATACATTCACAGAGCATGATCAATAGCCAGCGCGAAGCTCAGCAATATGGCATCGATGTGGGTGGGCAGTTCAGACAGGATCCTGTGCTTCCGGCCGAGCAGGCTATGGCTGCGCTGCTGCTCCCAGTGGTACAGAATCTGAGGGGTGGTGTTTACAATACAACCTATGAGGTCATTCCCGATCTGAATGCCCAACTTTGGCCCGGACAGAACAAGCACAACACGCCCACTACAGGCCTTAAGATGACTGTAAACTACAAGCAAGGAGGTATGGAGATGAAGGAGGAAATTTATGGTTTGTACTATCAGTTAAGGCAGCAGTCGGCTGATGGCTTCTTCGTGATGTGGGGATTGGACCGCACTTTTGGGATTGCTGCTCCCGTTGCACAATTTGGTGCATTGCAGCCTGAGCTACTCGCTATAGCATCCTCATTCAAAAATGATCCCGCTTACGACAAGGCAGTGGAGCTGGAGTTTCAGCGGCAAATCCAGAAAAGCAATGAGCGGCATGATGCCCTACAACGTCAAAGTGCAGCCCAGCATCAGGAGCGGATGGCCAACCAGCGTGCCAGTTTTGAAGCATCGCAACAAGCTTACCGCGAAACCCAGAATGCCTACAGCCAGCAAAACCAGGCATGGGCCCAAAACCAGGAATCCCTCTTCCGCAGCAACCAGAATGTGAATGACAACATTGTAGGTTACCAACGCTACACCGACCCCAATACCGGTCATGAAAAATTACTCGATAACCAATACAACCAACAGTGGACTGACAATTGGGGCAATACACACGGAAGCAATGACGTGAACTACAATCCCAATCATTACAATACTGGCAATCAGTATTACCAAATGCAACCGGTGCGCTAAACGCTAACCCATCGTGTCACTTGGAGAGTGGAAAGGCGTGCCCAAAGCGGGCCGCTTTTTTTGTTTTGGCTTTTCGCCTTAAAAGTTATACTGCAATCCCACCCTCAGGCTGTAGATGAATTTGGTAATTGGCACGATGGGTTGGTCCTCATAGCTGAACTCAAAATTGTTGTTCAAGGCCAGTTTTTTGGTCAATTTGCTGTTGAGGTTGATTGCGCCACTCAGGCGGTTTCTTAGGGCTGATATGCCTTGATCCCAGGTAGTTTGGTAGTATACCACCGTATTGAAGTCGATGTTTTCGGCTATGTCTTGTCGGAAGCTAACATAGGATGAAAATTTGAGAAAATCCACTTGGACCAACTGCTCGGTGAAGGGGTGCAGCCAACGTTCATTCTCATAGAATGCACCCATACCCAGAATAATGTCCGAGCGTTCCTGCTCGACCAGTTTATAGCGCACACCGCCTCCTGCCACAAGCCGTGGGTCTAGTCCGCGGAAGTTGTCATAGCTGGCCTGGCTGAACACTTCGTAATTGAACCGTCGGTCGCGCAGCAAGTTGACACGGAAATGCAAGAAGCCGAAATTGAGGAAGGTATTATCGTTGATCTTTAGATAATCGGTTTGGCCTACGAGAATGTACCCATGGTGCTCGGTGCGGTACAGCGCGTTTACGGCGGAATTCACACCGAAAAGGTTTACAGGCGCATCTTCTGCGGCGCTTCGGTTGTTGAGGTTGAGCCCAAACCGCACATTGGCAATGAAGGCTTTGGCAGTGTCGTCTTTGAGTCGGTGGCGTTCGATGTTCAGTATTTGGCCCTGCGCGGTGAAGGATAAACACCCAAGGGTGAAAAGCAAGCCCAATACAATCTTAGTTTTCATAGGGACAAATAAAACCAAAAAAAAGGGCCGCTTTTGCGGCCCTTCGTTCAAAATTAAAGACAATGAAACGCTGTCAATTTCCGCATTCCAGGAAGCCTGATCCAGGTACCTGAATGTAGCTGGTATCATCAAAGTCGAAATCAAAAATATTGCCAACGATTCCATAGTATGTTCCATCGAATTCGACAGAACTGCCACTGAAATTGAGCGATCCACTTTTAGAAAAGAAAATGCCCGCTTGGTTTCCTTGAAATGACACAAAGTAAGCCAATCCCTTGTTGTTGATATTGCCTGAATTCGATTCAAAATCGAAGAAGTCAATCACTGGAAATGAGCCACTGGGTTGGCCGCTGAAGGCGTAGTAAGCCACAATCCCTTCGAAAAAATCAAAAGGATCCGTGTCGTCATCAAAATTGCCGCTTGCCAAGGCTTCAAAATTACCGGCTATACCTACAGCGCCTGAAAAGCCGCCGCCAGATGGGCCAAAATCGAAGAAGTTCAGATCAGAATTGGGGTCACCTGAGGCAAAGCACAGTACGTAATTCACGTCGAGCGAAATACTTCCTGCACTAACCAATCCACCACCGCTGCCACCACCTGAACTGGTGGGTGTTGTCAATATGGTGAAGTTTCCATCAGGCGCAGGGATGAATTGCACTGTACCCGATGGCGAACTAAATGACGCACCACCTGAAGGAGCGGTAAAACTGAAACTCTTGGGGTTGTTCAAATCAAGTGATATGTACCTGTCCATGGTGGAGTTATACACCATTACTGTAGGCAACATACCCACAAGGGCATCTATTCGGCGCTGAGTTTGCTTGTCCTTGATAGGACGCTCCGTCTTGCTCATTCTTTCCATCAGTGCTGCATCCGTTTCGCCGGTAGGGTCCTCTTTGCTGCACGATGTGATAAAAAGTACGGCAACTGCGAGAGCTGCCAGTACCTTGTATATTCTTGTCGGTTTTTTCATGTTTTCTATCTATTTGCTACCCGAAGGTAGAAAGATTAAAACAGGATACCAAGACGAAGGCGTGAAACTACATTCGGGCCAAGGCTGATGCTTGAGCCATTTCCTGTACTGGTGAAAGTATCACCGTCTTCAGGTATGAATTTTTCAGCCAGGTTGAATCTTGCAGCCACACCGAATCCTATTTCGGCCCCCAAATAAATGTTGTGTGCAAAGTAGTAATCAAATCCACCTACACCATTGAGGCCAATGAGGAAATTGCCGCTTGTTGATCGGCCAAAGCGCTCAAACTCTGTACCGGCTTCATTGCGGGTGTCAAAGACATCGGCCGTTCTGCCAAATCCAATATCGGCTACTGCACCATAATAAGGTGACAGCCTGTCGGTACCGGGCAAGTGCCATTCCAATCCTGGAGATACCTGGATGTTGAAGGTGTTTGTGGTCATTGTGCCGTTGGTCAATTCATTTCCGTCAATAATTGGAGGCAGTTCACCATCAATGGTGGTATTGCTGGAGAACCCAAGGAATACATCAGCCCTCCATGCAGTGGTAGCCGAGGTAAACTTTCGGTAACGTATACCGCCAATAGAAATTGGGCTTCCGCCAAATGGAGCGAATTGTACTTCTATGTTGTTCTCACCACCGCTTTGCTTGTAAACGTCTTGTGATTGTGCGGTTGTGCCAATCATGCATGCAGCTGCTGCAAGGAGCATTACTTTTTTCATGTTTTTAAGTTTTAATTCTTGTAAGGTTGAAGCTTTATTAAAAGTTTGGTAAAAGTCCTCATTCGTCGATGGTTTCCCAAGTATTTGTGGCTTATATATGAACAACCGTCTGTGAGTAAGTGGCGACAGTCACGTCATACCCGGTAATGTGAATTTATTGAAGCATAACGAGGTAAAAAAAGAAAAATGGTCATTTTAAAGGACCTTTTTTGTGTAAATGCACTTGCATGTGAAGATCGCTTTAGGCAATCTTCGAAATGAGGACGCCATATAAGAGCCACAGCGTACGAACTTCCGTGCATATTGGTTCCCTATAATGTTCTGTAGCTACATACCCATTGACCCGATATCCTAGGTAAAAGTGCTGAATAAAGGAGGAGTAGTCATTTTTGACAAACTTAAATTTTCACCAATTTTTTTTACATTTTTGCGCCACATCATTCAGAAGCAAAGACAATATGCCACGACAGTTTCAATTGCCCCGCACTTTTTTGTTTATGGTACTTTACGCTATCATTGCAGCCAACATGTGGCACTGCAGTGCCCCGGAAACTGACTCTATGGAGCAATATCCTGTATATAAAGGGAATGATTTAGGTCTGATTTTTCAAGGCAGTAGAGCCACACTCAAAGTATGGGCGCCCACTGCTGAAGAGCTCAAGCTCCGTCTGTATGAGCTCGATCTCGGAGGCAGCGCTGCACATACCATCGCCATGAAGCGCAGCGAACAAGGCGTATGGGCCCATACTTTTGCCCCTGAGCACCAGGGCATGTACTATACGCTTTCCGCAAAAATTGACGGCGCATGGCGTCCCGAAGTGCCCGATCCTTATGCCAAAGCCGTTGGCGCCAATGGGCTGCGTGGGCATATCGTGAACCCTGCGGAGGCCAATCCCGATGGATGGGAGGAAGACAAGGCGCCGCCATTAGCAGGTTTTGAGGACATCATCATCTACGAACTTCATGTCCGCGATTTTTCCATACACCCCGAGTCGGGCATGGAGCACAAGGGCAAGTACCTCGCATTTGCCGAAAAGGGAACAACCACCCCCGAGGGAATTGTGACCGGTATCGACCACCTCGTGGAGATGGGCGTGACGCATATTCACCTTTTGCCGGTGTTTGACTACCTCTCGGTAGACGAGTCGCGCCTCGATGAACCCCAATTCAACTGGGGTTATGACCCACAAAACTACAACGTGCCAGAGGGCAGCTACAGCACCGACCCCAGTGATGGGCGCGTGCGCATACGCGAATTTAAAACCATGGTCAAAGCCCTGCATGATGCGGGATTGCGTGTGATCATGGACGTGGTGTACAACCATACGGGCAGGGTGGATGGACTCAGCTTCGATGCCCTCGTGCCCGGCTATTATTACCGCTATTGGGAGGATGGCAGCCTGGGCAATGCCAGCGGCTGTGGCAATGAAACGGCCTCTGAGCAACCCATGATGCGCAAGTTCATGGTCGAATCACTCAAATACTGGATGGAGGAGTACCATATCGATGGTTTCCGCTTCGACCTGATGGCGGTGCACGACATCACCACCATGAACGAGATCAAAAAAACCCTCCATGCCATACGCCCCGATGTATACATTTATGGTGAAGGCTGGACCGCCGACAATTCACCCCTTCCGGAAAATATGCGCGCGCTCAAAGCCCACACCTACCGCATGCCAGACATCGCTGCCTTCAGCGACGATATACGCGATGGCATCAAAGGCAGCTGGAGCCACCACACTTCACGCGGTTTTGTGGGCAATGTGGGCTTGCTGCGCGAGAGCGTAAAGTTCGGAATAGTAGGCGCCACTGAGCACGAATGGATTGACTATGACAGGGTGAACAATTCCAAAGCCCCTTGGGCATTGGAGCCTACGCAGTGCATCGCCTATGTGTCATGCCATGACAACCACACCCTCTTCGACAAGCTCAGCATTTCACACCCCGATGCTCCCATCGAAGAGATTATCCAAATGCATATTCTGGCCAACGGCATTGTGCTCACATCCCAAGCTGTGCCATTTCTGCATGCAGGGGTGGAATTTATGCGCAGCAAAGACGGGGAGGAGAACAGCTACAAATCTTCTGACGGAATCAACCGCATGGAATGGGAACGCAAATTGCGCTATGCTGAGGTGGTTCAAGCTTACAAGGACCTTATCGCACTCCGCAAAGCCCACACGGCTTTCAGGATAGGAAATGCCGATGAGGTCAGGGCCCGGCTTAAGTTTTTGCCTACAGATACCACTGTAATCGCGTATACCATCGATGCGCCCGACAATGACCCATGGAAACGCGTATTTGTGGGCTTCAATGGTGGTCATGACAACAAGCCTGTAGCCCTTCCCGGCGGGCAGTGGAGTGTAGCATGGTATGGAAGCAAAACGGCAGTGGCCATGAAACCAATTGAAAATGAGGTTTTCGTGCCTCAAAAAGGAATGGTAATAGCGTATCAGGAAAGGTAGATTCTTCCATACAATGGCCCTTACGATGCCTTACTGCGTTACTTCGAAGGTATAAGCTTGCTGCGCAGCATTCGCGTGGCAAATGTGAAGCCTGTTTTCACTCCAAGCGTTTCGCCCTGGTTGTTGACTTGTGAAATTAAGAAGTAGCGTTTGAACCTTTCGAATTTGCCGAAAGGCGGCACTTCAAAACGCCCGTTGATGCGCGTTGTGCTTCCGCCCCATTCGTGCTTAAAGCAGTAATGCAGCGCCTCACTGCCTATGGCGATGTCACATCTTTCCCTACTTGCGTTGAAAGCTTCTAATCCATTTAGGCTCAGTATGAAGGCATGGTCCAGATCATTGACCCATATGGCGGTAGGCTGGAGCCAAAACCGAATCAAAAAGGAATTTTTCTTTAGGATCCTCTTTGTGAAGGCAATGGCTTCATTGCGAAGTTCTTCGGCTGTGCAAGATGTAGCCTTGAAAGTCAATGATTCTGAAATGTGCGCCTTGTAACTGTTTTGCCATTTTGCAATGGCTTGCCCGTTGTTCCATGGTTCGCCTACCGACCATCTATCACCATTGAACATCACTACCGGCTGGGCAGTGCTTGCCGCTATTTCGTGGCATATTTTGTCAATCGTATTGATGGCGTCGTTTCTAAAAAAGTTTTCTTCATGGCTAAACCATACAAAACTGGCAAATGGGATGACGTATTTGGGTTGTAAAATCCTGATTTGTCGGTGTATTTCATCGATTTTTGCTTTGGCAAAATTGGCGCGTAGGGCAGTGTCAGCCTTGTTGCCGATGGCATTGGCGTACGAGAATTGTGTAAATAGCACATCGGGTGATGCTCCAATGGCCTTTGCGATGGCTTTCACTTCGGCATCTGTTTCAAGGTTGCAATCGTTCACATTGAGTACAGTAAGCCCCCCAGCCTTGAGGCATAGCCAACTGTCACCATCCGTGTGTGGACGGTTGAGCAGTTGCATGCCGGGAGCGGCTTCTTGCCAGCCCATACTGAGTTCAATAATGTGCCGGAATCCAATGTGACGGCAGTAATCTACTACTTTTCGGTCTTTGGTGCGTTGAAACAGCACCGTGATGCGCTCCCTGTGGATGGGTGGTATTTTCTTGAGCACCGTGGGTGCAAAGTGATCGGGATGTTCATGAGAAAACCAGATGTGTGTAACTTCCGTAAAGCGTTCATAGGCGAACTTGCTCGGTTCGATAAGTGCCCAGCCGTTGTGAAATGCAGAACCTTCGAGCCATGGATCTACCAAAAGACGAACGTTTTCAGTTTCCAAAAGGTAACACGCGTGGTTGATAAATTCAATGCGCATGGCTAACTCATTTTTCTCGCTAATTAATTTGTGCGCAAGATACAGCCGTGAAGCTCTTTTTGGTGCACCTTAAATTTCGCCGTGATAACTTTCGTGCTTCCGGCTGCACAGGGGGTACTTCTGAAGCCTCACAGCATTGGATTAATTGTTATTTCAAAAGCAGAAACCATATGGTGCTCACCAGCACTACGGGTAAGGCTATCCTTATGAGGGCATTGATCCAATGAATGGAATACACCGCTGCCGTACCCATCACAAAAATTACCGCCGACCATATAAACAGGAACAAGAGCAACACTTCAACCCCCAAGAGCCATGGCAGTTTATAGGCAGGTTTGAGAAAGTCGACGTTTACGTGTGTGGCGTTTTCCAGCATAATCAATTTAGGTAGATACACCGGCAGGCTGGTAATTACGGGCATCATGGACAAGGCAAAAACCCTTTGAAGCTGAGTCCTTTTGTCCGCGCTGTTGCCCCTTTTGTCGAACCAGTGTATGACGTGCAGATACAGCTGGTATACCAGCCACATCGCTACTGCAAGCAACATGAGCCAAAGCCACGCCAGCGCTCCCTGGGCCTGAAAATTTAGCCATTGTGCTTCCACTCCGCGCTTGAGTGCAACTGTTGTAGCACCCAAAGCCAAGACGAATGTCGATTGGCGCCATTGATTCAGACGCAGTACATACTGAATGCAGGCGCTCGGTGCCCACCAGTGGTACAACCACAATTTTCCGGGACTTATGTCTGGACCAGGATTTTCAACTATGTCCAATAGTTCGCTCATGGCAATTTTTTTTTTCGCTGACGAAGTTATGCCATGTACACCATACTCGTGCATGTATGCACAGTGATGTATGGCCTCGGGTGTTGGTCCTTTGGCAGGCTTTTGTGATCAGTAGCCTGCGTACCCATCCATCGATTTGAAACTTTTTGAACATTTAAAATTGTTTAAAACCTGCTAAATTATTGTTGTTAAATGCTTTGAGGCTTTGATTAAATTTTTCATCTCCCTTCGTTTTTGAACTAACTTTATGCGCTTAGTGGTGAAAATATGAAGAGAATGATGTCCCAGTCAGGCATGGCAATAAAACCAACAATTTTTTTAACCTTCTTTCTTGCGGTTACCACTGTTCAGGCATCACCAGATTCTTTATACGTTTGGTTAAGGTCTGCACATCAGATGCACGAAGCCGACCGCAGTCAGGAAGCACTACGGTTGTTGCGCAAAGTGGAGCCCTATATGTCTTCGATGGGAGATGACAGTTTATTATATACCTATCATTTTCTTTCGGGTTCATCTTTGTTTCAATTGGATCAGCTCCAAAAGGCAGCCGACCATGCCTTGAGGGCAGTGGCGATCGCCAACCAATTGAAGGGAAGCCATAAGAAACTGGAAGCAAACGCTTCTTTGGCCAATATTTATACCAAGATGGGGCTGTATAGTGATGCTTTACATAGCCAAAGGCAGGCCATGAAGTATGTAGACGAAGGAGATAGTACTTCTTACTACAGCTTGCTTAATAACATTGCTCTAAGTTATGAAAGCATTGGCGTTTATGATTCGGCGCTCTATGCCTTAATGCGGTCCAAGGAATACTTCTCGCGCATTGGTGACATTCAGAAACTGGCCATTCTCGAAGCAAACATTGGCGACATCTACAGAGGGATCATTGGAGAATTTGATCTGGCCCAAAAGCACTACTTAAAAGCCATAGCGTTAAACAAATCAACCAACAGCACACAGGCCCTTTCAAGAGACTATTACAATTATGGCTTGCTGTTTGAAAACCATCAAATGCCCGATAGTGCGGCGCATTATTACAATAAGTCGCTTAAAAATAGAGAGAAATATGGGGACCATAGCGGTATGGCTCAGATTTATTACGCGCTCGGAAAAATAGAAGTAGGGCAAGAAAATTATCAGGAAGGCATTGAGTACTTTGCCAAGGCCATAAAAATAAGCGAAAAAGAAGGAATTGTTCCTGGAATTTACCACGTTACCATGGCATTGGGGCATACTTATACATTGCTTAATGAATACAAAAGGGCATTCGACAATTATCAGAAAGCCTTGGCTTTGGCCGAAATGATGGAGTGGGACGAGAACAGACGAGATACCTATTTTGAATTGTACAGCCTTCACCGCAAATTCCAAAGATGGGAAGATGCCTTATTGGTACTCGAACAGTACAACGCCCTCACCGATACGCTTGAAAACCGCAAGAGTGCCAATGATCTTGCCCGCTTACGCACGCAGTATGAAACGCAATTGGCCAAAGCTGAAAATGAAGCGCTGCTTTCGGAGGCCAATGCGGCTTCAGAACAAGTTAAATTGCAACGTTATCTGCTCTTTGCACTTCTCATTGGTTTCCTTGCGCTATGTGTGGCAGGGGTAGGTCTTGTCAGGGCCTTACGGCAAAGAAACAAAGCCCTGTTGCAGAAAAATGAACTGAACGATCAGCTCAATAGTCAGCTTAATTTGCTCAAGGTGCAGGAGGCAAAATTGAAAGAGGCCAATGAGTTCAAGAACAAGGTTATTTCTGTTATTGGGCATGATTTGCGTACCCCCCTCAACGGCATACTGGGTATCCTTGAATTGTCAAGGGGGAATATGGTAGAGGCGGGAATTCCTCTCGAGCTGTTCGATCGCTTGCAATTGGAAGCCAACATGAACCTCAAAACCCTACAAAACCTGATTCTTTGGTCACGCGCAGAAGTACAAAGTTTAGAGCCCGACCGTACAAACATTGATTGTGCCCAAATCATTGCTGAAATAAAGGGATTGTATGAAGTGGCTTTAAAAGGCAAAAATCTTGAACTGCGTGTCAATAATGCGGATCAGCTCCATGTCGATATGAATCAGTTTCGCTCTATCCTTGCCAATTTGCTCAGCAACGCCATCAAGTACAGCAACAATGGCGGGGTGATCACCATATCCTGTACCCAGTTGCCGCAGGGCTATGAGCTGGTCGTGGAAGATGAGGGAATAGGAGTGAAGCCCGAAGCACTGGAACAACTCCATTCCGGGAAGTCTGTACAAAGCTCAAGAGGAACTTCAGGGGAGAAAGGTACCGGGCTTGGCCTCGTACTGGTGAGCGATTTTGCAAAAGCTCATGGTGGCGCACTTGTGCTCGAGGCAAAAGCTCAAGGGGGAACAAAAGCGGTGGTCACGTTCGCCAAGGTATCTGAAATGGTGGAAAGTGAATGATTGGGCCATTGCATGATGGCTTGGAGCTTTTCGAAACTTATGGGCTCAGCCTGAAGGCCTACCATCACTCCCTGAAGTTCAAGTATCCATTCCGCTTGGCTCATGGCACCCGAACAGCAACCGACCTTGTCATTCTTCATTTGAGGCATGGAATGGGTGATGCATTTGGAGAGGCTTCTCTACCGCCTTATTTGGGCTACCACCGGGAACAGGTCATCAAGAGTCTTTGTGGCCTTCCGTGGAGTGAATTGCTCCAAATAGAGCTCGATCCGGCATTGGCATTGCTGCACGGCTTGGCCGCTGGCGAGCCTCCTGTACGTGCAGCTGCCGACATACTGCTGCACGATTACCACGCACAAATGCGTAGATCGACGCTTCACGCCTTGTTGAATCTGAGCGCTCCCGTTGGGCTTGCTACCACGTATACCATCGGTTTATGTACAGACTCCGAACTTGAAGAAAAATTGGCCGAAGCCGCTTCATTTAAAACAGTTAAACTTAAGTTGGGTGGTCCAGATGATCAGCAAGCCATTGCATCTTTTCGCAAGCGTTGCACCTTGCCTTTCTGTGTGGATGTAAACCAAGGCTGGCACAATCGGGATGCTGCAGCTTCACTGATGGAAATGCTCATCAAAGCGGGGGTTCTTTTTGTAGAGCAACCTTTTCCGGTGGGTATGGAAGAGGACGTACTGTGGCTCCGAGAACGCTTCAATGTGCCTATAATTGCTGACGAATCAGTGCAAAACAAAACAGATTACAACAGCCTTAATTCGGTATATGATGGCATCAATGTAAAACTCATGAAGGCCGGAGGCATTCAACCCGCAATGGACTTGATGCACATTGCCAAAAAGGGCGGCAAAATCGTCGTGCTCGGGGCCATGGCTGAGTCAGCGTGTGCTGTGACTGCTGCTGCCCATTTGGCATCCCTTGCCCATGTGGTCGATCTGGATGGTCCCCTTTTGAGTACCAATGATCCTTTCTCTGGCATTCGCTACAAGGATGGCTTCATCCGCTTGCCAAGCGATACTGGAATAGGCCTGAAAATAAGGCTGTAAAGCTACGTCTTGTGCCCCTGTTCCACAGCCAGTTTCAAAAGCAAGCGCATTCCAAAAGTGCGCTATTTGCATCCACTAACCCTGATCAAAAAAAACATTCAGGCTTTGTAGAGAACGCAATCCGTTGAGCCTTTCGGTAAATTCGCCACTGCGTTTGGTATTCTTCATAACGAAGTAGTAGGAGTACTCCTTGAGGTTTTGGGATGGCTCACCTACGGATTTGATATTGACCAATTTGTACTGCCTGCAGTATTTCCTCAACAGGGAATGTAGTTCTTTTTCAGGAGCTTCAGCGTCTTTAAAGATAAGTTGAACCAGGTATTCCTTTTTGGACGGGGCCACTTCTTTGAGTAGGTAGGCAATGTAAATTACAGCGCCAATGAACAAGGTGCCAACCCCCGATATAAGGTGCATGCCTGCCCCACTGGCGAGTCCGGCGGCAAGGGCAAAAAAGATAAACATAATGTCCTGTGTGTCTTTTACAGCAGTCCTGAACCTAATGATCGACATAGCACCTACGAGACCGAAAGCCCTTGCGAGATTGTTGCCTATAACCATGATTACCAGTGCTGTGATCATGGTGAGCATGAGCAAAGAAAGGACATAATTGCCGGCATAGCTTATTCCGGTGTAGGTATTCCGGTACAGTATCCCGATAAAGCCCCCGCATAGCAGCGCTGCCACAAGGTTGAGCAGTGCCTCCTCAGGGCTCAGTTCGAAATGGAAAAAGCTTTGAAAGCCGGGATTGTCCATTTAGAATCCTTTTTTTAAAATAGAAACTGAAAT
>DAIOTP010000003.1:0-5560 GCA_036751905.1 Cryomorphaceae bacterium
CATATTCGACGCGCATGGCCCCACCAATGCCATCTCGACCAAAGGCGACCGCTTTTTGAAATTCTGGATAGACCGCGACCAGTGGCTACCCTATATCGACGTACTGAAAATGAACCTCGAAGAGTCGAACTGCTGCTGGTTCGACAAAGAATTGAAGCCTGATGAACTCGCCGATTTTGACGAAAAGGACATCAGCCACCTGCCGGCATTTGCGGCCCATGCCCTTGAGCAGGGTGTGAAGTCGCTCATCATCACCCTCGACTCCAATGGCAGTGCCGTATTTTTCCGAAAGGAAGGCAAGCTCCACCAGGAACTCGTCAAGGGCATCAGGGTAGAGCATGTGGTGGACACCACGGGCTGTGGCGACTCCTTTGCCGGAGGCCTGGGCTACGGCATGCTGGCCCACGCCGGCGACTATATTAAGGCGGTACACTACGCCAATGCACTCGGTGCGCAGCGCACGCAAGGCCGCACCTTTGAGGTATTCAAAAGCCTGGAGGAAACTGAAGCGATGATTGCTGCCAATTACAACCGACCCTGAGCAGACTTGCATTTGCTGCAAAGACAGCTTTAAAAGATAACCCCAATAATATTTGCCACTTACAATATTGCGCCTTAGGCAATGACAGCTTATACCTCTAGACTGGATGGTCTTCAAATCATCGATCACCGCATCCAAAATGCACAGGGCACCCATTGCCTCATCAGCAATTACGGAGCACGCATCCTCCAAATCCATACCCATGACAAGGACGGAAAACTGGGAGATATTGTACTTGGCCATGACAGCATAGCAGAGTACCTCGATGCACCACATACCTTTTTTGGAGCATGCGTGGGCCGCGTAGCCAACAGAACCTCCAATGCCGCATTCAGCCTCGAGGGCAAGAAGTACACCCTTCCGGCAAATGAAGCGCTGCACCACCTTCACGGCGGCGCCCAAGGTTTTCACAACAGGGTGTGGAAGGTTCTGGAGCATCACCCCGCATCCCTGTTGCTCCAACTATACTCCCCCGATGGTGATGAAGGGTATCCCGGCAATGTGACAGCTACCTTGCGCTATACACTACTCGAAAACAATAGCTTAGAAATAAACTACGAAGCACACAGCGACCGTACTACCCCCCTCAACCTCACCAACCACAGCTACTTCAACCTCGATGGTGGCAACAAAAACAGCATCGATACCCACACAGTGCAGATCAATGCAAGTCAGTACTGCCCCATCAAGGAAGATTTTATTCCCACAGGAATCATTGAAAATGTGGAAGGCAGTCCATTCGACTTTCGAAAAGAAGCACCGCTCTTAGCACGACTCAAGGAGGAACATCCCCAACTCAGGCTGGCGCGCGGCTTCGATCACCACTACGTGATTGGTGGACATGGCATGCGGGCTTTCGCCAAAATATGGTCTACACAATCGGGACGCAGCCTCGAAGTATGGAGCGATGCGTCAGGGATGCAGTTTTATACAGGAAACTTCCTCGACGGCAGCGTACTGGGCAAAAGCGGAGTGCCTTGCGGTTTTCGATCAGCCTTCTGTATGGAGACGCAAAGCTTTCCAAACAGCCTCAATACGCCACAATTTCCTGACATCATTTTCGGTCCTGAAAAACCATACCGCAGCAGCACCACCTATAAGTTTGGAATTACAGCTGTTGCGGAAAACAGATAAGCCCGAAATAAAATCAGCCGTTTACCCTTTGGCTCTGGCACATTTTTAGCATACTTGTGGCTATGATAACACGACTTCTCATGGTCATCGCATCCATGCTCTCCACATTGGCCACTGCAGCGCAGGAGCGCGTCACCATCAAGGACCCGGACCTGCATTTTTCCTATATTTTGCCGAAAGGCTGGAGCAACCTTGATGACGACTTGTACCACTACATCATCAACCCCGACACCAGCATACAGCTCAGCCTCACGTATTACGCCGGCATGTGCAAAGAGCTCAATGAGTGCTATGAAGGCGAGGTACAAGGGCGGATGAAGAGTGAATACAGCGGCTTCGTGGTAGTACGGGAGTCGGAGGGTATGATAGCAGGTGTACCTGCAAAATGGGCGCAGTGTACCGGCGCCCGCGATGGCTTTATGTACACCATCGTGGCCTACTTTCTGGTATGGAAGGAGCAGTATTTTCAAATAGTGGCCTACCTTCCGGAAAATGCAGATCAGACTCAACTACAGCTTGTTGACGATTTGGTTAAATCCTTGAATTTGAGGACCCGCTGACCAAAAGTGGTAAAACTACTTGTACGAGGCCCTCCTCCAGCATACTGGTAGCCTTACAAGAATGTGGTCAACTTTATTGTGCCATAGTGGTTTATCCAAGCGATATATTCAAGAACCTTAGTTATATTGCACCGATGGAAATCTGAATTAGATGTATTAACCAACCTTCAAACCCCTCGAACCATGCGATACATACTCTCCTCCATGTTATTGCTTGTTTGTGTAAGCGCCATTGCCACAAAACTAACTACAAGCCGAGCGCTCGAAGGCTTTTTGCCCAATGAAGGGCAGGTGCTGGGTCCCGACCGCAAACAAAACCTTTCCGTAAAATACCTTTGGAGCAATGGGGCCGGCCTCAATGTACAGCTGCGCGAAGGAGGTTTTGCCTATGACACCTACCGCCTTGATCCATCCACGGGCATTACGCACTTTCACCGGCTCGACGTAGCGCTGGTCAACATGAATGCCAATGCAAGTATGAGCCCTCGTAAAGCCGAAGAAGTGGCCTACCGCTTTCGCCAAATGGACAAGGATAACGGCAAGGTGTTGCACCCTTACCGTGAAGTGATATATGCGGATGTATACCCTGGCATTGACCTGCTGTACACGTTTGAGGAACGGGCTGAGGGTTTGCAATTTAAATATGATTTTATTGTCCATCCGGATGCTGATGCCTCGCAGATTGATCTGGAATACAGTGGCTATAACGACGTTAAAGTAGAGGGCAATTCCCTTTATTTTGATTTGAATTACTGTATATTACAGGAATATATTCCGCTGAGTTATGTGCTTCCTGCCTATGAAGAAATAGCTGCATCGTATTGCATTCATCATACAGGCAATGCCAGCCTGCGCTTAGGCTATGAAGGCACTGACATACGCAGCGCGGACCAGTCATTGGTAATTGATCCTGTAGCCCAGTTGCAGTGGAGTAGCTACTATGGGGGTGAGCAGGCTGACGTAGTTACCTCGATTACCTTGGATTCATTGGCTTCCTTTATATCAGTGGGTCACTCAGCGAGCAGCCAATTTATCGCCTCAGAGGGAAGCCATCAGGGTAGTTTTACAGGAGGAAATGCTGACGCATTCATCACCCGATTCAACCAGCATGGCCTTCGGTTTTGGGCCACCTATTACGGAGGCAGTGGAGACGACTACGCTCTGGGCGCATCAGCCAACAACAATGGCCACATATATATGGTCGGAAAGAGCAATTCACCCGAGGTACTCGACAGCACCGCTTACCAAATGGAAAATGCTGGTGATTTTGATGGCTTTATTGCCCGATTTACCCGGGATGGCGAATTGGTGTGGGACACATATTTTGGCGGAACCGACTTTGATGAATTCGTTGCTTGTATGGCCATGGAAGACGGCACCCTATTGGCTTTAGGCAACACCAGAAGTGCTTCTTTTTCAACAAATGCAAGCAACACTTTTGCACTTAATGGCAGCTACATGGGCGAACAAGATGCCTTTGTACTGCGCATTGATGAAGAGGGAATTATCCAGAAAGGCTTGTATATTGGCGGACATGGCGATGATTTTGCACATGCCCTCGCTATGGGGAATGACTCACTGCTTTATATAGCAGGCCATACGCTCAGCAGCACAGGTTTAGGTGGTCTGGGATTCTTGCAGAATGAGTATTCCGGAGGTGAGGATGGATTCGTCTCCAGGACTTCGTTGGAGCTTTTCTACGCTGCAACAGGTTTTGTAGGGGCCGATGGCGACCAAAGGCTCACCGGCGTGGTGGCCGATTCATCAGGGATTTATTTGGCTGGATATACCACGGCACCAATGGCCTATGCTGATACGTCGAGCCACCAGGCTGAACTCTCGGGAGCCAGTGATGGATTCATCTTATCAGTCGACTATTGGTACCAACCCCGCTGGTTTACTTACCTTGGTGGCGAAGGTGATGATGTGGTCAATGGAATCAGCATAGACCAAAGTGGAGAGGTATTCGTGGTGGGTACTACCCACTCCGACGCCCAGATTGATGAGCCCGACTCTACCGGGGTGTCGCAAACCTCGCACCAAGGCAATGGTGACGCTTTCGTGATGCGCTTCAGCAAGCATGGCGAAAAAATTTGGGGCAGATACCACGGCGGCATGGAAGCAGAGCAAGGCCTCACGCTTGCGGCATTTGGCGTGACAGCCATCTTTTTTGGCGGAAGCACACATTCCCTCCATGATATGACTGCCGCCAACGGCACCTACAGTGAGTTGCATCAGGAGATGTACAGCGGTGGTGGTGACGGCTTTTTGGCTAGAATTACCCAAATGCGCAGCACACCGGCAGCCTTTTGCAATCCGGGATCTGCAAAATCTGCCTACAATTCAAACTACAACGCACCGCCATCATTGGGCTTTTGCATTGGCGACAGCCTGCAAATCAGTGTGGCCGGCGGTTGCCTCGGTTGGGGTGCTCAATGGATTTGGTACGAGGGCGACTGCGGTGTAACCGATGCATACATTGGCGAAGGCGAAAGCATTTGGGTGTCGCCACAGCAAACTACTACCTATTATGTGCGCGCTGAAAGCGTGGATTATGTGTCTTCATGTACCTCGGCCATGGTATTCGTTGACTTGCCTCCTACCGCGATTGCTTTCGCAGATCCAGATACCGCTTGTGCGGGAACGAGCATCCAGATGAGTGCAGCCGGAGCCAATAATTACAGCTGGAGCGGGCCACTTGGCTTTACTTCAATAAGCCAGAATCCACTTCTCGACAGCCTTCATGTTGGTATGGGCGGCTCCTACACCGTATTGGCCTCCACCCAATTTGGTTGCGTCGATACGGCAGTGGTAAGCATACACATACTTCCTTCACCCCAAATAAGTCTGAGCGGTACGGCACCATCCTGCCCAGGCTTTGATGATGGCAGTGCTATCGCCGCTTCCGTTGCACCAGGCATAGCTTACCTATGGCCCCACAGTGGAAGCACAATTCCTATGGCAATCAATCTTCAAGCTGGGAGTTACACCGCATTAGGAACCGATGAGAACGGCTGTAAAGGAAGCGCAAGCATCACCCTAAACGACCCCGAGAGCCCAACTGACAGCATTGCGGTCATTCCCGCCTATTGCGACCAACGCAATGGTGCCCTGGAGATTATATTTGGTGAAGGCAATGCGCCTTTCGAAGTGATGTGGAGTCCTGGAGACTTTGAGGGCCCTGCCATTGTCAACTTGGGCGAAGGCAACTACACTGCGCTGATTACCGATGCCAATGGCTGCTTGTTTTCTTCGACGGCTAATGTACCACATCTCGGTTTTTTTACCGCCAGCATCACGCCCGCTGACTCGCTGTACCTGGAGA
>DAIOTP010000003.1:5570-27080 GCA_036751905.1 Cryomorphaceae bacterium
GGTCCTTGGGGTGCAGATATCTCCCAACATACCCCAGGCCGATCTGAGCTACGCGTGGCTACCAGCGGAGGGCTTAAACTGCAGCGATTGCCCTAACCCCATTGCCAATCCCGATACCACCGGAAGCTACAGCGTTATGGTAACCAGTATTTACGGATGCAGCGCAAGTGACACCCTCTTCATAGAAAGAGAACGGGTACTCAGCCGACCTTTCATTCCAACAGTTTTTTCGCCGAACAATGACGGGCTCAATGACCAACTCTGTGTGCTAAGCAACAGGATAGTAACCATGCAACTGGAAATCTATAACCGCTTCGGTCAACGCGTATTCGAAAGCAAGGACCAAGGCAATTGTTGGGATGGCACCTACAATGGCAGTCCGGTTGAGGGTGGCGCTTACGTATTCAATCTACAAGTATCATTGGATGATGGTGAGGCCTGGCACCACCGCGGCAATTTAAGCGTGGTGCGCTGAGCATAGATTGTGATCAACTTTCTGAATTATACAAAGCCATGGCAACTGTTGCTTTACACTTTGGTATTATTACCTAAAGTACTTGGCGCCCAAGATCCATTTTTCACCCAAGTGGCATTCCTACCCATGCACCTCAACCCTGCACTAAGCGGCAATGAAGGAGGCATAAGGGCGGGTGCCGCTTACCGCACCCAATGGAAGGCGTTGGGCGTTCCCTTCAGTACGCGTTGCGTAAGCTTCGATGCTGGCTTAGGGAAATCTGAAAAAAAAGGGCGACCCGACAATTCTCCGGCCAAAGGGCTCGGCATCGGTGCTTTTTTCCTCAATGACCGCGGTGGTGATCCTGAATTTACCACCAACCAGTTCAATGCTTCATTAGCGTACAAGCTACAAGCCGGAGCAGCAAGTTACTTCAGTGTAGGGCTTAATACGGGTTTCGACCAGCGCAGCGTCGACGTGGCCAATGGCCAATGGGCCAGCCAGTACAATGGCATTCAGTTTGACCCGGGACTGGCTAGTGGAGAGGCATTTGGCAATGACCGGGTAGGCACACTACACACTGGGGCAGGGGTATCTTTCGGCTGGATGCAGAATAAGGGATCGGTCCGAAGCCCACGGCATTTGGGGATTGAAGGTGGCATTGCCGCCTTTCAATTGGGCAGTGTGGAGGTGATACGCTCGCCTACCTTGCAATACGGATTTCCTGTTCGGTACATAGCACACATCAGCGCACGCGTCGATATAGGCAACGATGGTTTCGGAATCGATCCGATGTTGTACTACCTCCAACAGGGCCCTTTTCAAATGCTGATGAGTGGATGCTATTTCCGCTATGCTATCATTGAGGGCAATGATTTTGCCAGCAATGCCCAGCGGCTGGATGCAGCAGTTGGCATATTTCTCCGCAACACCAATGCGCTTGCAGTTAGCACCAAACTAAATTGGGGAAGCTACGGCCTCGCCATAAGCTACGATATGGGCATAGGGCCTATCACCAACAAAATGCCCCATTTGGGTGCCTTTGAACTGGCCTTGCTCTGGCATATGCCATAGGCTGCCTACCTTTGTGGCAAATGCATTGAGTCCATGTACATCCCTCCTCATTTTAAGCTCGTTGATCAAGTTGATGCCCTTAAGTTCATGCGCGCCTACCCATTCGGAATATTGGTTAGCGCTGCAAATAACCGTCCTCTTGCCACGCACATTCCATTCATTTTTGCGGAAGCAAGAGGCACGCACAAGGCTTTGCGCATCCAATCGCACCTTGCAGCGGCTAATGCACAGGTGGAAGCACTAACCGATGGCCCACTCCTTTGCATATTCAGCGAACCCCATGCCTACATAAGTCCCAGCCTGTACAACCGCATAGAGAATGTTCCCACCTGGAATTATGTGGCGGTACATGCTTACGGTCTGGCCCGGGTGATGACCGGACGCAGTGAAAAAATTGCTTTGCTTGAAGCGATGATCGAGGTATTCGAGCCTGCATACAAAACCCACTGGGCGGCCATGCTTGCAAGCGGCAGCAGGTATGTGGAGGAAAACCTGCATGAGCTTTGCGCCTTTGAAATTGAGGTAACCGAGCTGCAGGCAGCCGCAAAATTAAGCCAAAACAAAAGCGCTGAGGAGCGCGAACGCATTGCCAGTCACTTATCCGCTTGCAAAGATGACGCCTCCCGTGATTTGGCAGCCTACATGAACCGCATAAGCGGCAAATAAGCCAAATACCTCCCAAAAGGGTACAGCGCATATTCAAAGCCTTGCGCTATCTTTGCCCCTCGATGGAATTGCTTTACCCCGGATTTCTTTACGCCCTCGCCGCCCTGGCCATTCCGGTGATTGTGCACCTCTTTAACTTCAGGAGGTTCAAGAAAATTCCCTTTACCAATGTTCGTTTTCTGCGTGACATCAAGCTGCAAACCCAAAGCCAGAACAAGCTCAGGCACCTGCTTATACTCCTTATGCGCCTGCTTGCCATCGCCTTTTTGGTGCTCGCATTTGCGCAACCCTTCATTCCTGAGGGGGATGTAAACACAGGATCTGCACGCAGAAATGTGTCCATTTTTGTGGACAACAGCTTTAGTATGGAAGGTGAAAGCAGCGCGGGCGCGCTGATCGAAGTGGCCAAAAATCGGGCCATTGATATCGCCATGGCCTTCGACCCATCCGATCGGTTTCAATTGTTGAGTCAGGATTTTGAAGGCAAGCACCAACGCTTGGTAAGCCGTGAAGTATTCGTGGACTTGGTGCAAGAATTGGAGCTCAGCCCACAGTCGCACAGCCTTGAAGAAATTTACAGCCGACAAACCGACCTATTGCACAATGCTGACAACAAAAGTTCAGGGGAGGCATTCATCATCTCTGATTTTCAAAGAAGCCGTTACAATCCTGAAATGCTGCGGCCTGACAGCAGTTTGAAAGTTTCACTTGTAGTACTGGAACGCAGTGAAACAGACAATCTTTATATCGACTCAGTATGGTTTGACAGCCCCGTCCGCAAGCTCAACGACAGTGAGCAACTGCACGTGAGGGTGGTCAACACCGGAAATGAAAATGTGGAAAAACTCCCTGTGCGGCTCGAAGTCAATGGAACTCAACGCGCCATAGGCAGTGTGGATGTAAGCGGAAAAGGTACCGCCATCGCCAACTTAGAGTATCTGCACGAGGAGCCTGGTATACAGCAAGCTGTGGTGAGTATACAGGACAGTCCTGTGAGCTATGACGATACCTGGTACTTCGCTTATGAAGTGTATCAGGACATCAATATTTTAGGCATTCTGCCCTCTCTGGGTGTGAATGATCCGCTGCAGCGGCTTTTCGCCCGTGACTCGGTGTACCGCTACACGGCAGTGAGCGCCCGCAATGTGGATTACTCAACCATGGCCACATACCGTCTTGTGGTGCTCAATGGATTGGAGGAGATACCCAGCGGCCTTGCAGCTGAACTGCGCACCTTTACGGAAAATGGGGGCAGTGTATGGCTTATCCCTTCTGCGCAAGCAGAGCTGGCTTCCTACAATGCCTTTCTGAACAGTTTCGGCTTGCGTTCTTTCGCGCCTTTGCGTCAAGCCGAAGAGCGTGTACGCACCCTCAATGCCGAACACCCCTTATACCGTGATATTTTTGAAAGCATCCCGCGCAATGTAGATTTGCCGCAAGCAAAGCAGTATTATCCAATGGCGCTGAGCGCTTCGGGCGATGCATTGATGACCCTCTCTGGTGGCAACACTTTTCTTTCCGCCTACAGCGTAGAGCGCGGGAAGCTCTATATACTCGCCGCAGCGCTCGATGCCACCCACAGCAATTTTTCCCGACATGCGCTCTTTGTGGCTACAGCATTGCGTATTGCAGAAATGAGCCAAAGCACTGCGCTGCTCAGCATTACCATGCATCCCGAAGCTTACTTTAGCATTCCGGCTGAAAATCGACTCGCCGATGGAAGCCTTCGGCTTACCAACTCAACTGCCGGAGTTGACATCATCCCTACCGCAAGCCTGCGCGATGGGCAGTACCTCATCAGTCCGGGCCCCGATGTACGGAAGGCAGGGCTGTACGCACTCAAGCGCAATGATGATTTGCTGAGCGCTGTAGGAATCAATTACCCCAGAGAAGAGAGCGACTTGGCCTCCCGCAGTCGGTCCGAACTTCAGGACGCACTCAACGAAGCAGGCATTACTGCTGTAAAAATATTCGATGGCAATGATGCATCCCTTGCAAGGGAAATAGCGCTTGCAAGCAGCGGCCGCCCGCTCTGGAAAATCTGCCTAATTTTGGCGCTGGCATTCCTTTTGGCTGAGCAATTGCTCATACGTTTCCGCAAACCCTTGGCAGCATGAATATTCTGATAAAACAGGCCACCCTCATTGACAAGCGCCACCCCGACAATGGTGCTCTGCGTGACCTGCTTATTGAGGATGGAACCATCACCCAAATGGCTTCACACCTCAAAGCTGATGCCGATGTGGTTGTGGCCGAAGATGGCCTTTGTGTTTCCGTTGGCTGGATGGATATGCGCGCCAACTTTCGCGATCCCGGGCATGAGCACAAAGAGAACCTGCAAAGCGGTATGAAGGCTGCCGCAGCAGGCGGCTTTACTGCAGTGGGGCTTAGCCCCGAAACGATGCCCGCGGTTGACAACAAAAGCGCCATAGCATACCTCCTCGGCCACTGCCAGCAAGGCCAGGTGGAATTGGTGCCTGTGGGAGCAGCAAGCAAGGCACTCAAAGGTGAGACGCTCGCTGAAATGTACGACATGTACCTCGCTGGTGCCAAAGCCTTTGGTGATGGCAAGCGCTCCATACAAACCGCGGGATTGCTACAGCGTGCCCTGCTTTACAGCAAAAACTTTGGTGTGCCAATACTGCACTTTCCATATGATGAAAGCCTGCACCCCGGAGGACAGATGCACGAAGGAATTGCCTCCACCCATTTGGGCATGAAAGGTATACCTTCTATAGCTGAAACACTCGTTGTACAACGCGATCTACAACTCTTGGGCTATACGGAAGGGCGCCTGCATCTTGGTCCGCTCAGCACCGCCGAGGCTGTGGCCATGGTGCACGAAGGCCGCAGCAATGGCCTCAAAATCACCTGCGAAACTACGGCTGCCCACTTGGCATACACCGATGAATCCATCCAAAACTTCGACAGTCAGTACAAAGTGCTGCCGCCGCTGCGCGATGAGGCCAACAGGCAGGCATTGCTCACAGCCCTAAAGTTGGGTCAGATTCAGGCAATAAGCTCTGACCACAGCCCTGAAGACGAAGAACATAAAAAGCTGGAATTTGATTTTGCTGCCTTCGGTACGGCGGGTATTGAGTCCTTCTTTTGCTTATTAATGAAGGCCGTGGGAACGAGTATGCCCTTGCATGATTTGATAGCGACATTCAGCCTCCACCCCAGGCAAATACTCGGCATGGAGCTTCCAGAAATCAATTTGGGAACCGCGGCGAACCTTACACTTTTTAATCCAACCGGCAGTACCACCTTTGCAGAAAATGAGGTACGCAGCCGCGCATATAATTTTGCCGAAAAGGAACTTACCCTGCCCGGCAAAGTAGTAGGAACGGTGTTCAGAGGATCGTGGCAGCCCCGAGATTGGGCAACCTAACAATCTACTTGCAGCTCATCGTGGGCCAAAAAGATCCCATCGGGCAGAGTTTCGCTCACCTTGCTGTGCAAGCCCATGAGGTGAGAAATATGGGTGAAATATGCCCTTTTGGGCGCCAACTCTTTTACAAAGGCAATGGCCTCGGCCAAATTGAAGTGTGAAATGTGCTCTTGAATGCGCAAGGCGTTAATTACCAGAACATCGAGCCCTTTCAACTTCGCTTTCTCTTCGGCTGCTATGGTTTTGGCATCGGTGATGTAAGCCATGTTGTCGATCCGAAAGCCCATCACTGGCATTTTGTAATGCATCACTTGAATAGGAACGATCTGGGTACCATGAATTTCAAATGGCTCCTCATGCCCTATGGTATGCAAGTTCACTTCCGGTACTCCAGGGTATTTGTGTTCAGAAAAAACATAGTGAAATTCACGCCTTAAGGCCTCTTGCACAGCACTTGAAGCATATACGTCGAGGGCGCGCTTGGTCTTGTAATTGAACGGGCGGATATCGTCCATACCGGCGATGTGGTCTTTGTGCTCATGGGTGAAGAGCACTGCATGTACATTGTCGGGTTGGGCCCTGAGCATTTGCTGCCTGAAGTCGGGACCTGTGTCGATGACGAGCGTTTGTCCGTCTACCTGCACCATGGCTGATGTTCTCAACCGCCTGTCCCTTTGATCATCCGATCTGCACACTTCACAATGACACCCTATGACTGGGATGCCTTGCGAAGTACCCGTACCCAAAAATGTAAGCTGCATAGATGGCTTCAAAGATAGGGTTTTATATAGCCTCGTACACTTGTTAAAAAGCACGAAAAGCTTAGGGCTTTTGTAGCAAAGGGATTAACTTCGCAACGCACCAAATTCGTTTGCACATTGGAAAGGGTAATACTCGCTTCGAAACAAAAAGCATTGAGAATCAATTTAGACCCTAGTGTCTACGGCACCTTTGCCGAAATAGGTGCAGGTCAGGAAGTAGTGCGCCATTTTTTCCGATCTGGGGGCGCTTCGGGCACTATTGCGAAAGCCATGTCGGCTTATGACAAAGACTTCAGTGATGCCATTTACGGGCCTGAAGAAAAAAACCGCTATGTGTGTGAGCCCCGCTTGCGCAAAATGATCAACCACGAGTACAAGCTGATTGAACAGCGCCTTGACCGCAGCAAGCACCCTGACAAGAAATTTTTTGCGTACGCAAATACAGTAGCAACCATCGACTTCCATAAGCGCTATCAAGGCCATGGCTGGATGGGAGTAAAGTTTCAAACAAGCGCTGAAAAAGAACCCAATGAAATCATTCTGCATGTGGTGCTGCATGAAAATGAAGCTTCACTTCAGCAGGAAACTGTCGGTGAATTGGGTGTAAATATGCTCTACGGGGCATATTTCTATTATCAAAACCCTAGGGAGTACTTGCAGTCACTCTACGACAACCTGAGCCGCGACCGCATTGAAATCGACATGATCTCTATGTCAGGACCCGATTTTGCAAAAGTTGACAACCGCTTACTGAGCCTTGCACTGGTAAAGAACGGCATGACCGATGCGGTAATTTTCAGCCCTGACGGGAAGAACCTGCAGCCCGCCGATCTGCTTTACAAAAAGAATGTGCTCACCATCCGCGGAAGTTTCCGTCCTGTAACGAAGGTGAACATTGACATGATTATCAATGGATACAACAAGTTCATCACCGAAAACAGGGTAGACTCTGACAACCTGCAGGTTCTGTTTGAAATCACGCTGAGCAACCTCAGAGCTGATGGCGAAATTGACGAACAAGACTTCCTTGACCGTGCTGATATTTTGTGCTCATTGGGGCAAACGGTATTGATCTCCAACTATCAGGAGTACTACAAACTCATACAGTACTTTGGCACCATCACCAAGGCGCGCATGGGCCTCATCATGGGCGTGAACAATATGGTAGAGCTCTTCAATGAGAAGTATTACCGTGACCTGAATGGTGGCATACTTGAAGCCTTCGGAATTCTCTTTACCCGTGACCTCAAGGTATACCTTTATCCATCGAAAGATGAAGAGAGCAACAACATTGTCAACAGCAAGAATTTGCAGGTTCATCCGCGCCTTCGGCCGCTCTACGATTACCTGATCAACAACGGAAGGATCGTTGATCTGGAAGATTTTGATCCTGAGGTATTGTGGATCAACAGCCGGGAAGCGCTCAGGAAAATTCGTGATGGAGAAAAAGGTTGGGAGGAGATGGTGCCCAACTATGTGGACGTAATGATCAAAAAGGGAAGGCTATTCGGCTATCAACCCGACTCTGTAGAAGAGGACCAAAGAAAAGCAGAGCAAGAAAAAGCCTAGCATCAGTCCCACAAATTTTTACGTTCCAGCTTTACCTTTTTGCCAAAAAACAGCTGCGTACTTTGTGTAAATGAAGGCGTGAGATCGCTCACATAAAACTTGTGTCCACCGCGCTGTGGTCCTGACAACAGATCTTGTTTTTGCAATGCCGCGGCAGTGACCTGCGCAACTACATCGGTGGCATCAATCACATCCACACGTCCTTGGTAAAGTGCTTGTATTTCACGCTTTATGAGCGGGAAATGGGTGCATCCCAAAATTAGCGCATCGATATCTCTTAAATTGGGCTTATCGAGGTAATCGGCAATAACGGCTTTCGAAATATTGTTGTTGAAGAAACCCTCTTCAATCATAGCTACCAACAGGGGTGTAGCAAGCATGGTAACTTTTGCTTCTTTGCTGAGGATGGCTATGCGGCGGGCATATATCCTTGAATTGACCGTAGCCTTGGTCGCAATTACACCAATTTTTCCAGAAGGATGCAACTGAACCGCATGTCGTGCTGTTGGGTTGACCACATCAATCACAGGCACTTGCCTACCCGCGGTATGCCTTACTGTATCAGTGGCCACGGCCGAAGCAGAGTTGCATGCGATTACAATGGCCTTGCAATTGTTAGCCAATAAAAAGTTGGTGATCACAACGGCATAGCTCCTCAATGCATTGGCCGACTTTTCGCCGTAGGGCAAATGGGCTGTATCGCCGAAATAGACAATGCGCTCGTTGGGTAGCTGACGCGTAATGGCAGCTGCTACCGTGAGTCCTCCTATACCAGAGTCAAAAACACCAATGGGCCTGTTGTCCATAGAGAGTCAACAAAAAAAAACACCTCCGCAATAGAGATGTTTTATGTTTTGTTCTTTTCGCTGGCTGGTTTAAATACCCAGCTCTTTCTTTATAAGGCCTGTAATGTCTTCGCCTCCGGCATACAGCAAGCCTCCTTGGGTGCTGGAGTCGAAAATGTACGTATAGGTATTGTCAGTACCCACTTTAACAGAGGCCTCTCTTACCCTTTTAAACATGCCTGCCATGAGTTCATTTTGCTTGGTCTCAATCTCTTGGTAAGCAGTTTGCTGAAACTCTTGTATGCGGCGCTGAAGGTCTTGGATTTCACCGGCTGCACTGGTTTTCATGGCATCGCTCATGTCGGGATCATTCTCGAACTCCTGCATTTTATTCTGGTAAGTTTCGATCATCGACTGTAATCGGGCTTCCAATTTCTTCTGAAGATCCTGAACCTTTTTTTCAGCCTCTGCCCGTTCGGGCAGCATGGTAATGATTTCTTCAAAATTGGCGTGCGCAAATTTCTGAGCTTGGGCTTGCGAGAAGCTTCCGATTGCAAGGGCCAGAATGATGAGTAGCTTTTTCATGCTTTGTTTGTTTTCTTAAGTTGTTGAGTAAAAAGATTGTTGTTTTGTTGATTTAGCGTCTTTGCGGGTTGGCTTGGGGTTGAGCTCTGCCCATATCACGACCGGCATCATTCCCACCGGCACCGCGGCCTCCTGTATCACGACCTGCTCCGCTGTCTGGGTTGTCATCGGCGGCATCGCTGTCGTCAGAATCATCACCCCGGTCGCGGCTGCTCACACCAAGTCGGCTCAGCACGCGGTCGCTTTTGTCATACCGTGGATCGGCATAGAGTATGTTGCTCTGTCCTGCCTTATCGAAAATTACTGAGAATCCTCCTCCTTGCGCCACTTCCTTGATGGCGTTGTAGATGTCCTCCTGAATGGGTTGAATGAGTTCCTGTCTTTTCTTAAAAAGATCGCCATCCACCCCGAAGCGTTGTTTTTTCAATTCCCGTGCTTCCATTTCCTTGCGAAGAATTTCTTCTTCACGCTCTTTGCGCATTTCCTCTGTGAGTAGCACACGCTCAGCTTGGTAGCTCTTCTGTAGGCGCTCAATGGCTTCGTATCGTTGCTCGATTTCTTTTTGCCATTGCTGCGAGGTGCGGTCGAGCTCTTTTTGGGCATCCCCGTAAGGCTTCAACTTACTGAGAATATACTCTGTGTCAACATAAGCATACCGTTGCGCCTGTAGGTTGACAACACCAAGCATCGCTGCAAAAAAGAAGAAGAAAACTTTAACCTTCACTGGATTTTCCAGATTTAAAATGGTGGACGAAAATACGAACTTTTCAGAGTTCTCCAAGATTCATGCCAATCGTGAAATGGAACTGTGACCTAGGCATACCGGGTCGACCTGGTACATCATCAAAACGCCATCCGTAATCGAGCCCCATCAAGCCAAACATAGGCAAGAATATGCGCAAACCCATGCCCGCCGATCGGTACAAGCGGAAGGGGTCAAACCGTTCAATTCCGTCAAAGGTGCTACCCGCCTCAGCGAACGTCAAGCCAAATATGGTGGCCGATGGATTCAGTGAAATGGGGTATCTCGCTTCAATGGTGTGCTTTACTACAATATTGGACCCTACAAGGGGCGATAGGCTCAGGTCATCATACCCACGAAGGGCAATCAGTTCGCGCCCGTCAAGAGCAAACCCCGCTATGGGCACCCCTCCCATATAGAAACGCTCAAAAGGAGAAATGCCTTTATCACGGTTGTAGTATCCCATAAATCCGAATCCTGAGCGGGCCATCAACACCAGCTTTGGCGCCAATTCCGTATACCATTCTGCCACAAATTTCCATTTGTAATATTCCGTCCAGCGGTTTCGGGCCTGCTCATCAATATCACCGGCGTAGTCGAGGCCATCCCAAAGACTGTAGGGTGGTGTAAGCTTCATATTGAACCGGATATTTGATCCATAACGCGGGTATATTGGATCAAAAACGCTGTTGCGGCCTATGTTGAATATGAACGAAAGGTTGTTGGAAGTACCGTTGGTCAGAGCAAAGATGCCAATACCTTGTCCGCTGGTAAAGTTGCGGATATCATAGTAGAGGTAGCTAATCCCCGCCATAATGCTGAAGTAATCGTCAGGCCATGCCAGTCGTTTTCCTATAGATACATTGCCCCCTGTGATATAGAGTGCTTGCCGCTCGAAGCCCTCGCGCTCCTGTCGACGGGTTACACCATTGCTTTGCACAGAGTGCTGTATACCAACTGTGAGTGCATTGGGTTTTTTGCCCCCAAGCCATGGCTCGGTAAAGCTCGCATTGTAAGCCTGAAACCAGCCTCCACTGGTTTGCCCTCTGATGCTGAAGCGTTGTCCATCGCCCGAAGGAAGTGGATTCCATGCTCCTGACTTAAAGAAATCTTTGATGGCAAAATTGGTGAACGAAACGCCGACAGTGCCTACTACACGACCTGCACCCCATCCTCCTGAAAGCTCTATCTGGTCTGAGGGGCGCTCGGCTACGGTATATACAATGTCGACCGTACCGTCCTGGTCATTCTGCACCGGAGCAATATCGAAAGCCTCCGGGTCGAAATAGCCCAACTGAGCCAATTCGCGCTGGGTACGGATAATGTCAGAGCGGCTGAAGAGGTCGCCAGGATTGGTACGGATTTCCCTTCTTATCACGTGGTCATTGGTTTTGGTATTTCCTCTGACCACAATTTTATTCACCCTGTATTGACGGCCTTCGTAAATGCGCACCTCCATGTCGATACTGTCGCGCTCCACCCTCTTTTCGACAGGAATGGCTTGGAAAGCGAGGTAACCATCGTCGAGGTACAGTGAACTCACATCGCCTCCGTTGGGATTCATAAAGAGCTTTGACTCAAACTTCTTCTTGTCATAGATTTCACCTGGCTCTATTCCCAACACCTCACTCAGGGTGGTTGAGGTGTACTTGGTATTGCCCACCCATGATACACTCCTGTAGTAAAATTTGAACCCTTCATAGAGGTGCAGGTCAATGGCCACAGTCCCGTCTGGACGTCTATACACGCTGTCGCGCAACACTTTGGCATTTCGATACCCCTGCTCATTGAAGGAAGCAATCAGTGCTTTTTTGTCTTCCCGATACAGTTCGGGTATGAATTTGGACCTGCTGAATACACGCGTGATTTTTTTCTCCTTGGTCTTTTTCATCGACTTGCGCATCTTCTTCTCACTCATTTCATCCACCCCATAAAAGTTGATGCTGCCTATCTTCACCTTGTTATTTTTCTCGATATTGATTACGAGGTATTCGCTGTTGGCTACCAAGGTATCTGGGTATTGTCCAATGATTACTTCTGTGTCAAGAAAACCTTTTTCGCGGTAATGTTTGCGGATGATATTGGACGTATTGGTTACAAGATTTTCATTCACAATGGTACCACGCACTAAATTTATCTTCTCACGGAGGGTTTCGGACTCCCCCTTAGAAACGCCTTCAAACCTAAAGCGGCTCAAGCGTGCACGTTCCTCCAATTGAATTACAAGAAACACTTCTTTACCGCGTACTTCGCCAATGCTTATCTGAATGTTGTCAAAGAGCCTTTGCTTCCATAGGTTTTGGATAGCCATGGAAATTTTTTCACCAGGTATGGAGATTTCCTGCCCTATTGTGAGTCCACTAAATAAGGTGATGGCTTGAGAGTCGAAATTTCGGGCACCTTCAACTGTAATTCCACCGATGATGTAATCGCGGGGATTTCTGTAATCTACGTCAAAGCTCCCTACGCCAATTTGGGCCATAGCTCCGCACATGCAAAGCATTGCTGCGAAAAAGGTAGCAAATGACTGCCTAAATTGTAATCTGCTCACTGATTTTTCCAAACCTTCTTTCTCTGTTTTGATAGGCAATTACGGCCTCGTAAAAATGTTCTCGTGTAAAGTCTGGCCAAAGGGTATCGGTAAAATACAACTCACTGTAAGCAATTTGCCAAAGCAAAAAATTACTGATCCGCTTTTCCCCGCTGGTTCGAATAAGAAGCTCAGGGTCTGGAACATCACAAGTTTCCAGGTAATGGCTTATGGTATCAGCAGTAATGTCTTCGGGTGCTATGTTTCCTTGTTTTACATCCTCTGCTATGCGCTTTACCGCTTTGGTGATTTCCCATCGCGCGCTGTAGCTCAGCGCCAAAATTACCGTAACACGGCTGTATCGGCTTGTGCGTTCTATGGCAGCTTCCAAAGCTTTTCGACACTTTTTTGGCAGCAATTGCAGGTCACCGATGGCCATAAGGCGCACTTCGCGCTCTTCAAGTTCATCAATTTCTTTTACAATAGTTTGCACGAGAAGATCCATCAAGGCACTGACTTCCTCCATAGGTCTGTTCCAGTTCTCAGTGCTGAATGCATACAAGGTGAGGTATTTTACACCCAGCTCCCCTGCACCGGCAAGCGCTTCACGCACACCATTCACGCCATTCATATGGCCGTATACACGCGCTTCCCCATGGTTTTTGGCCCAGCGCCCGTTGCCGTCCATAATTACGGCAACGTGCTGTGGAATGCGGTCATTGTCTATTTGATGTCTGAGACTCATTGTAAGCGTGCGTAAAGGTCTTAAAAATCGGCCATATCCAAAAAACTAGTTCAATGCCGAGGGGCACTTAATGCGGGGCTTGCCAATTTTCCATGTAAGCATTGCACCGCCAAAGAAGTAGTAGTCGTTTCGGTTGGTTTCGCCGCGCTGTGCACCTGCATTTGTACCCTCTGGCCCTAAGGGAGCGAGACTGCGATCGGCCATGATGGCCGCCAAAGGTCCGTTTTGATCTTCGAGCAGAACAGGATCAACGTAGGTGGTGCTCACATCGTCGAGGTAATCGGTCCAGGTGCGCCGAAGTCCCCATTCAATAGCTCCGCCAAGGTTTTTCCAAATATTGAATTTGATACCAATACCCAGTGGGAGGCTCACCTGGGTGAGGGCGTAGCGGTCTTCAAAACCGTCGATCCCTTGCCCTTCGGTTCCGAGGGGTTGCAAATCGACCCAGCGGTTACTAAACTGCGCCTGTGGATTGAACCGAAAAATAGAAAACCCAATAAAAAGGTAAGGTGAATAAGGTCTGTTGGGATCGCCTATTTCGTAACTAAAAAAGTTGAGCTCCACTTGCGTACTCACCTCGAAAATGTCGCTGCGAAAAGAGAGGTTGCGGTTGCGTTGCCATTCACTGTCTGAATTGGCATCGTCTGCATAAATTTGGGCGTAAAGCGCTGAAGCCTTAAAAGCCCAACGGTCTGAGAAATTGTATCGGTAGATCAGGCCTCCGCCCAAATCAAGTTGTTGGGGTACATGGCTGTAGGGATTTATATCACCGATGTAGTATGCCTGTAGCACCATACCCCCTACCTCGTGGTACTGCCCACGCACGGCAAAAGACATGCAAGCCATCACAGAAACCAAAAGCAAGCGATTCACCATTACTAAGCGTGCTTGATCGTCATTTATTGTACAACTCCGGGGTTCAAAGTTAGCACCTTTACAGGGTTAATTGCGTTTGTCATAACCCCAGGCCATTTTGTTGCGCAAGGTGTTCAAAAAACTGTGGCCTTCGGGTTGGATAATATACAAGTTGAAGGGTGCTTTGCGGATTTGCAGGCGCTCATTGGCGTGAATTTCCATTGGGCGGCTGTCGAGCGTAAGCAAAAATGATTCGCTGCGGCCCGATGCTGTGATGACCAAGGTTGCATCACTGGGTACTACCACAGGGCGCACATTCAGATTGTGCGGGGCAATGGGCGTAATGACAAAAGCACCGGATCCCGGCATCACTATGGGCCCACCACAACTCAATGAATACGCAGTACTTCCAGTGGCGGTGCTCACTATGAGCCCATCGGCCCAATAGCTGTTGAGTGATTCACCATTCACCTCTACGTCAATGCGTATCATGGAGGCGCTGTCCTTTTTGAGCACGGTAAGTTCGTTCAATGCGAAATTGGTGGGTGCATAAAGCTTTCGTTCGCTTTCAAGGCACAGCAAGGTCCGTGCCTCGGTGCGCAATTTGCCGGAAAGGCAATCATCACATACAGCCTGCATTTCATCAATGGTGGCGCTCGATATAAAGCCCAACCTGCCGGTATTGATGCCAATAACGGGCACGCATGAGTCACCAATAAGGGTGGCTGTATCGAGCAGGGTACCATCACCTCCCACACTTACCAAAAAAGCAAATGATTTTATGTCGACATTGGCCCTGTTGAATATAGGGCAACCCTCAGGAAGCCATCCCGCGCGAGAAAGGTACACGGCATAGCGCTCATAGATGGCAACCTCAAAGCCCCTTCGCTTCATGGATTCAATCAATGCAGGCATTTCAGCGTTCAGCGGGTTGTCGAGGGCCTTACCGTAAATGGCAATTTTCATCAAAATGCTTGTTTAAATTCCACAAAGACTGCTGCACGGCCCAGGGCATTTAAAGACCCTTCAACGCGCACAACTTTGTCATAGTAGGTTACCAGATCGAGTCCCAAACCCACGCTGTAAAGGTATTCATTCACCAGTGAATTGGCATCAGCGTAAAGCGGGCCATGCACATAGCCTGCGTCAAAAAACAAATTGGCATACAGTGACACGAAAGTTTCGCTAAACTGTGAAGGCACGTAGGGAATGCTGAAAGTTTTGGGCTTGAGCACCTGATACTTAAGGTTGGTCTGCACAAGGCCAAACCGAGAGCCATCGATCACAAAAAGTTCGTAACCTCTTACCTCATGGTTGTATCCCAAAGCATTAACAAGATAATAAGGCGGTTCGCTCCAATTTACCTTTCCGGTAAAAGCGTGTGCAACGAACCAGCGATCAGCCAGCTTGTGGTGATGACGGTAGCTCACCTGGGTGGTGAAGAGGTTGAGCCCGTTGTTGCCTTCAAATCCAAAACCATCTTGTTGAAAAAGCGCGTAGAGGAGCATTCCCTTAAGCGGATACCGATGGTAATCACGGGTATCATGGGTAATGACGTAACTGGCGCGCATAAAGCGGGTGTTGGAGAGTCCTCCCCTGAGGTAATTGAAGTTCAGTATGGGAACGGTATCGTTCACAGTAACTTGCTGCATACTGAGGTTGAAGCGGTGTACGGTAAAGATATTTTCACGGTATGAGAGGCCGACACGGTACTCCCACCACCTCCTCGCTTTGTCCTCGGGGTTGTTGTAAAACAGCCTTTGGTTATCAAAAGTATTCCAAACCAACTCGTTATTTTCAAAATAACCTGCGGCCATTTCGAGCCCAAGGGTTTGCCTGCGGTTGAGGTTGGGCCATGAGTACTGCGCGCTAAATCGCTTGGTGTATCCGAAGCGCGCTACCATAGACAGCCTGTGGTTGAGGCCTCTAAAATTATCGTGCTTTAGGGATACCCCATAATTGAGCCACCGCAGTTCTTTGTTTTTCCACCATGTGTTGAAATTGGTTTCGGCTATTTGCAAAATGGGTGCCGGATAGATATACAAACGCTCCTGCACTGTGAAAAGCACAATGACCACATTGTCGCCCACCACCAAAACATCTGTTTCCACAAAATTAAACAGTGCAAGGTTCATGATATTGTTTTTGCTCTGCTCAACGGCTGCTACCAAATTACTGATAAACAACTGATCACCTCCCTTAAAAGTGAGTTCCCTACTGATAATGCGTTCGCGCGTTTTGGCATTTCCTTCAAAAAGTACATCGGCAATGGTGACGACCTCATTGCTGTCGATTCGCAATGGCGTCACCTCTTGTGCTGAGGCATGCCATACACCCGAGCAAAGCAAGAGGGCCAGGCTCAACAAGCGCGGCATAGGCAAAAATTTAAGTATTCAGAAAGCGCATGAGCTCATCATAGCGGCTGCGCAGGGTTTCACCATACTCCGATTCCTGGAAGCTGGCACTGATTACGTAATCGTAGCGGTTGAAGGTTTGAATTACACCATCTACATTGTTGCGGTTCAGTTTTAAAGTCACTTCCATTTTTGTGGAATCAGGGGTGGATGTTACGTTCGCACTGAGTATCCGTGTATCATTGCTCTCCACGATTTGGGCTATCTCCGAAAGGCTGTAATCTTTCTCGTGCACCTCAAGAACGATGATGGCACCCGCCTCATTGATGGCGGCTATTTTTGAAAGCTCACGCACAAGACAGTAAATGCTCACTACCCCTACGTAGGTGCCTCGGGTATCGACAATGGGAATTGCGCTCAACTGAAAATCAGCAGCCGTCTTGACCAGTTCGTATACGTGCTTGTCTTGCAGTACGAACACCTGCTCAAGGTGCTCCTTCATTTCCCGCAAGGGCGCCTCGTGGTCATTTATTTCATAAATAGAGGTATCCGAAATGAGCCCCAACAATTGGTTGTTCTCCACCACAGGTAGGTGGGTCATTTTGTACTCATCGAGCAATTGCATGGCAAAAAGGCCATTGTCACCCCCGTCGAGGGTGGGAATTTCATCGCTTATCAGGTCGCCTGCGCGCATATTGAAGTTGGTATTGAACAAAGGGCGTGGTTTTAACTTTACTTTTGCAGCGCCCGAGGGCGCAATATAGGCAGAAATCAATGACAAAACTAAGTGTAAACGTCAACAAGATAGCAACCTTGCGCAATGCGCGCGGAGGCAACAATCCCAATTTAGAACGCGTGGTACGCGACTGTCAGCGCTTTGGAGCGCAAGGTATCACCATACACCCCCGGCCTGACGAACGCCATATCACTACACGTGATGTATACAATTTAAAGGCCATTGTCACTACCGAGTACAACATTGAAGGCTATCCCGACGAGCGGTACATGAAGCTCGTTGCCGATACCCGACCAGAGCAGGCCACTTTGGTCCCCGACCCTCCGGGTGTGCTCACAAGCAATGCGGGTTGGGATACGCGAAAACACCGCAACATGCTGAGCGAGGTTGTTTCAGAGCTCAAAAGTTTTGGTTGCAGGGTATCCATATTTGTTGATCCCGATGAAGCCTTGGTAGAGGGTGCAGCCGAATGTGGAGCAAGCCGCATAGAGCTGTATACAGAGCCTTATGCTGAAGCCTTTACGGCAAATAAGGAAGCAGCCATAGCTCCATACATACGCGCAGCCCATGTGGCCACTGCGTGCAATCTGGGCATCAATGCCGGCCACGACCTCAACCTCGACAACTTGCGCTACTTTCACCAAAGGATTGCCGGCCTGCTTGAGGTATCAATAGGCCATGCCCTCGTGTGTGATGCATTGTACCTGGGTTTAGAGAATTCGATAAAACTCTATCTCAAAGAACTGCGATGAAACTACATTTCCAAAAATACGGTGAAGGTGCTCCCTTGGTGATACTTCATGGGCTATTCGGATCGGCCGACAATTGGGCCACTCTGGGTAAAAAATTGGCGAATTTCTACACGGTATACCTCATTGATCAACGCAACCACGGCCGATCGCCACATGCCGAAGAATTTACCTATGATGTGCTCGCAGCCGATATTTACGGTTGGCTGAACGAACAGAATTTGAGCAAAGTTAGCTTCGTAGGGCACTCCATGGGTGGTAAAACGGCCATGCGTTTCGCTCAACTTTACCCTGACATGCTACACAGGCTGGTCGTAGTTGATATTGGGGTAAAGCAGTACCCTATGCACCACGGGCCTGTATTAGAAGGCCTAAAGGCCGTTGATTTGGCCAAACTCAACTCGCGTACCGAAGCCGACGAGGCCATGCAAGCGCACATCCCTGACTTTGCTACCCGGCAATTTTTGCTGAAAAGCTTATACAGGGTAGACAAAGAACAATTTGGATGGCGACTCAACATCGTTGCGCTCGAAAAGGCCATGCCCGACATTCTCGCAGCCTTGCCCGACACAGAGGTCGATATTCCCGCACTGTTCGTGGGCGGCACAAAAAGTGATTACATTAAACCGGAGGATAAGAACGAAATTTCTCAGATTTTCACACATGCCCAATTCAAAGAACTCCCTGCTGGTCATTGGATTCACGCTGAAGACCCAGACGGATTGGAAAATATTTTAAGAAATTTTGTAACTGGATAATCTCCGATGGCGTATATGCCTCGGATTTCATTAATAAGGTTTAATTGGTGATTACGGAGAAGGGCCGACTAAAGAGTCGGCCCTTTTCTGTGTTCATTATTTTGACCCTGCTTAAGGCAGTGCCGGGGAGAAAAATTAATGCGTTTTCACAAACTTTGCGCTGCTGCTGCCCCAGTCTCCAGCGATGCTCAGCACATACATGCCCTTGGGAAGCATGCGCACATCGAGCTGCATTTGGTGGTGACCTGCCACAGCTGAGAAGTTGATCTCTTCAACTGTTTTGCCAGCAATGTCGGCAATCACAATGCGGTTGTTGTTGCTGGCTGTCGCTACGAACCCTACATTCAGTACGTCGCTTGTTGGGTTTGGGTAAAGACTCAACCCTTCAATTGCCACTTCATTGGTGCTCAGTGTAAGTCCATGCCAGCGGGCCATCCATTCCTGATAAAATTGGTTGGTGATGCGTGCATCATGAATCACCAGCAAATTCTCATCATTGACATTGTTGGCTGAAGCTGACCAATTGTGCGAACCCGTTATCACCAAAGGATCAGAAGTCAAATCAGCATTGTCCACAATGGCATACTTGTGGTGCAGCTGGCCCACGTTGTGCTCAAGTACCTGCACAAAGTTGGAAGTAAGGTTATTGAACTCAGAACCTGTTACATTGGGCTGGTCCAACATTCCGCGCACTGTGATGAAAAAGCTGTTGTTGAGCTCCACCAATTTATCGGCAATGGCGGTTACGGTAAACACAAGCAGGGCGAATTCCGCTGAAGCGTCCGTGGTGTTGAGTGCATTGATAATACCTCCTGTGGTATTGTCACTGGGTGAAAAATAGAGTTGCACTTCTTTGCCCCCAATGATGAATTCGCGTGGCGTATTGTTGAACTTGTTTGGGCCGAAGCGCGAAGCACTTTGGTTGGGTTGCATTCCACTGCCTCCCCACATTTCATTGAATTCAATGGTGTACGCTTTTGCCAACGAACGGTCCTGAATGGTTATAATGTGGTTGAAGTCAGTGTCGAGCTGGTTGGTGGTGAAATTGGTACTTCCTGACAATACACTGGCCTTGTCCATATCCTCATAGTCGATAACGATAAACTTATTGTGCATTCCTGAACCCGTGCTGTTTTGCCTGAGCAAGATGGGAATATTGGAATTCAAATTGTTCAAACCAATGTTGGCATTTCCACCTTCACCAATGAAGCGTACCTGCACCCCATTGAGGTGTGCTTGGTTGAGTGCGCTTACTATTGGGTTGTCGTTGATGTTGTAAGCCGCTATATCAATGGTATTTTCAGCCATTTGAATGAACTCAATGACTTTATTGCGCAAGTTGGCTTGCTCTGCAAGGTTGTCGAAGGGCTCTGCTACATCGTGCACCACACTTCCGTTGAAGTAGGCCTTGATTTCACCTGAACTTGTGGATACTGTGGCAACTGGAATGATAGAACTAAAAGCTGTATCGAGCCCGGCAACTGAAAACACTCGGGTAAAATATACTTCGCCTGGGTTGAGGCTACTCACGGACAAAGTATGTTCAACCACGGATTCTTCTTGAGTTATGTTGTTGTCCGTTAATCCTGTGCCATCAATGTTGTCTGTGTAATATATCCCAGATGATGAAGCCACATCCGTGACCCAACTCAAAGTGAAGCCATTCTCAGTCAAATCGCTCAAGCTTATGGTTGAGATGATGTTGATGGGGTTAGGGCTTGAAAAATCATCTGCATCACGGGGCAATATTTGGTAACCTCCCTCACCCGAAAATGAGAATTGGCTTGATACAGCTACCAAATCAACCGGACTCACAGGTATGAGTGTGCCTACCATCGGATTGTCAATGCGCAGATATACCAAACTAGAGGCTCCCTGGCTGGAAATAGAAAAAGTACTGTTGCCAGTAAAGAATGAACCTCCATCGGCAAATACTACGTCGGTAACCGAAATTAGCAAGGATTCCGTTTGTTCGCCTATTTCAGACAATGACACCGGTGTAGGCTCAATGGGTACTACGGCGGGGCCATGGTTGGTGAAGGTGAGGCTCAAACCGGACAATTGCATCAGCCCATTAAAAAAGCTGATTGGCCCTGTAATGGTGAGGCTGTCATGTCGCGACACTGTACTGAAGGTTGGTGAAAATGCTGCAAAAGCACCTGTGTGGTCCTGGAAGTAGCGAATATTGCCCAATTCAGAGCCATTGGTGACAGTGCCAGTAAGCGTAACCACCGTGCCTTCAGAGAGGGTACGGGCTACCGCAATGTCAGTGACATTTTGCGCTACTGCCGTTGCGGCAAATAGGCTTGTAAGAAGAAAAAGGTAAAGATTTTTCATTGGTATAGTTTAGATTTCAAAGGTAACATTGAAGTTGAACCTGCGGCCCAGGCCGGGAAAAACACCTGCCGATGCTGCATCAAAGTTTTGGGTGTTGGTGTATCGTGTGAATGTATCGTTGTTTTGGGCATCAGAGATGAAAAAAACATCAAACAAGTTGAAACAACTTCCGCCCACACGCATGCTGTATTTTTCAAAACGAAAGCGGTAGCTGGCATGCAATTCAAAGAGGGTATAATTTGGCATTTTCCATGACTGCCTACCAGCGTTGATACCCGTAGATGATTCCGGCTGAAATTGGCTGTAATTTTCAGAAAAATGAATCATGCGGGTGCGGATAAATGAATTCTTCGTGGGCTTGTACTCCAGTGAAGCGCCAATCTGGGTTTGTGCGGCATCACCTACCCTTACGCCTCTGG
>DAIOTP010000003.1:27090-58934 GCA_036751905.1 Cryomorphaceae bacterium
AATGTAAGGGGCTCTCCAGTGGCATCGGTGATTACGAGGTTGCCCTGAATGTACTGGGCTTCTGTTTCGCTGGTCCATATCCAGTTGCCAATGCTAAAGAGGCCTTCCACCATCCATTTGTCGGAGAGCTTGTATGCGCCTTCAAATTCAATACCCATGTGGCGGGCATCTATGCTGCGTATGAACACCTCGGTGTCCTCCGTAGGGTCACCGTTGACACCTAGATTGGGATAATTTACAAAAACCCTGCGCGCCACGGGTCGGTCACCCCAATAGGTGTAATAAGTGTTCAGATTGGCTGTAAAGCGCTTTGTGCCGTACTGGGCTCCGAGCTCTACGGCGCGAATTTCCTCATTGAAATATTCCCGGAAGGGGTTCATGTTTTGGTCGATCACATTGCTAAAAATAGGTGCAATCGACATGATGCCAGTGTTCACAAACACATTGAGCCTTTCGTCAATATCATAGTTGGCACCGAGCTTGGCGGTGTAACCATTTACCCATATCCATTCCGTTTCATAGGTGCGCAAGCCGGGGCTGTTGCGGTCGAATACCTCATCGCCGATGACCACTTCATCGCGGTACCCAATATTTATAGTGGTATCGCCCACATCAAGTACGCGCGGCCTGAAGAAGTCGCGGCCCCTAAATCCCGTGCGGGCCACAGTAAAGTTGCCGCTTACGCTAAGGGGACCGCTGTTGTACTCTGCCTGAACGAACGCTCCGCCCCACGTAACCAATGATTCCTGGTTGCGGAACACGCGGTCACCTTGCCGTTTTACCAAATCCCTTGGCGCATTGTTGTCGGAGTTGTCAACTGTATAGTCGCCACCAATAAATTCGTGAATCAAGCTGTATTGGGCACCTTTGAAGTAGCGCACATCTATACCTGCGGTGAGTACGAGGCCTTCAGCAAAGTTCCAATTGACCTGCGAAAGGAAACCCGTCCAAAAATGGTCATTGCGGGCAGTGCGCAGGTAGTTTTCGGCTTTGATATCGGTGGGATGAAAGTTGGTATCCACATTGAGGTAGTCAAATTCTTGATTGAAGGCATTGAACATTTGGTTGTCTCTGAACTCTTGAAAGTCGATGAGGCCATTGTTGGTTTCGGCGAGTCCCGAACGTGACCTGAGTTGGGTACCCCCACCCCGGCCCCAAGAGGCATATGCCGATGAAGCCACCGAAAGGTTGGGATTGATTTGCCAAAAGTCACGCAAGGTAAACTGCGGTTTGTGATAAAAATTAACCCGCTCGTGCACAGTGCTGAGCTCTCCACGCCGTGTTATGGAAATCCGATCGGCCACAGCCGGGAAAGGCGGCGGAGGCGGATTGGAAGCCTCACCTACGAAATCGTAGTTTTCATACTGACCCCAATGCTGGTTGTAATAAATGCCCCTATCGGGAATGCGTGACAAAATGCTGTCGCTTACACCGGCACGTCGGGCGTGCTCATGGCTGAACTCACCAATTTCGCCTCTAAATACCCGCTGACCATGACGCTGTGGCGCACCAAAGCCCGTGAGGCTGATGCGGTGGTTCTTGGTAAGCTTTTCTATTTTGGCATAGTAGAAAAGTCCTTCGGTGAATGTGGCGTCCACAAGTCCATCGCCTACTTTATACGACCCCGATAAGGTGAAGCCCCAACCATTCGTGAGTTTGCCCGAGTTGTACATGAAAGAGGTACGGGTGAAGTTGCCGCTTCCAAACTCTTGCCTCACCTTGGTAGATTCCCTATCGTCGACGCCTTTGGTGAGAATATTCAAAGTACCACCAATGGCAGGAAGCACCAACTTAGAAGCGCCGAGACCGCGCTGCACTTGCACGTTGCCTGTTACAAGGTCGAGCCCAAACCAATTGCTCCAAAACACGCGTCGGTTCTGCATGTCATTCACCGGAATACCATCGATCATTACAGCGATGTTTCGCTGGTCGAAGCCACGGATATTGATACGCGCATCGCCGTCACCTCCACCTGTTTGGGTGGCATAAACTCCCGGAGTATGGTTCAGAATCATGGGCAGGTCTTGCGAGCCCAGCTCCTCTTCGATCTGCCTAGGCGAAATATTCGAAAATGCAACAGGCGTTTGCCTGTCGCGGGCTATGTCGGCCACGATCGAAACTTCTCTTAGTGTAAATGAATTCAAGCGAATTATCCTGTCGAGTATTTCGCCCTCTCTTAAGGATACGTTCACGATGTGTTGCTCAAACCCAACGAAGGAGTAGGTAAGCGTATAAGAACCTGCTGGCAATTCGAGCAGATACTCACCGTCGTAATTGGTGACTACTCCTTGGCCAGGCCCATACACCACGGTAGCCCCGGGAAGTGGTTCCTGCGTGAGTCCATCAAGTACCCGACCCTTTACAACCGATTGTCCCATTAAGCAGGATACTCCCCCTACAAGCAGGGAGAGTATCACTAGAATCTTTCTTAAATACACTGGTTTGTGTTATTGAACAACAAATTTGTGTGTAAATGTTCCTTCCTGGGCATAGCTGCGGAGCATGTAAACGCCTTTCGGCAAATTGCCCGTTGCGATTTCGAATTCCGTGAGTTGTGGAACCACTTCTGCACCCACCAATTTTCCGGAAAGGTCATATATTTCGTAACGTTCCGTGTTGTGGTTGGCTACAAAACGGAGCGGCTGCCCATTGCTCACCGGATTGGGATAGAGGCGGCCAGGAGTGGATTTGCCATTGCGTACAGTCAGAGGAAAGCACTCACAGTCATGCCATCCCAGTGATTCCCAGTTGCCAACAATAAAACCTTCAGGACCCATAACAACTGGAGGAATAGAATCCCATTGCAGTCCTACATTAAATGGTGGCGTTCCGGCAGGCGTATAGCCTATTGTTACGTCAAATTTGCGTATCAAGCTGTGGTCTTTTGTCCAGCCTGTAGAGTTGTTGTTGATCCAAGTGTAAGCAGGACCCACATTGTTCCATCCAAATGGTGCGGTAACAGGAGGATTGGCGCCAGCTGGGTCCTCTCCGATGCGGCCGAATACGTCAATAGGATAACCAAGACCGCCTTGTGAAATATTGCGCAATACCATGGCGTCATTGCCATTAAAGTACATGGTATTGTTGGTGTTGTAAACAGGATTCGCAAAATGATCTGCTTTTGCCTGCAGCTCTGTCCACACAGGCTGTTCTTGCCCTGTAGCTCCCTCTACACGCTTGTCAATTACAATCACCCAAGTGCTGTAAGGCGCAATGGTCTCATTGGGCAATTCATACCTTTGGTTCGTGGCTGCTGAAGATGAGCCATTTGAGTAGCGCTCAAGCATGTAATTGTTCAGTTGCTTGGGTTGGGAAGTTGGATTGTAAATTTCGAGTGCTTTGTTGTTGCCCCATCCTTCTACATACTCAGAGATGAACAACTCGATGCATCCCTGACCCATCACAATTCCTACGGATGCCGCGAAAACGGCGCTAAGTAGCATTTTTTTCATTTGGTAAATGATTTTAATTTGGATCAAAAGTAGATAATGATCACAAAGTATCGACGTCCATGCAAGCGCAAAACGGAATTCTTAATTTAAAGATAACACTGGCAGAGATACCCTTAAAAAAACAGCATGCTGAAAAAAAAACACTCCAAGGAAGATTGCCCTTGGAGTGAAATTCAATTGTGCGATCTAAAACAGACGCATTCCCCCTATTTTTCAACCAAAAAGGGCAAATTGTCTGAAAGAATCAATCGGATAGTAGCATGAATATGCCTGTCAAGTTGAAGGAACTTAGCGGCGTCGGTTGCTGAAGTGGCCTTTTTGAACTGTGCGAAATACTTCCTGTGCAGCTTGGATAAGGCAGCATCGGCAGCAATGGTGCGGCGTGCCAGATCTTCTGCTTTGGCATCGGTCATGGTGTCATAATTCTCCAGATATTCATTGATGATCTGAAGGCGCTCCCTGGCTGCAGCGCGGCGCTCATTTTCATAAGCGCGGTATACGTTCCAAAATGCTTCTGACTTGTCGCCCGAAAGCTGCATGGCCTCACGCACAAGGGCTTCCTTTTCCATACCAAAAGCGGATTGGATCAGTGTAACTTCATCAGAAACGGTTTGTGCGGTGATGCTGTTGCCAATCATCAAAAACGCCGCAAGGATTAATGTTAGGTTTTTCATGGTGTTTATTTTAGGCCGCAAAGATCAATAAATCAAGCGAACCTAAATACGAAGTGACAAAAAATGCTGAGCGTCCTTGTTTCATTTTTCAATCGCTTGTTGCAACTCTCAAAAACAACGACATTTCATGCTTTTCTATGCGTGCTTCCCTCAGGAAAATTCCCCCTTCTGCATTGGCCCTGCATAGCCCAAGACATTTGCATTATCTTAGCCCAAATTTCACGGATTGAGCCAAGGCATTGTCATAATTCCCACATACAACGAAAGTGCAAATATTGAAACGGTGATTACCAAGGTAATGCATCTTGACAACCATTTTCACATCCTTGTAGTTGACGACAGTTCGCCCGATGGCACCGCAGCCATCGTGGAAGGATTGCGCAACAAATGGCCCGGGCGCCTTCATTTGCTTAACCGCGACACAAAAGATGGACTCGGAAGGGCTTACATAGCGGGTTTCAGGTGGTGCCTTGACCATGACTACCTTTACATCTTCGAGATGGATGCAGATATGTCGCACAACCCCAATGATTTACCCCGATTGCTGGAACCCTGTGCCGCTGGACGCGCCCACATGAGTATAGGCTCGCGCTATATGCGTGGTGGCCGTGTAAGCAATTGGCCCATGGGCAGGGTTCTGATCAGTTATTTTGCATCGATGTATGTACGCATCATACTTATGATCAATGTAATGGACGCTACAGCTGGCTTCGTGTGCTACCGCCGCGAAGTGCTGGAAAATATTGATCTTGAAAAAATCAAATTCGTGGGCTATGCGTTCCAGATTGAAATGAAATACGCCACAGTAAAACAAGGATACACCCTGGAGGAAGTTCCCATTACGTTTATTGACAGACAGTTAGGAACCAGCAAAATGAATATGGGCATATTTAAAGAAGCCTTCCTGGGAGTGCTTAAAATGCGTTTCAGACACAAAGTAGATTATGCCAAACGTACTGATTAAAGGAGCTACCATCATCAATGAAGGTACCCGAACCACAGCTGACCTTTATATAGAGGGTGAACGCATTTCCAAAATAGGGCATGACCTGCCTGTGCTCCCCCATACAGACATAGTCAATGCCAAAGGCCTTTACCTACTGCCAGGACTGATCGACGATCAGGTTCACTTCCGCGAGCCAGGCCTTACCCACAAAGCTGACATACGGACTGAAAGCAGGGCCGCCGTAGCCGGAGGAATCACCAGCTTCATGGAAATGCCAAATACAGTGCCCAATACCTTGACCCAAGAGCTGCTCGAGCAAAAATACCAGCGTGCCTCAGAGGTGTCGGTGGCCAACTATTCCTTCTTCATGGGTGCAGGCAATGACAACCTCAATGAGGTATACAAAACCGACCCCAGAAATGTATGCGGAGTCAAAGTATTCATGGGAAGCTCAACCGGCAACATGCTGGTTGACAATACAACCACGCTCGAAGGCATATTTCGCGAAAGCCCAACGCTGATTGCCACCCACTGTGAAGATGAGGAGACTATACAGAGCAATACAGCAGCCTTTCGGCAAAAATACGGCGAGCAGGTTCCCATTGCCGCCCATCCCTTGATACGCTCGGCCGAAGCGTGCTACCGCAGCTCATCCATGGCTGTGGAGCTGGCCGAAAAACATGGTGCGCGCCTCCACATTCTCCATATCAGTACAGCCCGCGAGCTTTCACTTTTTCGCAATGACATTCCCCTTTCGGCAAAAAAAATTACCGCCGAAGCCTGCATCCACCACCTTTGGTTCACCGACGCTGACTATGAACGCAAGGGCACCTTCATCAAATGGAACCCCGCTGTAAAGACAGCCCATGACCGCGAGATGATACGGCAAGCAGTCAATGAAAACCGCATTGACGTGATAGCCACCGACCATGCGCCCCACACCATCGCCGAAAAAAACCAAAGCTATTTCAAAGCACCCAGCGGAGGCCCACTTGTGCAACACGCATTGCCCGCATTGCTTGAGTTGATGCACCAAGGGGTATTCAGCCTCGAAACCATCGTGCAGAAAACAAGCCACAGCGTGGCCGACCTGTTCCAAATTCATAAGCGCGGCTACATCCGTGAAGACTACTTTGCTGACCTCGTTCTGGTTGATCTTGAGCGCTCCATGGAAGTGAAACGCGAAGATGTACTGTACAAGTGCGGTTGGAGCCCTTTCGAGGGTGATACTTTTCGGAGCAGCGTGGTGGGAACTTTCGTCAATGGACGCATGGTATACAAGGAAGGCAAGGTTTTTGATGAAGTAAAAGGACAGCGCTTACGCTTCGATCGATGAAAAATAAATACTTATTTCAGGCCTTTGCACTATTGCTGCTTTTGCTTCCAGCATGCGGTGAAAAGGAAGAAAAAAGGCCAGATGACCTGCTCCCGGAACCCACCTTCATCAACCTGATGATCGAAGTGCAACTGGCCGAAGGAATAAAGACCCAGTTTATGCACAGCAAAAATGCCCAATACAACCTCGGCGAAGCACTTTACAGTGAATTCCTTGAACGGCACGGGGTAAGTCAGGAGGACTTTCTGAATACCTTTAAGTATTACCAAGAGCGACCTCACCTTTTCGAAAAAGTGTACGAGCAGGTACTTGACAGCCTCAGCACCATGGAAGGCGCCATCAAAAAAGAATTTGCTACATCGACAAAATCAGATACCTCAAGCACACCGAGCTACAGTCCTGACATGGCCAATCCACAATCAGCACTCGAGCGGTACGCCATACCATCTGTCAATCAAGCCGACTCCACGCTGAAAAAAGCCCGATAATACGCCAGCGATTCCTCGGGTTGTATGAATGCTATGCCAAGTGCTTGTTGTACTTTGCCAGTATCGTATTGCAATGAAAGTGATGCGTTTCGTGTGGTTTCACGGGTCAGTGTAGGTTTCGCACCTTGCATCCCAGCCCAGAGTGCTGCCAATGGCCAGGCCATTTGCAGCATCCATGGCTTTACCGCGAGGCGCGGCGGCTTGTTGCCATAAATGTGCGCTGCCCGATCGAGCAAATGTTTGTAAGGCACAGTCCTCGCGCTGACCAGGTAACGTTCGTTGCTCAGATCGCTGTCCATCAATGCTATGCTTATGGCCGATACATCACGTACATCCACTATACCCGCAGCGCCCTGCGGATAGTAAGGCACCCCCTTGCTCAAGAGGTCCATCAAGACACCACTGCTTTGTTGTGCCTTGGCTGGACCGAGTATCACCGAAGGATTCACAATGATGCAGGGCATCCCCTCAGCAGCTCCGCGCCATACTTCACGTTCTGAAAGGTACTTGCTCAGTCCGTATACGGAACGGGAAGTGCGCTTGCTCCATGGAGTATTTTCATTGGCAGCCCCTTCCAAAGGCTTGCCTATAGCAGCCACGGAGCTGATGTGGCAAAACTTCCGCACTCCTGCCTCCAAGGCAATATTCACCACATTGGCAGTACCATCGCGGTTGATGGCCATCATCGCCGCAGCATCGCCCGGTGCGTACGACACCAGTGCAGCTGTGTGGTACACCATGTCAACTCCCCTAAGTGCTTGCTCGAGCGCGTACACATCCAGCACGTCGCCCTCGTGCCAGTGTATTTTTGCGTAAAGCGCTTCAGCACGTTCAGGATGGTAGAACCGGAATACCTGGCGCACAAATTCCTTGTCGCTGCCTACACGGTGCAAGGCGCGCACCTCATGGCCTGCCATAAGCAAATCAAACACGAGGCGGGTGCCCACTATTCCTGTGCTGCCGGTAACGAGAATCACGGGGCGAAGTTAGCTTAAAATGCAGGCTCCCGGCGGCATGGGTTTTCAAAATGGATAAGGCATGTACAATCAAAGTGCGTTGCCCATGCACTATTCCATCTGAATAATTTGCTGCAAAGGCACCATATCCTCAAAATCCCATTTGTGGCAAAAGCGCTGTGGGGGTCCTGCCATCTCTCTAGATTTCATTTTGGAGGCACCTTGGGTCACATTTACCTCCAGGCCCGCATCCTGCTGGTTAATAAGGAATTCATGTACCATCTCCAAATCCAAACTTGGAACTTTCACGACTTTGGTAAACCTTTTGCCCTCATCGGAGGTGGATAGCTCCCATACCACATGGTTTGCGCGGGCCGACTTTAGCAGGCTTTCAAAATCCAGTCCGTCACCACATGCACTCTCGAGCTTGCCAACTACAATGGCTGAGTCCTTGCTCACGCACAGCCACTCAACGTAACGATTTTCATCATTTTCGTAACAGTAGCATTGAAACTCCTGGCAATATGCACTTAAGCAACTAAATGCTCCAAGTGCTCCTACCAAAAAGAGCTTTGGGCAATGGTTGTCTAAATTGATCATAACTGAGATGAAAAGGTGAGAAAATGATTGAGGCGCCAGACTTTAAAAAAGATCTACCCTCGGAATAACATGTTATTCAGAAGATAGACCATGAATAAAGTTAAAAATACTGATCAGCGTTTCCTTGCCCAATCTAATATTTGTTCGCGAAATTCTGAATTTGCCGCAAGGCGTGCCCTAAGATCTCCGGGAGATTCTCGATCATTAGTGATGTCGTGGATTTCGATTGGGCCGGGCTCCCCTCCTATCTGTCGGGCACAGTCACCAACAATAAAAGTACCCCACTCCAACAATGAAACTTGTTCCTTATCTTCCATAAAAACCAAAGCCAAACCTGTATAGCATACCGGCCTTACAGTATCTACGAAATGTACTTCCATCCAAATCTTGTACAATGCCTCGGGATTTCCCAAGGTGTCGTGCTGTACAGTGGTTGATTCAACTGGTGGTTGGGCTTTGTAATCAAGGTTTCCAAACGTTGGGAATGCCAAAGCAACCAGCATCGCAGTGCAAAAAATAAGCGTTCTCATCATCTTAACAAAGCGTTGGTTAAACAATGAATTGAATAATCTTCATCAATGGCTGCAGCAATGATTTTTAGATAGCTCAAAAAAAAAAAAAAAAATTCGACACCACAAAATTTTTTGGGTTCAATTTCAGCCAACTTTGCTCTAAGCGCTAAGGTATTCCGGCCATCATAGCAGGCACTGCACGGGTCAAGCCATGCCCCCCTGCGACGCAAAATGATGGACAGATATGTTGACAACGCAATTTTGGTAAATTAGCCGCTTCAAAGTGTAAACTGTACAATTACTATGGAAGAAATGCGCCACCGTGCTGTAATCGAGAATGTAAATCCAAGCCTTGATGGAGGCTTATTTGCTGTAAAGCGCATAGAAGGCGAGGTAGTGCGCATCACTGCCGACGTATTTGGCGACGGCCACGATGTGGTAAATGCCTGGCTGTACGTGAAACACAACAGTGAACGCAAGTATAGGGCCCATACCATGCAGGCCCAGGTGAACGACTTGTGGACCGGAAGTTTTGTTGCGGAGAAGGTAGGTCAGTACCAATACTACATTGAAGCATGGATGGATTATGCGCTCAATTGGCAGCATGAACTTGACCGCAAGGTAAAGGGAGGGCAACATGTGAACGTGGAATTGCTGGATGGTGTGCAATACCTGAAGCACCTGAAGCCCAAGGATGCCACCCAAAAGAAGTTGATCAAAGATTGTGCTGCTGCCTTTACCGATGAAAGCCGCTACACGGAAGCTGTTGGTCTTGCGACCTCTGAAGCACTTAAGGAATTGTTCCAGACATTTCCTTACCAAACATTCACTTCGCGCAGCGCCGAATACCCTGTGTGGGTGGACCGCAAAAAGGCCATGTTCAGCACATGGTATGAGTTTTTTCCACGCAGCAGCGGGCACGATCCCAGCATTCACGGCACCTTCAGGGATGCCGCTAAGCGCCTGCCCTACGTAGCCGAAATGGGATTTGACGTGGTGTACTTCCCTCCCATACACCCCATAGGCGAGGTAAACCGCAAAGGGAAAAACAATGCAACCACAGCACAACCCGATGACGTAGGCAGCCCATGGGCCATCGGCTCAAAGCTGGGCGGCCACAAAGACATCAACCCTGCACTGGGCACCCTTGACGATTTCAAGACCTTCATTGCCGAGGCCAATGAAATGGGCATAGAAGTGGCCATGGACTTTGCCTTGCAGTGCGCTCCGGACCATCCTTATGTGAAGGCCCATCCCAAGTGGTTTCGCTGGAGGCCCGACGGCAGCGTACAATACGCAGAAAATCCGCCAAAAAAGTACCAGGACATCTTGCCCATCTACTTCGAAAATGAAGACTGGCAAAACCTTTGGAATGAGCTGCTGAGCATTGTGACGTACTGGATAGGACACGGCGTGAAAATATTTCGGGTGGACAACCCGCACACAAAGCCTTTCAAATTTTGGAAGTGGCTCATTGCCAATATTCGGGAGAAAAATCCTGAGATAATTTTCCTCTCAGAGGCCTTCACCCGGCCCAAAATCATGCACCAGCTTGCCAAAGCAGGCTTCACACACAGCTACACCTACTTTACCTGGCGCAATGACAAGGCGGAACTCATGCAGTACATGGAAGAGTTGAGCAGCGACCCTTCCCAACAGTATTTCCGCCCCAACTTTTGGCCCAATACGCCCGACATATTGCCCTACGAATTGCAGCAGCCCAATGAAGCGACTTTCATGGCGCGGTTTTTCATGGCGGCCACCCTCAGCAGCAATTATGGCATGTATGGCCCTGTGTATGAAAACATGCTCTACCAAGCCGTTCCGGGCAAAGAAGAGTACCTCGATTCAGAGAAATACGAGGTGACCCGCCATGTGTGGGATACCCGAGGTAAGCTCAAAATGGTGATCCGAACCATCAACCACATCCGTAAACACCATCCGGCGCTTCAACAAACGTACAACTATATACCCTGCGCCGTTGACAATGGACAGCTCATGGCATGGCTCAAAAGCGATGGAAACGGCGACCACCTGCTTATGGTTGTCAATCTTGACCCACACCACACGCAGTCCGGTGTGGTAAAAGTACCTTTGCACGCCATCGGTTTGCCGGGAGATGCCTCCTATGTAGTGCAAGATCTTATAACACAGGCTGCATATCCATGGCGCGGTGAATACAATTTTGTGGAACTCAACCCACATGTGCTGCCATTTCACCTGTTTCACATACGCCTCTAAGCCATGAAAAGCCTCACTTGCGAAAAAAGTTGGAAGGAAATATTTGCGAAGGACAAGGACATCCTTCCAAAATTTCGACGCGACATTCTGCCTGCATACATGATGAAAATGCGCTGGTTTGGGGCTAAAACATCACGCATCAAGCACTACAATATAGAGTACGCCGCACCTTATGACATCAACCAGCGCGATAAGGCATTTATTCTCTTCGTAGAAGTGGTATTCGAGGGCTCCTTTAGCGAATCGTATTTGTTGCCGGTATGCATGCTTCCGCAAAAACCCGTGGACGCCCGTGCAAGCATCTGTGAAGTGAAACTTGCAGATGGCAGCTCCGCGGGCTATCTCGTCGATGCCATTTTTTGCGAAAAGTTCAGGGCCAGCTTGTTCAAAAATATTGTGGGGCGTAAAAAAATCGAACTCGGAGGCCGTTTCCTGCGCTTTAGCCGGGGCAAGCGCCTCAAAGCTTCAGCGGCGGGCAAGCAAATCAACTCCAGGGTGCTGGAAGTGGAGCAAAGCAACTCCACCATTGTATATGAAGACAAATACTTTTTAAAAATATACCGCAAGCTCTTCAGAAACAACAATCCCGACCTGGAGCTTACCCGGTTTCTTTCCGAAAAAGCCAACTTCCCCTATTCACCCCATTTCGCCGGAAGTATTGAATGGGTACGGGCCGATTATTACACCGTGTCGCTAGGCCTTATGCAAGAAAAGGTTGAAAATGAAGGTGAAGCATGGAACGATGCCCTCAATGAAATTGAAGGATTCTTTAAGCGCATCACCGAATTGAAAGTTGGCCTTGATGATTTGCCCAAAATTGAATTGTACAAACCCGTACGCCTAGAGGAAATACCCGAGTTCTATACCAAGTTGGTGGGTGAGCCCATGTTGCGCAAAGTGAAGAACCTTGCCATTCGTACCGCCGAGCTGCACCTCTCTCTAGCCAGCGATAAAACCGACAGGCACTTCAATCCTGAAAGCTTCAACAGTGATTACACCGTGTGGCTGCTCAACAGGGTGATGTATATGTATGACAGGCGCTTCCAACTGCTCGACCAGCATAAGGAGACGCTCAAAGGCAAAGCCCGGGAATACGCCGATTACCTCATTGAACACAAGGACCTCATCAAGGACCGGCTCCTTAACTTCGACGAGCAGAAGCTCAACTCCTGCCGCATACGCATTCATGGTGATTATCACCTCGGGCAGGTACTCATTACAGGCAAAGATGTATGCATACTCGACTTTGAAGGAGAGCCGGAGAGCACCATCCGGGACCGCAAGGTGAAGCAGCCCCCGGTAAAAGATCTTGCAGGCCTGTTTCGTTCATACCACTACGCTGTGTTTTCCACCATTTTTCAAAGGCTTGGTGAAAACAATGACCCCGACCAGCTCACGGAGATAGGCGGTCGGTACTACCGTCTGATTGTGGGCCTTAGCCTTTACTATTACATCAAAACTGCTACTGAAGGGGGACTCGATATTGGTTACGCACGCGAAATAGACTTCCTGCTGCGTTACCATATTTTTGAAAAAGCCATTTACGAACTCGGCTATGAATTACACGCCCGTCCCGATTGGGTGATTATTCCCCTAAAGGGCATTATGCAAATACTCAACAACGATTAATATGAGCCAAGAAACTGTCATTTCACATAGCCTCTTCACCGATTTCGACACCGCGCTCTTCTCCGCCGGAAAGCATTATAAAGTCTATGAAAAACTGGGGAGCCACCCTATTGAACTCAATGGTGTTGCCGGAACTTATTTTGCGGTGTGGGCGCCCAATGCTGCCTCGGTATCGGTCATTGGCAATTTCAACAATTGGAATAAAAAAAGCCATCCCCTGAACGTACGTTGGGACCCCAGCGGAATTTGGGAAGGATTCATCCCAGGGGTCAAAGAAGGCGATATATACAAGTACGCCATTAAAATACGCGGAGCCGAGGCCTACCTTGAAAAGGGTGACCCCTATGCAAGGCAATGGGAATGCCCCCCACTCACCGCATCTGTGGTGCGCAAGCTCAACATCAAGTGGACGGACAGTACATGGATGAAAAGCCGCAAAAACAAAAACAGCCTCGACGCCCCCATGTCTGTATATGAAGTACACTTGGGCAGCTGGAGGCGCCGACCTGAGGAGGGCAACCGCTCATTGAGCTACAGGGAGCTTGCCGCCGAACTCGTGCCATACGTGAAGCAGCTAGGATTTACGCATGTGGAGTTGATGCCTGTTATGGAGCATCCATTTTTCGGCTCCTGGGGATACCAAATTACTGGCTATTTCGCACCGAGCTCACGTTTCGGTAGCCCTGAAGATTTTGCATTCCTTGTGAATGCTTTCCATAAAGCCGGCATCGGCGTATTGATAGACTGGGTGCCCAGCCACTTCCCAGGCGATATGCACGGATTGTTTCGCTTCGACGGCACCGCACTCTACGAACATGATGACCCAAGGCTCGGTTACCACCCCGATTGGAAGAGCTTTATATTCAACTATGGGCGCAATGAGGTACGCTCCTTCCTGATCAGCAATGTGCTGTACTGGTTGGAATTGTTTCATGTGGACGGCATCCGTGTTGATGCTGTGGCATCCATGCTTTACCTTGACTACAGCCGCAAGGAGGGTGAGTGGATTCCCAACCGTTTCGGCGGCCGCGAAAACCTTGAAGCAGTATCCTTGCTCAAGGAAATGAACGAGGCCGTTTACACCAACTTCCCTGATGTACAAACCATTGCTGAGGAAAGTACTTCATGGCCTATGGTATCAAGGCCAGTATCGCTTGGCGGGCTCGGATTTGGTATGAAGTGGATGATGGGCTGGATGAATGACATGCTCGTGTATATGAAACGCGATTCGATTTACCGCCGTTTTCACCAAGACAACCTCACATTTAGCCTGGTGTATGCCTTTACGGAAAATTTCATGCTCCCCCTTTCCCACGACGAGGTGGTGCACGGCAAGGGCTCCTTGCTGAGCCGAATGCCCGGCGATGAATGGCAACGATTTGCCAACCTGCGCGCACTCTATGCCTGGATGTATACCCATCCCGGTACCAAACTGCTATTTATGGGATGCGAGTTTGGCCAATTCAGGGAGTGGAAACACGATGAAAGCCTGCTCTGGAATCTGTGTCAGCTCGAAAGCCACAGTGGCATATCTGAAATGGTTACCGAGCTCAATACATTGTACAAAGAAAAACCCGCCCTTCACGATTACAACTTCAGCGCTGAAGGCTTTGAGGTCATTGACTTTGGCGATTCGAGAAATTCTGTGATCTGCTTTTACCGCAAAAGCAAGGCGACCGGGAAAAATGGGGTGTCAAAACTGTTGATCATTGGAAACTTTACTCCTTCGGTGCATGAAAATTACCGCGTTGGTGTGGATGACAGTGGCAGCTACCGTGAAATATTCAACTCTGACTCCCTCCGATTTGGCGGAAGCGGATTTACAAACGAAACGGTGCTCAAAGCAAGCAAGGAGCCAAGCCACAGCCGCAAGCACAGCCTGGAACTCAGGTTGCCACCATTGGGCTTCACCATTCTGGAACTGGGCAAATAGCCCGGAAATTCGAGAACAAGCATTTTAATAAAGAACGAGAGAGCGATGAGTAAATACATATGCATACACGGCCACTTTTACCAGCCACCCAGAGAAAATGCATGGCTTGAAAAAATAGAATACCAAGACTCCGCGGCACCCTATCACGATTGGAATGAGCGCATAACGGAGGAATGCTATATGCCAAACGGCGTGTCGCGCATCCTCAACGAAAACCACAAGATCGTGGATATCGTGAACAACTATGCCCGCATGAGTTTCAACTTTGGTCCTACCCTGCTCAGCTGGCTCGAAGTAAACCGCCCCAAGACTTATCAAGCCATTCTGGACGCTGACACCCAAAGTATGGAATACTTTGGAGGCCATGGATCGGCGATGGCACAGGTGTACAACCACATCATCATGCCCCTGGCTTCAAGGCGCGACAAAGAAACCCAGGTGGTATGGGGCATCCGCGATTTCGAAAGCCGCTTTAAGCGAAAACCTGAAGGCATGTGGCTTGCAGAAACTGCCGTGGACACTGAAACGCTTGAGGTACTTGCCGAAAATGGTATCCGCTTTACCGTGTTGGCGCCACGACAGGCGAAGCGCTTTAGGGCCAATGGCAGTGAGCAGTGGCACAATGGCATTGACCCTTTACAACCTTACGTGTGCAACTTGCCCTCAGGCCTTAAGATCAATCTCTTCTTTTATGATGGCAAACGCTCCGAAGCTGTAGCCTTCAAGGGGCTACTCAAGGATGGGAAAGAATTTGCACGATACCTGGTCGGGGGCTTTGACGGACGCGGTGGCAATCAACTCCTGCACATCGCCACCGATGGTGAGAGTTATGGACACCACCACCGCTATGGTGATATGGCCATGGCCTACTGCATGCGCTACATTGAAACGAACAAGCTCGCGACCATCACCAACTACAGCAAATATCTCGAACTGCAACCTCCTCAGCATGAAGCCGAAATCTACGACAATTCTTCATGGAGCTGTGCGCACGGTGTGGAGCGCTGGCGAAGCAATTGTGGTTGCAACTCTGGAGGTAGGCCTGACTGGAATCAAGAATGGCGGCGCCCCTTGCGTGAAAGCCTTAACTGGCTACAGGACAAAGTCACTGAGATGTATGTCAAGGGATTGGCGGCCTACAAGGTAAATCCTGATAAGTTGCGAAATGACTACATAGAGGTGATTTTGAACCGCACCCAGGAAGTTGTCAATACCTTTCTGCACAAAAACTTCGGTAACCTCAGTGCCGATGAACAAACCCAGATTATGCGTCTGCTTGAAATGCAGCGCAATGGACTTCTTATGTTCACAAGTTGCGGATGGTTCTTTGATGAAATTTCGGGCATTGAAACTGTGCAAATTTTGCAATATGCACGCCGTACCATACAGCTCGCGCGCAGCGTATCGGGACAATCGCTCGATAGGGAATTCAGAAAGCGGCTCGGTGAAGCCCGAAGCAACCTACCCGAATATGGTGATGGATCGAAGGTATACTTGCGTTTTGTCACCCCTTCAGAGGTTACACTCACGCACATAGGGATGCACTATGCCGTGTCTTCGCTGTTTGCAGAAGATCCCAACGACATCACAGTGCTGAACTACACCTGCCGAAGTTCGGACTTTAAGCGCATGGCACAAGGTTCACAAAAGTTGGCTGTAGGGCGAACTTACGTAAAATCAAAAGTAACCTTCAGCGAAAAGCACTTCAGTTTTGTTGTGCTCTATTTGGGTCAGCACCACCTCATTGGAAAAGCTTTTGAATCCGTACCCCGGGAGGAATATCTCAAATTCAGCGACGAGGTGATGGAGGCCTTCTCTCAATCCAACGTTTCAAAAGTAATTGAGCTCTTCAGGCGTTATCCGGAACAACGGAGCTTCTCCTTTTTTGACATGTTTAAGGATGAACAACTTAAGATGCTAAATGGTATCCTCGATTACAGCATGGACTTGGCCTCTTCCTCCTACAAAAAGATCAACGACCGCAACTATAGCGTAATCAATGTAATGCGCAATTCAGGCCTCAAGCCTCCCGCCCTGTTGCTCAACAACCTCGAAATGCTTCTCAACTATGAGTTGAGGGAGTTTTTCCAGCCCGACGCCAGCCGCGTTCGCATTGATGAACTCAAGCAGGTGATTCGCGACTTCAAGAAGTGGAACTTCGTGGTGGACCACAGTGATCTCAACTTCATTTGCACCAACAAATTGCACAGTATGCTCACCTCAATTGGACCCATACACAGTGCCAACATTTTATCTACATTAGAACAGTTTGAAAACATGCGTTCAACCCTGGACCTCCTCGGGCGCATTGGCGTACACCCGGAGCTGAATGATGTGCAAAATGCCGTGTTCAGAATACTAAAAACTACAAAAGCTGAGATTCCTGGCAGTGTGCGGAAGCAATTGCTCGACTTTGCCGAATATGTGAACCTCGATGTGCAACAATTCGCGCTGAAGGATGTGTTGATGTAACATGAATTGCGCGGTATAGCGCAAAAAAAAACCGGCCTCAAGCCGGTTTCCAATGAGCGCTATGGGCCATTAAAGGGCCACAACCGAATTTTCTTCAAATGATACCCCTGCTGGAGCATACTTGTCGGCTTCGCCGTCATTGTGCCATCTTTCGCCATCAATGAAGTAGCGGAATTGGTATTCTTTACCGGTTTCAAGATCAACGGTAGCTTTGAAGCTGCCATCCTTTTGCTTTTTCATCGTGATTGGCGATTCGAGCCACTTGCTGAAATCACCAACCAATTGTACGTTTTCTACCTCGCCTGCTGTACTGGCTTCCACGCTGAAAGTCACTTTACATACGGGCTTCGTTTTGAGAAACTGCTTTTTAATCATGTTGTTAGATTGAATATAAATTCGGCGCAAATGTAAACAAAGAAAATCAAAGTGTCATTAAAACACTATGTTAAATATTCGTTAAATCACTGAAATGGATTTTCGCTGCATGGCGCCAATCCTTCAGATCAATATAGGCCAGGCGCTCGATGAGTTTGGCACCATCGGGGTAGTACTCGCAGGGATCAAAGTTAGAAATTGCAGCGAGAAAACGAAAATTTTCATGTCGCACCTGCATAGATTCACCATTGAGCTCAACCGAATGCCCACTGAAGCCATGCAAATACAACCTTAAGCCTACGTAACTGCCTGCATAATTTCCCTCCACAGCCGATACCGAAATACCATGGCTATCAACAGCCAAAGTCCGGAGAAGGCAATCACCGCCGATGGTAAGGCCATCATCCTCATAATACTGGTAAGACGATTTACCGCCCAAATACACATGTACGTCCAGCCTCAAGTCATTGCGCTCACCCATATACGCGGGCGCCTCATGCGTGGTAGGAAGGATGCTGCCAGCCTTGACAAAAACTGGGATGGTATCGCGTTGAAGCTCTACGAGATGCTCTTGACCACCTGCATACAATTGATCATTGAAAAAATTGTACCAATTGCCTTTCGGCAAATACACCTTTGCCAGCATGGCTTCCGCTTCGACCGGACATACCAGCAAGCCATCGCCCAGCATAAACTGGTTCTCAAAAGGTTTGGAGAAGATTTTCCATTCATCGAAATAATCAAACAACAAACTGCGCACAGGCGGCATACCATTGATACTCGACTCATAGAAAAGTGAATAAAGATGTGGAAGCAGCCTATAGCGCAAATGGATGTAATTGCGCGCTACTTCCGTGCACTCTTCACCAAATGACCATGGTTCGGCATGCTTGCTATTGATCATGGTGTGAGCCCGCATCAAAGGGTGAAAAACGGCACAGGCCATCCAGCGCCGGTAGAGTGCTGCGCTGGCATCGCCTGTGAAACCGCCAACATCATTTCCCGCAAAGGGAAACCCTGACAAACCCATGCCAGCCACCATGCGTGCACCAAGCAGCATGTGCTCATTGTTGGCCTGGTTATCACCAGTCCACAATGCACTATCGCGTTGACCGCCACTAAAGGTGGCGCGGGTGAGTATAAATGAGCGCTGATTGTCTAAAGCCCCAGCAGCCCCTTCGGCAGTGGCTCGGGCCATTTGCATGCCATACACGTTGTGCGCCTCTTTGTGAGAGCCTTTTTTGCCGTCAAGGCCAAAACGGACTATGCCCGGAGTGTGATGGCCCCACACGGCGGGCTCGTTCATATCGTTCCAAAAACCGTCGACCCCCATCTGCACAAGTTCGGCCACATATTGGCCCCACCATGTGCGGACACGCTCCTCTGTAAAATCCGGAAATTGACACCAGCCAGGCCATGCCGCGCCTTTGTATGGCTGGTTATCCGGATATTTCACAAACACATCGGCATCCTGGCCTTCATCATAAATCCTGTAGCCAGGTTCAACCTTGATGCCAGGATCTAAAATTACCACGACCCTGAAGCCCATTTTTTTGAGTTCCTTTATAAGCCGCGAAGGATCTGGAAAGTGCTCATTATGCCATGTAAACACCTTGAAATCCTGCATGTAATGGATATCGAAATAAATCACATCGGCGGGAATATTGAGTTCCCTGAAAGTTTGCGCCACCCGAAGTATTTCTGAATCGGGATAGTAGCTATACCTACATTGCTGAAAACCAAGACTCCAAAGCGATGGCAATGAAGTGCGGCCCGTGAGCGCAGTGTAGTCGCGGAGTATATCAGCAGGTTTGGGCCCTGCAAAAAAGAAGTAGTCGAGTTCACCTGATGCCGCCTGAAAGAAACTAAAGCGATCATTGGCGGCGCCAAAGTTGAAGGTGGTTTCACTGTGGTTGTTGAGGAAAATGCCGTAAGGCTGTTCATGGCTTAGGCCAATAAAGAAGGGACAAGACACGTACAAGGGGTCTGTACCTCCATGATAACCAAAGGCATCAGTATTCCAGTTGCGAAACTGCTTGCCGGCTTTGTCGAGTGGTCCTGTACGCTCGCCCAAGCCAAAGAAACGCTCGCCAGGCTGCAAGCTGCGGTAATTGGTGACTTCGGTTCCATCCCAACATATGCCCAAGCCAGGGTCATCTTGGGAAAGCACTTGGCCCTCCCTGGTTTCAAAGCGCATGCGGAGGGGTGCCATTTGAATGTTGAGCCTCACATGGGCGGTGTCGACGCGGAAGGTATCGGATAGTACTTGTACCACCACCGTATGGGGCGCCGGCAAGGATGGACATGCGTATGTGTGCTCCTGAAAGGCGGAGTTCAACTGGATCACCTGTATACGGAAAGTGGATTCATTGTATTGCGATATGCGAATATGGGCCTCTTCTGTATCTATGAGGAGTCGCCCTTGCTCCAAACGGTGTGCTTGCACCGAGCCAATCATTTTCATGCCGCAAATTAAGACCTAAGAAGTACAATGCAAAAGAAAAATAGACAAGCCCATGCGATTTAATTCAAAATACCCAACTTCGTGTGAGATTATGCATTTTCAAAAGCATTTGATATTCGCATTGCTTGCCGCATGGACACTTGGCCTGCGGGCACAGCATGACTATTTCATCGCTGACAGCCAAAAGAAACCCGATAGCCTCAAAGCCACGCCATACTTTGATGCCAGGCTCCATCATGGCTTCATCATTATTCACAGCCGGGATATTCGAGCCATCAAAGACAGCTATCCATGGGGAATGGAAGTCGACATGGCTTGGCTCAAGACTTCGGAGAAAAGTTGGAACATGTGCAATTGTTTTCCAAGATTGGGCATATCCCTGGGCTTCTGGGAATTTGATAACCGACCCATACTCGGTCAGGCCATAGCCGCACAATTTTTCATTGAACCCACATTTGGCGCTCAACGCGACCTGAGCTTTGGTATCAGGGCAGGCATGGGCTTGAGTTACCAAAACCGGCCCCACCATCCCACAAACAATCCTGACAACCTGAGCTACAGCACTTACCTGGCCTTTCCGCTGCATGTAGGCGGCACTTTGCGCTATAGGCTTCACCCCCAGTGGGAAACCCAGATCAACGCCCGCTACAACCACATTAGCAACGGCGGAATGCGCCAACCCAACAAGGGGATCAATTGGCCAACCGCCGCCCTTGGATTGAGTTATTATCCTTCAGCGCCTGTGCTTAGAGCGCGTCCTAAACTTCCATGGCGCATCGAAGGGATGCAGCTGAACAAACAAAGCCTGAGATTATTTGGGAGTTATGCCGAGAGCAGAGATGAAGATGTACTGCCCGTTGCTGGCCTTGAATACAAATTTAGCCGACGGGTAGCACGAATAAATGCACTAAGTCTTGGCTCAGAGTGGCTCTACAATGGAATGTATGGCTATGAGAGCAGCAATTCGGGTATAGCAGCCAATGGCATGGGAGGCATTGCTGTGGGCCATGAGTTTCTATTGGGAAAATTCGTGTTCGCACAGCAGTTTGGTGTTTACATATTCAAACCCGATAATGAAGTGCGGGATGTATACCAACGTTATGAATTGCTCTATGCTTTTTCCGAAAAATGGATGGCCGGGTTCGGCCTCAAAACCCATGGCCATGTAGCTGATTTTTTAGACATCAGGCTAGCACTCATTTTATGAAAATTGTGTAAGCCCTCCCCACTTGTTCATCACAATTGGTTCATTAAAATCAGATCAGGATAGCATCTTGAGCTGATAATTCTGCTAACTTCGGGCCACCAATTATAACCATGAAGACCCTTAACACGCTAGCCCTGCTTGCGCTTGTCCTATGTATGGACTGCGCATTTTCCCAACCAATTACAGTTTACGCATCGCCCTGGTCCACCACGCAGCCCGCTCCGCAGGTGGGCTTCAATTCCAGGGTGGTAAATATTATTGACAGCGATGGCTGTACAATTCCTGATACGCTAACCGTAAAAAACGATTGGCGCACTGCCGAGTTTCGGCAAGCCGTGGCGGGCCTACAGCCGCAAATTTTGCGCTTCCCCGGCGGCACCAATGCCAACTACTGGTTTTGGGAGGACGAAACCAGAACTGTTTTGAACGACGCTGGTGGGTTGGTCGATCTTCAAATTTGCGAAGGCACGTTTATTGATGTTCCCAATTCCATTCAAATTGGTTGCGAGGAGCCTTGGGTAAACATGACTGCCGAAACATTTGAAGCCATAAAAACCAAAACCACCACTACCTTCTCTGACTTTTTTGATGCTGTAAGTGGCTATCAGGACGCGGGCGTACCTGTCCAGGAGATGTATTTGCTGAGCATGATTGATCCATTTTACTACCTCAACAGTCCACAATTTGAGTACGAATTTGGCAACCTCAGCATTGCTGAAAAACGACAAAAATTGGGTGAAATTTCGTACCAAAGGGCGATGAAGCAAGTGAGGCTTATTCTTAAAGCGTATTGCGGAAATTGCCAAAGCTATGACGGCGAATTGTTGTTTGAGCTTGCCAATGAGGCCTTTCTGCAGCGGTATGGCAAGTACTTTCCCTTTGAAGCATGCTATACCACACCAAACCCATGCGAAGAGTGCTTTCCCGATGTTGACATGTATATAGCCGTATGTCAAGCTTTGATCCCTGCCATTCGGGCAAGGTTTCCCAACAGCAAAATTTCGGTTTCAGGTGGTCGCCGGCGAATAGCCGGCAAATTCTGGAACCGCCGCTTGCTCGATGAATTCGGTCCCGGCGCTCCTATGGAAACAGAAGGCATCACCATACACTCATACCCGCGCGCCAGCTTCGAATCAAGGCTCAACCAGGCTACCTGCCTTGGCGAGCTCAGTGAACTCAGCGCGCAAGACTTGATGGCTGAGCACCAATACCTCATTAACAACACCCTCTTTAGGAGGGGCATGGAGGTTATTTCGAATTCTGGTTGGGATGTATGGCTTACAGAATTCAATGTGAATAACAATTCGGAAATCTGCGAAGAAATTACAGGTACTTCATTCATCGGAAACAATTCGGTATTCTATCTGACCAACTGGACCCATTTGCTTGGCGTACTTACACAGCTGCACGCAATGATATCCATATCAAATGAGGTTAAAGCGCCGTGGCTCGACTTACCTTATTACAACCCCATGAGCAAACTCTGTATGCACAATTTGCTGGGCTCCCGACAAAATGCTGCAATTTTCAATGACTTATCGTATCCTGCTACAGGCATGGCTGCCCAGATTTTTCAAGAGCTCAATGCCTCAGCCGACAACCTTCAGTTCATCGGGCTTTTCAATCAACCACATGGCAATCAACCCAGTGCCGAGCAACTCAATACACTCCAGCATTACAGCATCCAATTGGAGCCCGACCCCGCCAATGAATTGCCCAATGGCTACACGGCACCAGGCGCATGGGGTATGTCATTTACAAATGCCACAGGGCGTAAGGTACTTTTCGTAAACCTCTCTGAAAATCCGCTACAGGTCAATCTTACCGCCCTTGGCACAGCGCCTGGCAATGCTACAGCACGCGTTATTTCCGTTCCACCCGACTCTTTGTTTATCAGCATAAAAAATGGCTTCGAAACTTCCTTCCTGAGGACCGACACCCTTGCATTGGAGCAAGGTCAATTGCTCCTCCCACCCTTTGGTATTGCTGTAATTTCGGGTGAAGCAAACATTGAAACGTGCCCTGAAATTACCGCTCAGTCTTCACTTCCGACATCATGCGGCTCGCAGGCCTGTGCCCCATGCAATTGCGAATTCACGCTTTTGCAAAAAACCAATTTCGAACAAGGTATGGGTGTGTGGAGTTCGTCAGGGGGCGGAGCTGCTTACCTCCTGCAATTGCCCCAAGCGATACAAGGTGAAGCGTCTTTTTTAGGGCAAAAATTGCTGGCTATGCCTTCGGCCCCAAGTCCCTTTGTAAATATCACAACACCAACGGTCAATACCAACAGTGCCACCCGCATTCAAATCAATTTCTTGTACAGCGCCATGGGCATGAATGGCCCAGCCGATCGCTTGGTGCTCAGCTATTCAAATGATGGTGGCCAAAGCTTCATTCAACTCACAACCTGGCAACATGGTGTGCATTTTGAAAATGGAGGCCTCAATAAAGCAGTCTTTGTGAGTGAGGCCCCTATCGGGCCACAAACTCAGTTGAGGCTAAGAGCACGGGCTGAGGGAAGCGGCAAAATCTTCTACATTGACAATGTTGAACTGTCATTCTGCCCTGTTGGTGCTGCTACCAACGCCCCAAAATTTGAATTGCATAAAGCTGTAAATCAGATGCAGGTGGCACTGTATCCCAACCCAACTGCGGGCTCTGTGCACATCGATTTGGAAGGATTAAATCAGGACGTACCTGTAGAGTTGAGTGCCTATGATGTGTTGGGAAGAAGGATGGCTCAAAAAAGCTATACCTCGGCGCGCACTGCCTTGAAATTTATGTTGGAAACAGCGCAATGGCCTTCTGGAATGTATATAGTTGAAATCGTACAAGGTGACAAGCGCCATGCACTGAAGCTCCAAAAACTATAACGCGCTTTGGGCTGAAGCGTTACCCTACCGGATTGAGACTTTGGAGTAAACCCAGCGTATTTCTCACGGCAGTTGTTTCATCCACTTCCATGTGTAAAGGGTCAAAAATTTCGCCTGTGATCAATTCGTACAGTTCAATATACCTCTCGCTGATTTCGAGCACTTTCGCCTCATTCATGGTGGGTACTTTCTGCCCGAACCTGCCTTGAAAACCATGCGCTATAAGCCACTCTCGCACAAACTCTTTGCTGAGTTGTTTTTGGGACTCTCCTTTGGCCTGGCGCGCTGCATACCCATCCGCATAGAAGTAGCGCGATGAGTCGGGTGTATGCACTTCGTCCATGAGCATCACCTGCCCGTGGTACGCACCAAACTCGTACTTCGTATCAACCAGAATAAGGCCTTTGGCAGCTGCCATTTCAGTACCCCGCGCAAAGAGGGCACGCGTATATGCTTCCATTTGCTGGAAGGCTTCCTCAGGTACAATTCCTCTATTCAGGATCTCTTCCCTGCTGATGTCCTCGTCATGCCCTTCCTCTGCTTTTGTAGCCGGGGTGATAATGGGCTCAGGAAAAGGATCATGCTCGCGCATGCCTTCTGGGAGCACCACGCCGCACAGCATCCTGCCTCCGGCTTTGTACACGCGCCATGCATGGCCTGTAAGGTAAGCCCTGATTACCATTTCCACTTTATACGGTACGCAGAGGTGACCTACGGATATGTTGGGTGCAGGTGTGGCCATCAACCAGTTGGGGCATATGTCGCGGGTAGCTTCCAGAAATTTTGCAGCAATGCGGTTGAGTATTGCCCCTTTATAGGGAATGGCACGGGGAAGCACCACGTCAAAAGCGGAGATACGGTCGCTGGCCACCATCACCAACAATTCATTTTCAAGCGTGTACACATCACGCACTTTTCCGTGATACTCATTGACTACGCCCGGCAGGGCCTCTTTAAAACGGCGGAGGTATTGCATGGAGCTCAGTTGTTTTCCTGATGTTTTTCAAATGCTAGGATGATACTCTTCACCAATGGGTGACGTATCACGTCTTTTTCATTGAGGTATACAAATCCGATACCCGGTATGCCTTCGAGGTACTTTACAGTGCGCTCCAGTCCGCTTTGCTGCCTTTTCGGCAAATCAATTTGAGTCAAATCGCCGGTGATGATGAACTTGGCGGTTTGGCCCATGCGGGTCAAAAACATTTTGAGCTGTGAAGTGGTGGCGTTCTGGGCTTCATCCAAAATCACGAAGGCCTTGTCGAGGGTGCGGCCGCGCATGTAGGCGAGTGGTGCGATTTGGATGACGCCTGCCTCCAGAAAATCTTTCAAGCGTTCGGGAGGAATCATCTCGCGCAATGCATCATAGAGTGGCTGCAAGTAAGGATCGAGTTTGTCTTTAAGGTCGCCCGGTAGGAAACCCAAATTTTCACCGGCTTCTACCGCAGGACGTGTGAGGATAATGCGGCGCACTTCTTTGCTTTTCAATGCGCGTACAGCAAGCGCCACGGCAGTATACGTTTTTCCGGTACCGGCAGGCCCAATCGCAAAAAGCATATCGTTCGCATCGCTCACCTCCACAAGCAGGCGCTGATTCACCGTGCGCGCCCTGACCTGCAAGCCGTTGTTGCCATGTACCAGCACATCCCCGCCGCCTTTATCGGCCATCAAATCTTCTCCATTTGCCATCAGCAACCTCTCTATATTGCTCTCTGTAAGCCTATTGTATTTTGACAAGTGATCCACACAGAGTTGCACTTTGGCTTCGAAAGCATCGAGCTCCTCTACATCGCCTATGGCCTTTATCATATCGCCTCGCGCTATAACCTTGAGCTTGGGAAAATGCTTGGCGATGAACTGAAACTTCTTGTTGTTGACTCCGAACAGCTCACGGGGGTCAACCTGTTCAATGGAAATGATGCGTTCGCTCAAAGGCTTATTTCTTGATGTAAAAGGCCAAAGAGGCCCACTTATTTACCTAATTTTGATTCCTCAAAATAAAGCAAATTCTGCCTTACTTCGGCGCACTTTACGCAGCAAATAATCAACATGTCCATACTGACCTTAACCACTGATTTGGGTACCCGTGACCACTACGCGGCGGCGGTTAAGGCAGCGGCTATTGCGCAAATACCCAACCTGCAATTGGTGGACATCACACACGACATTCCTCCCTTCAACATCAACAAGGCGGCGTTTGTGCTCAAGCATGTGTGGCGTGATTTTCCAAAAGGAACCATTCACTTGATCGGAGTGGACACGCAGTGGAGCAAAGCGAGTCCATGGGTGGTCGTATCTTATGAAGGCCATTACTTTATTGGTACTGACAATGGACTTTTTTCCCTTCTCCTCGGCAGCGATTCCGAAGCCACTGTGCATGCCATTGATACGCCCGGCGATGTGATGCCCCAATTTCCCTCGCGTGATGTGTTCGTGCCAGCAGCAGCTGCCATTGCAGCAGGGCAGCCCTTGACCGCCATCGGCCCGCAGAGGGAATCGTACCGTGTAAGACCAGGGATAGCCCCTGTAGTAGGTTATGACAACATCAGGGGCGCGGTGATCTATGTAGACAGTTACGGCAATGTGATTACCAACATCAGCAAGCAGCTCTTTGATGAGGTGCTCGGCGACAGAAGCTTCCAGCTTGTTCTCAAAAGAGGTGACCGCGATATTCAGCACATCAGCAGGGTATATGGGGAAGTGCAGGAAGGTGAAAAACTCGCTATTTTCACTTCCGGCGGCTTGCTCGAAATCGCCATCAACCGTGGAATAGAAGGTTCAGGTGGCCAAAAGTTAAATCCTTGCTGAGACTTAACTTTTGCCTTGTATGATTGTTTTCTCAACATGACTTCGGATGCAGCACGGTTCCAGGAATTGGGTTTGCAGGGCAAAATTGCCTACTTGCGCAGCCATGGCAAGTGGCTCACAGCGCGCCGTCATGGGGGTTATGAAATCCACCTGTACCAGTGCAATGGATTCTATGCGGAGCTATGGAAACAATTGGCTTTGAACTACATTCACTGGATTGAATGTTCCCCAACAGACCGTGTGGTTGAAAATTACCTCGAATCGCTCAACATTGATGAGCTGTTCAAATCAGCGCGATAGACCGCGTCCCTGCCACATTTCCCAGCTCAAAGCAGCCTGTCGGCGAAGCATATCAAGTCCATTGATTACAGTCGCCCCACGGTTTCTGCCTTGCTTCATAAATGCAGTTTCGGAAGGATTGTAGACGAGGTCATAAAGGAGGTGGCTGGATGAAATGCCTTCATATGGCAGCTCCGGTTGTGCGGCCACATCGGGCCATGTGCCCAGTGGTGTGGTGTTTACGATGAGGAGAAATGCCTTAATCATAACCGAATTCAAATCACCATATGCAATGATACGCCCGGTGCGTGCAGAACGGCTCACCTGCCACACCTCGATGCCTATCCGCTCCAGGACATGGCTCACGGCTTTCGCAGCACCGCCCGTACCGAGCACAAGGGCGCGCTCCATACCGTGCTGCAAAAAAGGCTTTATGCTATCGCGAAAGCCTTGAGCATCCGTATTGTAACCTATCCAACCCCCATTTTCAGGTACAATTGTGTTGACAGCGCCTATGTCGGCGGCCTCCCCACGCACCTCATCCAGAAAGGGAATAACGGATTCCTTGTAAGGTACAGTTACATTTAAGCCTTTGAGGTTCTGCCTTTCGGCAAAAATACGTGTGATCGAATCGACCTCTTCCATCTCGAAGTTGAGGTATTCAGCGTCAATGCCCTCGGCTTGGAATTTTTCGGAAAAATAAGATTTGGAAAAAGAGTGCTGAAGAGACTTTCCTACGAGACCGTAAACGTCCATTTCAGCTTTTTTTGGCGGCAAGCCTGTCCATTCCCCATATGATGAGTACACCCAACAGACACAGGACCAAAGCCAAAGGAAGCTGGGCGCTTTCGCCTACGAGGGCTTCATAATTCCAGGGCCACACCTTTTCTTCTTGAAGGATGATGGTTTTTTCTTTGTCGGTTCCTGCATACTTGGTGAAGGTCTTCAAAGGGTTTTTCCAGGGCCATATTTTGTTGAGTGAGCCCAGTAAGAAGCCGCTGAGTACAGCAATGGTGATGTCATGAAAGCGCTCAAACATCCATTTTAGTACCCTGCTGAACAGCAGCAAGCCAATGATAGCACCAGCTCCTATGGTAGCTATCGATACCAAGTCACGGTTGTTGACCGCGTCGAGCACAACCACATAACTCCCCATGAGCACTAGAATGAAGCTGCCGGAAATTCCGGGAAGTATCATGGCGCATATGGCAACAGCTCCTGAGAGAAACAAGTACCAGGGTTCATCGGAATTGTCGAGTATGGGCAATTCTGTAATTAAAAAAGCAGTAATTGCACCGATGGCAAAACCGAAATACAACAGTGGGGCCCAGCGATTCACCCTTTTGGCAACCAGAGGAATGCTAGCAGCCACCAGCCCAAAGAAGAAAGCCCATACCATCACAGGGTTATTTTCGAGCTGCACCGAAATTACCTGAGCCAGGGTGATGATGCTTGCAGCTATACCGAGAAAAAGCACCAACAGAAAGTTGCCGTTCACGGCTTTCCAAAACGCCTTAGGCCCTTCTTTAAATAAAGTGCGGAATGTATCGAAGTTGATTGAGCTGATGGTTTGGATCAATTCTTCATAAATACCCGTTATAAAAGCAATGGTTCCTCCCGATACACCAGGCACAACATCGGCAGCCCCCATGGCAACACCTTTTAAAGCCAGAATAATGTAATCTTTTGACTTCCTCATGGATAGACTTCGATTTGAGGGTTGACGCTTGCAGCATAGGCTTCAATACCGCCTTGAAGCAGGTATATATTCTCAAAACCGAAGCGGGTGGTTAAGGTATGTACCACCGCCATAGCGCGTCGCCCTGATCGGCAATACATGACCACCGGGCATGATACCTCTATTTCGTCAAGCCTTGTGAGCACTTCTGCCATAGGCAGGTGAAGCGTAGAAAAGCTTCCCGAATGCACTTCGTAATCTTCTCTAAGGTCAATGATTTGAATGTTCTTGCATTGATCAATCCAATGCTGAAGCTCGATTGGGCTTACACTTTTCACTGTTTGGATTTAGGGCCGCATGGCATCAGCGATTTCCGAGGGCAAATATTCAAAAAATGTATCACCTCTAAGGCCTATGCGCAGGGTTTCGAGGGCTATGGTGTCAAAGGGGGCAATATTACCCAAATTTACATTGGCGCCAATTAACTTTACGAACCATACCTGCTGAGTCTTTTGCGGAGCCTCCCATATAATGTCTTCTGATTTCACCTTTGCAAGTATTTTGTTTACGAGCACCACATGCGCAGTACCATTGGGTCGGTATATGCCCACATTGCCGCTCTCGCGCGCCTCGGCTATCACCTTCCAGCTTCCTGCACGCAGCTCGGAGTCCATCATTTTCACCCACTTACCTGGAGCAATAAGAATTCCTTCTTCCTTGCTACCCACTTCTGAGAGTACGGTAAAGTCTTTGGCCAGCTCCTGTATGTAGTTGAGCTTGACGTCGTGCTCTAGATGTATGCTGCCATCAGACACCTCCACCATGTGCAATCCGAGCTCTGTCACCATTTTGCGGTAAGCATCAAACATGCCCCGCGCAATAAAGGCTTCAAATAGGGTTCCTCCCACATACACCTTCATGTCGGCTTCATGGTAGAGTTTAATCTTTTTGTTCAGATTGCGTGTCACGAAAGAAGTGCCAAAGCCGAGCTTTACCAAATCGGTACAGTCCAGGCTGGCATCTATAAAATCTTCAGCTTCGCGCAAGCTCAGGCCCTTGTCCATTACCATGGTGAGGCCATTGTTGCGGGGCCTGTGGGTACGCTCAGGGATAAAAGGCAAAGAATAATTCATTGATAATAAAGTCACTTTACTGAACCTGCATCGATCCAGCCGGCAATATTCGCAAATTGTTGGTATTGCGGAAAAATGCTGCGAAGATATTCAAGTCCTTCGTCACTATTGACCAAAGCCTCTGCAATTATTACTTCGGCTTGTAGCGGTTTGCCATCAAGGGCGAGGTATTTCACTAGATGCCAGACCAAATCAGTGCTTTGGGGTATTTGTGACATGCCCATTCGTGTGGTTTCAACCGCTACGGCACTGCCCAAATCAATGAACCTCATTTCAGCAAGGCCCATCCAACTTTCGTCGTCATCCACAAATAATTTGCACATGTCTTCATAGGTTTGCTCCGCTTCGTGGATGCGGCCGTCTTTGACAAGGGCTTCGGCATAGATGTGCCAGTTGTCAATGTGCTGCTCATCCTTCTGCACAGCTGCTTTGTAGAAAGCGAGCGCTTCGGTCATGTTGTCCTGTGCTTCCCGTACTGCACCCAGGCCCATCAAAGCATCGGTATGAGAACGGTCAATTGAAAGTGCCAAAGTGTAATTTGATTCGGCTTTCGCCAAATCGCCAAGGCGTTCAAAGCACTCTCCTATGGCTGCGTATACCGAGGGGTTTTGGCTGTCATAATCGAGTGATTCGGTGTAAGAAGCAATGGCTTCTACATCACGCTCACAGATGGTGAGTAAATTGCCCTGCATAATGAGGGCATTTGTAAAATCCTCTTCAATCACCAGGCAGTAATCAATCGCTTGCAGCGCCATTTCAAAGAGCCCCAGCTTTTCATAGCAGAGTGCAAGGTTGTACCATGCCACAAAATTGTAGGGGTGATCTTCCAGGAAGGAGGTAAAAAACTCCACACCATGTTCTACCTCTTCGGCCATATCGAAACAGTAGCCCAACTCAAAGAGGCATGCCTCATGGTGGGGATTGATGGACAGTGACTGCTTGAGGCTTTGGATAGCACCCTGGTAATCGTCCACCATTTCCTGTTCAAAAGCAAGGTCGAGAAATATTTCTTCCTGATTTTCAGTAGTTGTGTTTAGGGCTTTGATCAAGCAAGCCTTGGTGCCTTCATGGTCACTCAAGTTGCGGTGCACCACAGCCTTAAAGAGCAACATTTCAGTATTGGTAGGTTCACTGGCTTCGAGAAAATCCAAAATTTTCAATGCTTTTTTGGGCTTCTTGACCATGAGCAGCACTTGCGCCTGTTTGAGCAACAGCGCTGTACTGCCCGGGAAGAGATTCAATCCATGCTCAATGGCCTTGCGGGCCTTGTCAGGATGGCCTGAATCAAAATAGTAATCGCTAATGGCTTCCAGCTCTTCCACATCGAAAAAGTAGGAATCATTGGCCTCTAGCATTGCTTCGAATCGCTCGACAGCTCCCTCGCTGGCATCTGAGAAATATTCGCTGGAAAATTCCGTCATAGGTTAAAACTGGCGTTGTGCTTCAAAATTATGAAATGCACGTCCCAATGCTATCTCAATACACATTTGTTTTGAACAACGCTATACACATAATGGTGTTGTGCAAGAAGCACAATTGTCCCTTATATATAGGCTTAGGCAAAGGTAATGAATAAACACATGCTGCGCCCATTGAAATGCCATGGAGCAGGTCTAGGCCAGTTGCAGTCAGTATGTTTACTTTTGCAAAAAAAACAGCATTGACACTCATTAAGTCCATTTCAGGCATCCGCGGCACCATAGGTGGCAGCCCTGGCGACAACCTCAGCCCAATAGATATCGTAAAATTTACCGCCTCTTATGGCAGCATGCTCATGGAAGCCAGTGG
>DAIOTP010000003.1:58944-67772 GCA_036751905.1 Cryomorphaceae bacterium
CGCGATGCACGGCCCAGCGGATTCATGCTCAACCAGCTCGTCACAGCCACCCTCACAGGCATGGGTATTGACGTGGTAGACCTCGGGCTGAGCACTACCCCAACGGTAGAAATGGCTGTAAGCATGGAGCAGGCCCAGGGCGGCATCATTCTCACAGCCAGCCACAACCCCGTGCAGTGGAATGCCCTTAAGCTCCTCAATGAAAAAGGGGAATTCATCAAGGCTGAGCAAGGTCAGCGCGTTATAGACCTGGCACGCCGGGATGACTATCAATTTGCACCTGTGGAAAAACTGGGCAGCATACGCGAGGACCGCAGTTACCTGCAAAAACACATCGATGCAGTGTGTGCGCATCCCTTGGTTGAGAAAGACGCCATACGCAAGGCCGGATTCAAAATCGCTGTGGACGCAGTCAATTCTACGGGAGGAATCTACGTGCCTGCATTGCTCGAAGCACTGGGCGTGGCCCACGTAGAATGTCTGCACTGTGAGCCCAACGGCCTTTTCGCTCACAATCCTGAACCCCTGCCCGAACATCTTACTGAGCTCTCCGCATTGGTGCGCAGCAAAGGCATGGACCTTGGCATTACCGTCGACCCGGATGTAGATCGACTGGCTTTCGTCAATGAGGATGGCAGCATGTTCGGTGAAGAATATACTTTGGTAGCCGTAGCCGACTATGTGTTGGCCAACACGAAAGGACCTGCCGTGAGCAATTTGTCATCCACCCGCGCCTTGGCCGATGTAGCCGCAAAGCATGGAGTAGCCTATCACGCCAGCGCCGTGGGCGAGGTAAACGTGGTTGAAAAAATGAAAGAAACAGGAGCTGTGATTGGCGGTGAAGGCAATGGAGGTATCATTGTACCCGACCTGCACTACGGGCGTGATGCATTGATTGGCATTGGTTTGTTTCTTTCGCATTTGGCGAAAAGCCAATTGAGCATGAGCGCGCTCAAAGCCAGCTACCCCCAGTACGCCATGTCGAAAAACAAAATTGCACTCAGTGCACAAACCGATGTGGATGCCATACTGCGGCATACCGCGGCCCACTTTGACAGAGAGCGCATTGACACCACGGATGGTGTGAAAATCGATTTCGCAGAAGGCTGGGTGCATTTGCGAAAAAGCAATACAGAACCGATCATCAGGGTATACGCCGAAGGCAAGTCGGCTGAACATGCCGGCATGCTCGCTGGCAAAGTAATGGACAGCATTCAGGCTGTAATTTCGTAAATTCGCATCGCTCAAGCCCACCTACATGAACGTTTACTTTGACAATGCCGCCACAACAGCGCTTGCCCCGGAAGCTCTGGAAGCCATGCTTCCATGGATGAAAGACCATTATGGAAATCCATCAAGCACACACCATTACGGCCGCAAGGTAAAATCGGCAGTGGAAATGGCCCGCAAAAATATGGCGCGCCTACTCAATTGTTCGCCTATGGAAATATGCTTTACCTCAGGCGGTACCGAGGCTGACAATACCGCCCTGCGCGGGTCGGTGATGCAGCTGGGTGTAAAACACGTAATCAGTTCAGCAATTGAGCACCATGCTGTATTACACACACTTGAGAGTTTGCATGAACAGGGGCTTATACAGCTCAGCATGGTAGAGCTCGACAGCAAGGGACAAATCAACCTCGGGCATCTTGAAGCGCTATTGGCCAAGGCCAATGAAAAAACCTTGGTAAGCCTTATGCATGCCAACAATGAAATTGGGACCATGATTGATTTGCAAGCTGTAGCGGCGCTCTGCAAAGAATACGATGCACTTTTTCACTCAGATACGGTGCAAACCATGGGACATTATCCCTTCGATTTGGCCAAAGCTGATGTGGATTTTTTGGTAGGTTCAGCCCACAAATTTCACGGACCCAAAGGAATAGGTTTTCTTTATATCAACCGCAGGGCCCATTTGGAACCCCTCATTTATGGGGGCTCGCAGGAGCGCAACATGCGTGCAGGCACCGAAAACGTGTATGGCATTGTGGGAATGGCGAAGGCGCTTGAACTCGCTCTTGAACAGCAACAAATGCATCAGGAGCACATTTCAGCATTGAAGGAGCACATGAAAGCTGAGCTGCTCAAGGCTTTCCCCGGGCTTGTGGTCAACGGTTGTGAGGCACAAAGCCTCTACACCGTACTGAACGTAACTTTTCCACCCAGCCCACAGGGCGACATGCTGCTCTTTTTACTCGATATTGATGGTATAGCCGTTTCGGGTGGCAGCGCATGCTCATCGGGCTCCAACCAGGGAAGCCACGTATTGAGGGGTATCACAGGCAACGCTGCGCGTGAAGGAACCAGTATACGGTTCAGCTTTGGCAGGTACAATACGATGGAAGAAGTGGACTACACAATTGAAAAGTTGAAACAACACTTTACAAGTTCGGTAAGCAAAACCATGGCTTAAACCGCTTTACTCAGCCAAGGGGCCACAATGGCAGCACTCATGGCCACATTCAGCGACTCACCCCCACCCCGCTTCGGAATGTTGATGTAATGGCCCACCTCAAGCGATACCTCCTTGCTTATACCGTGGGCTTCTGATCCAAGCACCATTACCGGGCTTTCGCCAAATGGGTATCCGTATACCGGCTCACCGTGCATATGCGCTCCGTATATTTGCCGAAAAGGCGCTTGCTGCGCTAACCATTGCGGCAAATTGACATATGCCACCTTCACCCGAAAAACACTTCCCATGCTGGCTTGCACCACTTTGGGATTATATATGTCAACACAATGCACACCACACACAAGGTATGGCATACCGAACCAATCGCTAATGCGGAGAATGGTACCCATATTGCCCGGATCGCTTACCCCATCGAGCGCAAACAAGGGTTTACCCAATGGTGGCTCGGGAGTTACTTCCGGTTTTTCAAAAACCGCCAGGATACCTTGTGGCGATTTGAGTGAAGAAAGCTGTCCGAAGGTCTTCAAATCGGCGCGGAATGCATATGCTGGCAGCGGGTAAGGATAATCATCAGCGCTACCAGTAAACACCAGATAGTGTGGTATATGACCCGCGATGAGTGCCTCTCCAACCAATTTCACCCCCTCCACCACAAAAAGTGCAAACTGATCTCGGTACTTTTTTTGTTGGAGTGATTTAATCACCTTTGAATCTTTATTGTTCAGTGCTTGATGCATCATTATCTGGAAGGATTAAACGCCATTTGAGGACACAAATATGCCATAACATTCCGGCACTTATAGCGTGTAGCCTGTTGTTGGGATTGTTGGGTTGTAACCCCACCAAGCGCCTGGCCGATGGCGAATATCTGCTTAGGCGCAATAAAATTGAGCTGGACGGCAGCAACAATGTAGATCGTGAAGGCCTGCAATCGACAATAAGGCCTAACCCCAACAGGCGTATTTTGGGTATTATCCCTTTTTACCTTTGGGCCTACAATGTGCCGAATCCTGATCATTTTGAAAGCCGTGACAAAAAACGACTCGCCAAGCTCGAAGACAAAAATGAAAAACGCGAGCGAAAAGGCAAGCCCCCTAAAGCACTAAAACCCTCGGGTTCGTGGTGGACTGAAACTGTGGGCGAACCACCTGTGCTTACCGACACTTCGTTGGTAAGACGAAGCAAAGAACAAATGCGGACCTACATGGTGAAGCAAGGCTGGTTCAACGCCACTGTTGATACAGAAGTGAAAAACCTGACACGAGAAAAACAACAAGAAGTAGTCTATACAGTACACACTGGAAAGCCCTATGTAATTGACAGCGTGTTTTTTGAAGTATACGACCCAGGCATCATGCGCAGAATAGACCGCGTAATTCAATCGAGCAACAGGCTGCGAAGTGGGCGTCGATTTAATATAGATGAGCTTGATGCTGAACGGACAGCCATAACCCGATTGCTGCGCAATGAAGGATACTATGACTTCAACAAAGATCTGTTGTACTTTGATGTGGACACAGCACTCGGACGCCATGCCGTTCACCTCACATTGGGCTTGCATGCACGCACACTGCCTTATGCCAACAATCCGGACAGCCTTCTCAAAGTGCCCTATAAGCAATATACCATTGGTTCGGTGACAATTATCGACAGGCCCAACCTTCGTGATGTAGCGGTAGACCAAGCCGACACACTGAGGGTGGATGGCTACCTCGTCATCGATCAAAACCAAGTGCAAGTAAGGCCTCGGGTAATTACAAGCAACATACTTTTTTCACAGGGTGATTTTTACAGGGCGGATAGGGTGACCACCACCTACCGCCGTTTAAGCAGCTTACAACCAGTGCGCAGCAGCAACATACGGTTTACACCCGCTGAAGAAGGAGAAGAAAATACCCTACTTAACTGTATGATTGCCATCACGCCAGCGCCAAAACAAAGCGTGTCCGTGGAGGGACGGGGCACCAACCGCGGCGGCTTTTTGGGCATACAAGGTGGCCTGTCGTACAAAAACCGAAATATATTTGGTGGAGCCGAAGCCTTGGAAATCAACCTGCGTGGTGGCCTTGAAGCACAACAACTCCTCACGGGGTCGGCCACCCGCGTTGATGATGCCGCAGCCCAGGCCAGCCGCAATGTGCGTTTCAACACAGTGGAGTTTGGTCCGGAGGTGGCACTTACCTTTCCCAAGTTCCTGATTCCCGTGCATGCAGAGAATTTTGCGAAAAGCGCTGACCCGCGAACAACTTTTCGCGCAAACCTCAACTACCAATTGCGCCCTGACTATGAGCGGGCGCGTTCATTTGCTTCGCTTACTTACCGGTGGAGCGATACGGATGAGAAACAGTGGGCGGTAAGCCCGGCAGAAATAAGTTTGATCTCAATCAACAAATCCGACCTGTTCAGAGAGCAATTGGAGGAAATCAACAATATTTTTCTCACCAACAGCTTCAATGACCATTTCATTGCCGCAGGACGTGTGGTGTACACGGAAACCAACCAAAGGCCGGGCGTGACAGGGAAAAACAGCTTTTATTTCCGCAGTGAATTGGAGTCGGCGGGCTCTTTGTTGCGCGCGATATCGCAGGTTACCAACAGGCCGGTGGATAGCCTTGGCAGCTATCAGGTATTCGGAATCAACTTTGCCCAATACGTAAAAACCTTGCAGGACCTGCGGTATTTTCGGCACCACAATGACAAAATGAGCACGGCATACCGTTTCGCAGGGGGTGTAGGCGTACCATTTAGGAACTTGAATGTATTGCCTTTTGAGAAGAGTTTTTTTGGAGGTGGAGCCAATGACATCAGGGCTTGGGAAGCGCGCACATTGGGCCCGGGATCCTTCCGCGATCCAGAGCGGAATTTTGACAAGATCGGTGACATATTGCTGGAAGCGAATGTGGAATACCGCTTTGCTTTGATTGGTGTCCTTGAAGGAGCCTTGTTTGTAGACGCCGGGAATATTTGGAACATTCGGGAAGACCCGCAAAGACCGGGAGCCAATTTTGAGCTGAACCGATTTTGGCGGGAAATAGCAGTAGGCACCGGTGTGGGTGTGCGTTTCAATTTCGACTTTTTCATTATCCGCGTTGATGCAGGATTGCAAACCCGTGATCCATCACTTGATCCTGGCGAGCGGTGGTTGTTTCAACCAAAAGACCAGTACAATGCCTTCATTGATGAGATCAATGCAAGCCGCCCGGAAAACCGCCAACTTGCGCCTTATGTACCCCGATGGAACTTAAACCTTGGAATTGGCTACCCATTTTGAGATGGTAGCAGCGCTGAAAGATTTTGTAGCTTTGCTCCTCAATCATAGCCTATGGGTTGGTTCAAACGAATGAAGGAGGGTATTACCACCTCCACGAAAGACAAGAAGGAAACTCCTGAAGGTCTGTGGTATAAGTGCCCATCGTGCAGCTCCGTAGTGAGCACAGATGAGCACCAACAGAGCAAATGGGTGTGCGGAAGCTGCAATTACCATGAACGTATTTCGGCCGCCGATTACTTCTCAATTCTCTTTGATGAGAACAAGTTTACAGAGTTCAACCGGAGCATGTCCTCAGCCGATCCGCTCAAATTTGAGGATACCAAAAAATACACAGATCGCCTGAGGGCTTCGCAAAAAAGTACCGAACTCAAGGATGCTGTGCGCACTGCTTATGGCAAAATGGAGAATAAAAGAGTGGTGATAGCCGCAATGGATTTTAAATTCATTGGAGGATCCATGGGCTCTGTGGTGGGTGAGAAGATAGCACGGGCCATCGATCAAGCCATCAAACTCCACGCCCCGCTCATCATCATCTCCAAATCAGGTGGCGCACGCATGATGGAGGCAGGATTCTCACTGATGCAAATGGCCAAGACGGCAGCCAAACTCACCTTACTCGCCGATGCAGGCCTCCCCTATATATCGTTGCTTACCGATCCCACTACCGGAGGAGTAACTGCCAGTTTCGCCATGCTTGGTGACCTCAATGTTGCTGAACCAGGAGCCTTGATTGGTTTCGCCGGGCCCCGTGTGGTGCGCGAAACCATAGGAAAAGACTTGCCCGAAGGCTTCCAAACAGCCGAATTCGTGCTTGAACACGGGTTTCTCGATTTCATAGTGCACCGGCATCAACTCAAAGAGAAACTTTCACTTGCCATCGACTTATTTATGGAAGACGCTGGTGTACCTGAAAAATAAGCCTATCTTTGCGTCCGATTTTTAGATCGCATCACAAACATTTACACAAATTTTGACATGTATCTAACTCCAGAAGTTAAAACAGAAATTTTTAAGAAGCACGGCAAGTCTGAAACAGACACCGGCTCAGCAGAAGGCCAAATTGCGCTTTTCACCTTTCGCATCAACCACCTTACTGAACACCTCAAGCGCAACCATAAAGACTACGCTACAGAGCGTGCCCTGGTGACTTTGGTTGGAAAGAGAAGGAGCTTGCTCGACTACTTAAAGCACAAAGATATTGAGCGCTACAGAGCGGTCATCAAAGAGCTGGGAATCCGCAAGTAAGCAGATTAAACGCACTTTAAAAACGTATTTGAGAGAGGCAAAGGTTGAAAATACCCTTGCCTCTCTTTGTTTTTCCGCAAGGAATGAAATGGATATAAAATCTCAACATAGAATCAAACAATGAATTACGAATTAATCTCAAAAACCATTGACCTGGGTAATGGCAAAACCATTAGCATCGAAACAGGTAAGCTTGCCAAACAGGCTGATGGTGCAGTGATGGTACGCATGGGCGATACCATGATGCTTGCTACCGTAGTAGCCAACAAAGAGGCCAAAGAAGGCGTTGACTTCCTCCCCCTTACACTGGACTACCGCGAAAAATATGCCTCTACCGGGCGCTTTCCCGGCGGTTTCTTTAAACGTGAAGCCCGGCCTAGTACAGATGAAATTTTGACAATGCGCCTTGTTGACCGCGCCCTGCGTCCTCTTTTCCCTAAGGATTACCACTGTGAAATACAGGTGATGCTCGCACTCATGTCGTCGGACAAGAGCAACCAGCCAGATGCCTTGGCATGTTTGGCTGCATCGGCAGCTATCGCTGTTTCAGATATTCCATTCAATGGTCCCGTATCGGAAGTGCGCGTGGCAAGGATTGATGGCCGTTTTATTGTCAACCCTACCTTTGAAGAAATGGAAGGCAATGACATGGATATCATGGTGGCAGCTACTGCTGATAGCATTGTCATGGTAGAAGGCGAAATGAAAGAAGTGAGTGAGGATGATATGGTGGAAGCCATTGCATTGGCCCACGAGGCCATCAAAAAACAAGTAGCCGTATTGACAGCGCTGGGCGAAGCTGTTGCCAAGTCGAGCCCCAAGCGCGAGTACGAAAAAGAAGTGGTGGATGAAGAGCTCCGTGCTGCGGTAGTGGCACACAGCTACCAGGCATGCTACGATATTGCAAAGCAAAACCTGAGCAAAGAAGAGAGAGGCCTCGCCTTTAAACAAGTGCGCCTTGACTTTTTGGAAAAATACCCTGAAGAAGAGCAAGAAGCAATTTCCACTCTGGTAAAGAAATACCACAGCGAAGCACAAAAAGATGCGGTGCGCAAACTTGTACTTGAAGAAAAAATACGCCTCGACGGTCGCCGTCCGGATGAAATCCGACCGATATGGTGTGAAATTGACTACCTGCCGGGCACCCACGGTTCCTCGATCTTCACCCGTGGTGAAACACAGTCGCTCACTACCCTTACCTTGGGTTCGAAGCTCGATGAGCAATCGATTGATGGCGCGCTGATTCAAGGCAAAGAAAACTTTATGCTCCACTATAACTTTCCACCGTTCTCTACGGGTGAGGCATATCCGTTACGTGGAACTTCACGAAGGGAGATAGGCCATGGAGCATTGGCATTGAGGGCATTGAAGAATGTAATTCCAAAAGCCCCTGAGAATCCTTACACCATCCGTATTGTGAGTGATATTTTGGAATCGAACGGTTCCTCTTCGATGGCTACAGTGTGCGCTGGTACGCTGGCCCTTATGGATGGTGGCATCAAAATAAAAGCCCCTGTATCGGGCATTGCCATGGGCCTCATCTCTGACAAAGAGTCGGGCAAATTTGCAGTGCTCTCGGATATCCTCGGTGATGAAGACCACCTGGGCGACATGGACTTTAAAATTACAGGTACATCAGCAGGTATCACCGCTTGCCAAATGGACATCAAAATTCAAGGTTTGAGTTTTGAAATATTGAAGCAAGCCCTTTATCAGGCGCGCGATGGCAGGGCACATATCCTTGGTGAAATGCTCAAAACCATTGACAAACCCCGTGAAGATTACAAAGCGCATGCTCCACGTATCGTTTCCTTCATCGTGCCCAAGGATATGATCGGTGCAATTATTGGACCTGGAGGAAAAATCATTCAGGAAATCCAAGCCAGCACCAATACA
>DAIOTP010000004.1:0-16308 GCA_036751905.1 Cryomorphaceae bacterium
TCAACAGGTGGCCCCAGCTTTGGTTACGGGCAGGCTGGTCACTAGTGAAATCGTAAGAGCAGCGGGAATTTCCGATTCACATCAAAACACCAGTCGCAGAGCGCAGTGAATCAATTACATGCTAAGGCAGTATGAAGCCCACTAACAACCAATGACCAGCCTCTGGCGACTCTCTACCAACCCAAATAGCCCATCTGGGCCGCATAGGCCATCAATTCAGCGGTAGAGCTTTTGCTGGTTTTGCGCAACAAGCTCTTTCGATGGTTGTGCACAGTGTGAATGCTGATGGAGAGTTCAGCGGCAATCTGCTTGCTGCTGAATCCTGAAGCCAAAAGTTTGAGTACTTCGAGCTCTCGTGGGGTCAACTGACTTTGAACAGTTGTGCGCACTTCAACACCGTCTGTGCCACAGAGCAGCGTCGTGAAAAAGTTGTTTTTGTAATTTCTGATGCTCATCAAGGCTTCTTCAGCATTCATAATGTGGGCCACATCGGTAACAGCTGTGAAGGTATACAGCACTTGCCCCCTGGCGTCGAGGTAGGTGTCGAGAAATTGTACCATCACCCACGCGTATTTTTCGTCTTGATTTTTGAGCCTCAGGAAAATGGAAGTTACAAAATAGCCTCTCTCCTCAATGGATTGCGCTGAAATAAAATCGCTCCAGTACTGGCTAAAGGCCATCATCTTGGGCACATCTTCAGGGTGTGTGCGCGCGAAAATTGCCTGGGGTCCTGCCCCGACAAACTCCTCCGCATCAAGCCCGCTGAGCGCAGCTACCTGCCCTCCGGCGGCATAAGTTACCCCCTTTATTCTATCGGCTATAAACCAGAAATATGGACCTATTGCCGTACGCTCAAGGTAGCTGCGGATACCGTCGAATTGCCCTTCCATTTCTTCTTTCGAAAGCGGCATTGCATTGGTCTGGATTACCGCATGGAATTCGCCTGGCTTCAAAGGACGAAGAAATTTATTAAGCTGATCCATTGTTGTTTACCTCTGGTAAGTTGCATCTTCATGTTGAAGGTAAAGAATTTTTCAGATTCAAAAAGAGCGGGCTGACCGGAGGGCGTTTTGAAGCAGCCAAATAGGACTAGAACTAGCTATTGTTGAATCATACCCTATGGCTTTGAAAAATGCAGGATCAGAAGCAGGCTTGCTCTTTTGGGCCCAAGCCGAAAACAAATTCGCATGTTGATTTACCTGATAGAACAAACATTCAAACAACGTGCAAATTGAGATTTTAAAACATCGGTGTCCAGACAAAAAGAGCACAATAGCCCATGAACAATGATATGCCGAACGCGCTCTCGTGGGAAGAGATGCTCCCGCCGGTCGAAATCTCCTGATTCAATACCGAAATTAAACCGGATACCAGGGATTTTAAAATAAATCCGAATTATTTTTGAAAGTGAACCTACAACCATGAAGCAATTGATATTATTGACAATCTTGAGTACATGCATAGGAACACTGTCTTTCCCTTCATGAACCAAATTTTTCTACCATCAGCCGAAGACACCAAAGCGGTTCTTGGGAAAATGTCATAAATGTACGGGGGAGTTCCTTTTATGAAGAGGTGCAATCATTAAGCGCAATTGGACTGTTCAAACAGAGATATGACATAATACTGGAATGCATCGATTGAGATTTCCTTTTTTGCATTTTAGTCCACCTTTTTAAACCGAAGCAGTTCAGAGCCCTCCTTATTTTGCAGCCTGAGCTGCATATGCTCTATTTTGTAGCCATTGACTTGCCCAAGCAAACTGCGAAATTGTGGCGAAATTTGGTCGTCAGGGCAGTGCATTTTTGTTCCTGCTGCTGGCCCAAGAATCAAGGTCGAAATTCCCAGGTCTTCAATGATGCCTTGAAAACGGTTGCACCCATCCTTGCCCATAAAGCGCCCGTCCGCTACATGCAGTTCCAAATAGGGGGGCTCATTGCCAGCATTGCCATGAAATTCTTGCCCCTCGATATGGGTTAATACCCAAATGTCATTGATGCGCAGGCTTAAATCAGGGCGCACATCTACCACCTTGATCAAACGAAAACGTTTTGACGATGCATCGGCCATTACCTTGTCTCGTGGCAGGGTCTCCTCTTCAACACGGATGGTATAAAGGTTGCCCGGTTTGTATTCAAAGCCTTCGATATGGGGATCCATGAACTCCCAAGCTGTGCCGGGTAGGGTGTCTTTGCGAACGAGGAGGCAGCTCATCATCGCCTCACCCTGGCATTGTGCTTTATGGCTATTGACGTAGAGGATGTATTGCTGTTTGTTTTGGGCTGTTACTTCCTGACATGTGCTTAGGGAAATAACCAAAAATAGTGCGGTGTAAATATTCATGGTGTACAATTTCATGGTAAATCCAGACAGGAAACCTTTTGGTTCAAATTTAAGAATGACAAAGATCGCACCAAAACAAGAGATGCCGCATCACGCTCACTTCCAAATAAATTATGTTGAATACAATATTGTGTATAAGGTCACCAATGGGGTTCGCTATTTTCGATACCTTTATCATAACAACCAAAGCCATATAGCCAAAGGAAGCAATGTAGTGCCCACGCTTCTTCGCAAGCTGGGTATTTCGAACTGTTGTGATGAAGTATTTATGATTACCGTTTTGAAGCATCGATAAATGAACAGGTTAAAATAAAAAAATGAAAAAGAACATGGGTTTAACAGACCGTATCATCCGCTTCTCGATAGCGGCGGTAATTGCGGCACTTTATTTTACAGGGACAATTGCAGGAACCTTAGGCTTGGTGTTGCTTATCCTTGCCGCAGTGTTTGTGCTCACGAGCTTTGTGAGTTTCTGCCCTCTTTATGCTCCTTTTGGCGTAAGCACCTGTAAAATAAAAAATTAAGGTTTGCATGGATTGCGCATTTGACCAATGCGCTAAAAGCTGTTGGCCTGCAGGACCTCCACTGATGTACCGCGGGCATATACTGGCATTATACTGTGTCTGGTTGAATTTTTTTGCTTTATAAATGGACATTTCGCCTGCTTTTTTTGAAAGCCAACGAAGTTTTCGCCGTAATTGCTACTTTCGGCAATATCAACCTACACTCCACTGCATGAGCGACCTCGACTTTAGGCCGCGTTTCCGTATCGTGAGCAACCTGTCCTTTGAGGATGCTGAACAGCTTTTGCTGCTACATTTGCGGAAGCATAACCCTGGGGATCTGCGCAGCGCCATCGTGAAAGGCCACATCGTGCTCTGTATGCCTCCCCAAAAACAGCATTTTTGGTCCCCACAAATGGACATCAGTATTGCCCAGGCCGAGGAAGATGATCCAGCGTACCCAGCTACGGTTATTCGTTGCCTTACCGCTCCTGCACCTGCAGTATGGACCATGTTTATGTTTTTTTATGGCTTTGCTGGCTTTACGGTGCTTGTAGGCCTTATGATCGCAAGTTCACAGTATACCCTTGGCTACGATCTTTGGGGTCTGTACATTGCGCTTGGTGGTGCTGTGCTTGGTTTGGGTCTTTTCATGCTGGCACAAACAGGAAAGCGACTCGCAAAGGAGGACATGAAAGGGATGAAAAATTTTGTGGATGGAGTTTTCCAAATCGAATACCGCGAGAGCAGAACAGCACAGAAATGAATATGCTTATTGGACTGAAATATCGTTCAAAATCTCTTCCATCAAAGATTCGATGACCTTTTGCGAAGCCGAAAGAATGGAATCGCGAGCGAATGAAGCCAACGACTTAAAGGTCAGTGTTCACGCAAATAATAGGGTATCCTTCCTCATTGGCCAAAACGGCTTCCTTTTCCATTTTCCCGAAGTGCTGGTTGCGTTTTGATACATCGGCTGCAATGGCAATGCAGTCCATCCCATGGGTTGCCATGGCTCTCAGGCTGAGGCCAGCGTAGCCAGAAGTCACAGAGGCCTCTTCCTGAAGGACCTCACACTTTATGTGATGGCTTTCGAAATATTCTCGGGCAGCCTGCATGTTGTCCACGTAGACCTGTTCGTGTGCATGCTTTGGATGTAATACCGTGTAAATGAACACAGACCCTTCAGGAGACAAAAGCATTTTGATTGCCCCAAAGAGCTTAAAGAATTCAGGGTGAGGAGCTATGGGCAGCAATATTTTTTGAAATCCATTGGCAGGCAGCTTGCTTTTGCTATGCAGCACCAGGCTGGGATAAGGAAGACTGCGTACAAGCTTGTAAATAGCTGAGCCGAAATGAGCAAGATCGAAGCTTTCAGCACCAATGCTTCCTATCACAACCAATTCGGGCTGCACTTTTTTGGCCATTGTAGGGGCCAAAGCATAAAAGTCACCATGCTCCAGAACGCTGACAGCTTCTATGCCCTCACTTTTGGCAAAGGATACAATTTTCTCTAGTTCATTTGCAGCTGACGCAAGGCCATTCTCCATCGCAACATGGTGCACATGGAGCCGCGCTTTGTGCGCCTTGGCAAAGCCGATGGCCAGTTTTTCAGCTTGATGGGATGCTTTTGTGAAATTCGAGAATACAAGTATGTTTTTCATTGCAGTGTAAAGGGATAAATCATTGCCGAAACACGAAGTGTTCTTTTTAGAGCACGAAGATAATGATAACTTTTCCTGCCCGAACTGCGCTTGATTGAAATGCAATGGGTGTATACTGCACGTAAGGAATCTGTCAGAAAAGCTTGTACATGCAATCAGTAAACTTTGTATACCTCAAAATACACTAAGGCAATTGTTGTGGAGTGCTCTTTATGTGCTTCTCTACCAGATTTAGGCGCTCGTTCAGCGGGTCAGGCACGAGTTGGGCGTTGCCTTCTGCGCCGAAAATCATCACATCAGTAGATACGGCACCCGCCTGGGGCCACCATTGTTCGTTTTTATCACCAAGCCATGGCCTGCCTTGTGATGCAAAAGCTACTATTACTTTCAGGAAGTTGGCGGCTGCAATGGAGTCGTTGGTGCTTACGGCCTTGCCATACCGCTGCTCCAGAGTGCCCAACGCAAAAGGTATTTCATCGCCACGGGCTGCATGCTTCTTTGCTGAGCGTTCTGCATCGGCCACGTAGCTGAAACGATAGCGCCATGCAGGCATTCCATTGAGGGCTGCTTGCCGCGTTGCAAATCGCGCCGGCTCATGCATGGTTACATCAGCGCCTATGGCATTGATCACGTCATCATTGCTCAACCTTCCATCAGGGTTGTACAAGGCCCTTGCCAGCGCACTGTCGGCTCCGAAAATGGAAAAGGGCTGCGCAACATCAGGTACGTCGAAGTGTGGTATTTCCATATCCGAAGTGCCAATCAGCAGAGGAATCCTGAGGAAATTGCTTTTTAGAAAAAGGGCTTCGGGCGAGCCAAGTATCCGTTTGCCATCCTCTATGGGGCCTCCTGCGTAGGTGGTATCTTTCTTCTCGCGAAAATCAAGACTCAGGCCCTCTGCAATTTTTTCGGCCGACAGGGCTCGAAGTGCAGTCACTGCGCCCGAATCACTGCCCTCAATGCCGTGTTTTCGGGCAAAATACAAGCCGCGAAGCTCAGCCTCCTCCATAGAAAGCCCTCCCAGAAGGTGCTTGCGCCCACCCCCTGACATAACTATGGCGGCACTGAATAACTCTCTTGAAGATGCATGCAGCAAATGGTGCAATACTGCTGCCCCTCCAGCCGACTCACCCATGATGGTGACATGCTTCGGGTCGCCGCCAAAAGCCGTAATGTTACGCTGAATCCATCGTAGCGCAGCCGCCTGATCCATCAGCGCATAGTTGGCCAATGCTCCGTCGGGGACGGTACTCAATGCCGGATGAGCAAAGTATCCAAAACGACCAAGACGGTAGTTGAAACTCACAAAAATGATTCCTTCCCTTGCAATGGCGCTCCCATCATAAATGGGTGCCGATGAACCTCCTGTCACACCGCCTCCACCATGTATCCAAACCAATATTGGACGTTTTTCGCCTATCGGAATTTTACCCGGACGCCACACGTTGATGTACAAACAGTCCTCATCGGGGGTGGTGCCCAAAACGGCTTGATCACCCGGAAAAGGAGTTTGCATTGGATCGGGACCAAACTTGTGTGCTTGGAGTGTGCCCTTCCAATCTACAATGGACATGGGGCGTCGCCAGCGCAAAGGGCCTGTAGGCGGAGCAGCGTAGGGCATGCCGCGAAACACAAGAATTCCATTCTCTTCCAGGCCCTCTACCTTGCCGCCGTCTACAATGGCGAAAGGCTCATCGTGCTCGGCCTGATTGTAGTATCGCTGTAGGCAACTTTGAAATAAAAGGCTTAATAACACCATTGAGAAGAGTGGAGCCCTTACGGCAAATGGAGCACGAACAAGACGCGGCTTAGGCTTCATGGTTTTGATAATGTGCCGCAAATTTAGGGATTAGCCAATGGCATTGGACCGAATTAAATGTAGCGTCTGTACGAAGTAATCCCTGTAGAACTTCTGTAGCGCCAATATGTGATCTATATCAATACGTTACGCAATATGGTATCAATCATGATACCTCTGTACGGGGCTCTTAAGCAAGGCAGCGCCCAACCCCTGCGAATGGCTATCTTTGCGCAAATTTTTAAGCGCATGTCAGCAGAGCATCTGAGTGAACAAGAGCAAATACGCCGCCAAACCCTTGAAGAAATACGTCGGGCGGGCATCAACCCCTACCCACCCGAGGAAGTGGCCGTAAGCCACACCGCAGTGCAGATTACCGATGGCTATACCGAGGGTGCCGATGGCTGGGAGGAAGTGCAGGTAGCCGGTCGAATCATGGGCAAGCGCATCATGGGCAAGGCATCTTTCGCTGAGCTTTATGACCATACCGGGCGCCTGCAGCTCTACTTCAACCGCGATGAAATATGTCCCGGTGAGGACAAATACCTCTACAACGACCTCTTCAAAAAACACATCGACCGCGGCGACTTTATCAGCGCCCGGGGCTTCGTGTTCAAAACCCAGGTAGGCGAAACCTCCCTGCATGTGAAGGAGTTCAGGCTGCTCAGCAAATCGCTCAAGCCCCTGCCCAATCCCAAAACCGATGAAGAGGGCCGCACCTACGACGCCTTCACCGACCCTGAGCAGCGCTACCGGCAGCGCTATGTGGACCTGGTGCTCAACCGCGGTGTGCGCGATACCTTCATCAAGCGCACCCGCATCATCGACACCATGCGACGCTATTTCAACGACTTTGGCTACCTCGAGGTGGAAACGCCCATCCTGCAGCCCATCCCGGGAGGTGCCACGGCGCGGCCCTTCACCACCCACCACAATGCGCTCAACATCCCGCTCTACCTGCGCATTGCCAATGAGCTCTACCTCAAGCGCCTCATCGTGGGTGGCTTCGATGGGGTGTATGAGTTTGCGCGCAATTTTCGCAATGAGGGCATGGACCGCACCCACAATCCGGAGTTTACCATCATGGAAATATACGTGGCCTACAAGGATTACCGCTGGATGATGGAATTTACCGAAAGGATGATCGAAAAGGTGGCCACCGAAGTAAATGGCAGCCCCGAAGTGGAAATCAACGGCAAGCGCATTTCGCTCAAAGCGCCCTTCCGCCGCCTCACCATGACCGATGCCATCAGGCAATACGCCGGCATCGATATCAGCGGCATGGACGAAGCGGCCCTGCGACAGGCTTGCAAAGACCTCCACATCGATACCGACCCGAGCATGGGCAAGGCCAAGCTCATCGACGAGATTTTTGGCGAAAAGTGTGAAGGCCACCTCGTGGAGCCCACCTTCATCACCGATTACCCCATTGAGATGTCGCCCCTGTGCAAAAAGCACCGCGACAACCCCGAACTCACCGAGCGCTTTGAGCTCATCGTCAATGGCAAGGAGCTGGCCAACGCCTACACCGAGCTCAACGACCCCATCGACCAGCGGGAGCGCTTCGAGGAGCAGCTCAAGCTTTCGCAAAAAGGGGACGACGAGGCCATGTTCATCGACCACGACTTCCTGCGTGCGCTCGAGTACGGCATGCCCCCTACGGCGGGTATGGGCATCGGCATCGACCGCCTCGTAATGCTCCTTACGGGAAATGTGAGCATTCAGGAAGTGCTCTTCTTCCCCCAAATGCGGCCCGAGAAAAAAGCCGCCGTGGCCTCCCCGGCCGACTTTGTGGCCATCGGTGTATCAGCGGAGTGGGCCCCCCACCTCATCGCCGCGGGCTACAGCAGTGTGGAAGCCCTCCGCAAGGAGAAGGCTACAGCAGTGCACCAAAAGCTCAATGGCTTCCGCAAAAAGAACAAGCTCGAAGTGCCGGCGGTGCAGCTTGCGGACGTGGAGGGGTGGATGGCCTGAGTTTAGAATTGGGCTGAAGTTGTATGCGAGATAGGGCCACAGGCAAATCGTCTGGTGGACTTTGATTTGAACCTTTCAGAGTATGGGCGTTCTGACTTATGGCGGTGGGGACCGTATGTCCCGAACGTTGCAAATCCCTGCCAGGCTATTCAGGTTGGGATGAATTTCTCCCAAAAAGGCATCTGAAAAAAGCCTTTTACCATCAAATTTTTAGCGTGTCGTAATTCTCTGAAATCCGCTCCCAGTGCGGATCTATCCGTTTATAAACGTTTATAAACGGATATAAACGTCTAGCATACGGCTATATTCAGGAGGCCGCTTCACCTTTGCATCGTCGGTCGACAATATCACCCTGAGGACGCTCAGAATCGTAAAACCAAACAAATCCAAATCCGCAGAAAGCACACGCTGAAGCACACATTTAACAACCCTTAAAAACGCAGAAATCATGAACGCACCTGTAAACAAAGTTCAACTCATCGGCCACCTCGGCGGCAACCCCGAAATTAAAACCCTTGACAAAGGCAGCAAAATGGCCCGTATGCGCCTCGCTACCAACGAAAGCTACCGCGACGCCAAAGGCAACAGAATTGACAACACCCAATGGCACAACCTGGTGGCCTGGGAGGGCAAAGCCGAATTTGCTGAAAAGTACCTCGCTAAAGGCAAGTACCTCCTCGTAGAAGGCCGCCTGGTGCACAGGGAATATACCGACAAAGAAGGGCTCAAGCGCCAAAGTACCGAAGTGCGCATCACCGACATCCTCCTTCTTGACAAAAAGGCCGAAGCTTAAGGCCCACAAATCCGCAGAATTTCATCACGTAATTTAAAGTTGAAGACATGAAAACTCTAAGCAATCAGGTTACCCTCATAGGCCGCCTCGGCAATGATCCGCAAGTACGCACCCTCAGCAACGGGAACAAAGTAGCCCGCATGCGCCTCGCTACCAACGAGGGGGAACAAACCACACAAGAGGGCCGCAAACCAAGTACCCAATGGCACAACCTCGTGGCCTGGGCCATACAGGCGAGCATCGCTGAGCAATACCTCAGCAAGGGCCGAAAGGTGAAGGTAGAAGGCAAGCTGCTGCAGCTGGCATACACCGATAAGGCAGGCATTAAGCGCTACCGCACCGATGTGAAGGTGCACCACATCGTGATGCTCGACAGCAAGCCACAAGCAGCATAAAGCACAAACAACTGTGACAGTAAACAGCCTTCCGAATGGGAGGCTGTTTTTGTTGATACCTCTCTGAATGCTTCAAGAAAGTGTTCAATGTTGAAAAGGCGGTCTTAATAGCACACATGAAGCATACTGCGTTCAGATCCAGTGGATTTTTCGCCTTTTGCTAATACGCTCTTTCATTGCGGCCTTCATAGTAATTTATAAAGGCACGGTTTACCACACGGTTACCACCGGGGGTAGGATAGTCACCACTGAAGTACCAATCGCCCAAGTGGTTGGGACAGGCCTTGTGTAAGTCATCAATGCTTTGGTAGAGTATTTCCACATCACAGTCAATGCCTTCGGGTGTAAGCAATTTGGATATTTCAGCCGATATGTCGGCATCACTGAACGGGGCATACACTTCCTTCACATAGTTACTCACTTCGTGCTTGTCGATTTTGTGTTGGGCCTTGCATTTTTCATACACTTCATCGAGAATGCGCGTGCTACCGTTTTTATGGTGCAGCGAAATGGCAGCCTGAAAGGCAATAAAATCACCCAGCTTGGCCATGTCAATGCCATAACAATCTGGATAGCGGATTTGAGGGGCACTTGATACCACAACAATCTTTTTTGGCGAAAGCCTGGCCAAAATGCGGATGATGCTGCGCTTTAGGGTAGTGCCCCGCACAATGCTGTCGTCGATTACCACGAGGTTGTCGACCCCGGCTTCAACGGTGCCGTATGTAATGTCATACACATGGGCTACCATATCATCACGCGACTCATCCTGGGTAATAAAGGTGCGCAATTTTGCATCTTTCACGGCAATCTTTTCCATGCGTGGCCTCATGGTGAGGATGTTGTGAAGCTCTACAGGGTCAATCTGAGCGCCCATCGCGAGTATTTTCTCTTCTTTTACCCTGTTGAGGTGGTCTTCGAGGCCTTTCATCATCCCGAAGAAGGCAACTTCAGCAGTATTTGGTATAAAGCTGAATACGCTGTGATTCAAGTCGTAGTCTATACTCTTTAGCACTGAGGGTACAATGAGATGTCCAAGGGATATGCGCTCGCGGTATATATCTTCATCGCTTCCCCGTGAAAAGTAGATGCGTTCGAAGGAGCAGGCTTTGCGGACAGTCGGGGCTGAAATTTCGACTTCGCTGAACTGTCCATTTTTCCTGACGATTACAGCATGTCCAGGCTTTAACTCATGGATATCAGCTGATTTAAGATTGAATGCGGTTTGAATCACTGGCCTTTCTGAAGCCACAACCACCACCTCATCATCAGCGTAGTAAAAAGCGGGTCTTATGCCGTGGGGATCGCGAAGTACATAAGCATCACCATGCCCAATGAGGCCTGCCATGGTATAGCCTCCGTCCCAATCTTCCGCACTACTGCGCAAAATGGAGGCGATGTCCAGGTGTTCAATTATTTTCGCTGTTATGTCTTGCTTGCTGTATCCCAGCGCCTTATATTTCTCAACAATCCGGTCGTTTTCTACATCTAGGTAGTGACCGATTTTTTCCATTACCGTTACGGTATCGCTTTTTTCTTTAGGATGCTGGCCGATACTCACCATGAACTGGAAGAGTTCGTCTACATTGGTAAGGTTAAAGTTGCCGGCTACCACAAGGTTGCGGGTCATCCAGTTGTTTTGCCGCAAAAAGGGATGGCAGCTCTCAATGTTGTTTTTGCCGAAAGTGCCATAGCGCACGTGCCCGAGAAAGAGCTCGCCGGTGAACGCTTCATTGGCTTTGAGCCACTCCACATCGCGGAGGAGTTCTGGTTGGCGGCGTTCTATTTCGCGAAAGCGTGCGTTGGCGTAGTCGAATACATCTTGTATCGGCTTTTGGCTATTGGAGCGGTGACGGCTTATGTACCGGTGGCCGGGAGGCATATCCAATTTGATGTTGGCAATGCCAGCACCGTCTTGTCCGCGGTTGTGCTGTTTTTCCATTAGGAGGTACAGCTTGTTGAGTCCGTAAAAAGAAGTGCCATACTTTTCACGGTAATAGGTAAGTGGCTTTCTAAGCCTTAAGAGTGCTATACCACACTCGTGCTTGATGGGATCGCTCATGCTTGAAGCAGCGCTGTATTTGGGAGCTGCAAATGTACGGCTTGTACTCCAAAGGCAGAAGCAAATGAGTATGGCGCAGACATCGGATTACCTAGAGAATTGACCTCTGTCGATTCCAACCGTCACACAACGGTTTTCGCCGTGCTCTTCCTCTGTGCAATGAACGCCTTCAGCGCAATGGTTAAGTGGCTTACCTCCACCGTGGGCGATTGTTCTTATTCTTGTTTTTTCAATTCCGGAACCTTCCATGGCGCGTGCTATTGCCGCTGCTCTTCGCAGGGAAAGGATGTCGTTGTACCAGTCATTGCCTCTTGCGTCAGCGCGTCCTTCAACCAATAGCCTGCAGCGCGGATTTGCTTTAGCAAATTGTACAATGTCTTCAATATTGGCCGTGTGCGACTGCTCCATCTCGGCATTGTCATGGCCAAAATATAACACCCATTGAGGTGCATGGGCCTCACATTCCTCACCCGTACTGGTATATCCCGAATCGGCGGGAGCCACATCTGCTGTAGAAGCACCTGCCTGCAGCAAGCCATTGAATAGGTCATTGCTGAGTTGACTTTCATCTTCGATAACAAGACGTTCAAGATGGTAGTCCAAAGGACTGAGCAACACAAATTGAAAGCCGCGGTGACCATCTGACTGTATTTCCTTCAATACTTGCCCATCACCCGACTTGAGGCTCAACTTCTGGCATGCGTGGTCGGGAACATCAGGCAGCTGAATTTCAAATTCTGATTGTCCTTTGATGTGGGAGAAAATGAAACTTCCATCTGCCTCGATGGTGCTGCGGTGCTGTGCTTTGGTTTTGAGGTCAATCAATACAACCGTTTGTCCCACAACGCCCTCTGTGCATTCCAATTGGCCCACGAGGGCTTCGAAAAAGCTTTCTTTGAGCGCCCAGCGAAGTGTGAACACCTTGTCGCCGCTGTACTTGGACGGACGATCGGAGGTGATTACCGCCGAATTTTGTCCTGTAAAAAGTATACGAAAATCATGGTAAGGGCCGTTGATGGGATAGCCCATGTTCCATAAACTGTCGAGGCTAAAGCAATAGGCATAAATGTCCATACCGCCGAAACCCATGTCCTCGCGGTTGGAGCTGAAGTATAGGGTGTCACCATGCACCTCGGGAAATAATTCATCGTGCTTTGTATTCACCTTTGAAGACAGGGGTACAGGTGTGCTCCAACCATCGCTGCCCAAAGTGGATTTCCAGAGATCCATCTTTCCGCTGCCCCCATTTCGGTCACTGGCAAATATTAAGGTATTGCTCTCTCTGTGGTAGGCCGGAAAACCATCATTGGTATCGTTGTTGCAAAAATCAAGTATGTGTAAGCGTCGGTCAGTTGTGCGAAGGCTGCTTTGGTACAGACTGGTTTTGCCCGCCTTCTTTTTCCCTTGCAATGCGCCTGCGTATGCCGCTGTGAATATAAAATTGCTGTCAGGCCCTACCACTCCTTGCCCCAAGTAATCAAAGTCTTGCTTCTGCAAATAGGAGAGAAGGTCGCCCAGCTTGGCATCTGCCGATTCGGACAGTGGAGCAAGGGTAGGCCTTGGAATTGCAGAACGGTTGTACGGGAAAGAAGTCTGTTCATGTTCCTCAGGTTTGAATACGTTTACCAATGTGGATCCATAAATAAATGCAGGCATTACCGAGCCGGGTTGCTCTAAACCACTGGGCAAAATGATTTCAATGGGCGCTGCTGAAGCCTTCATTTCCTTGAGCTGTAGCACTCTACTAAGCTCCGGGGCATAACGCTCGTCATTGGGGTACTTTTCAAAAAGAGATTCAAGAGCTTCCAAGGCTGCATTGGTTTTATTGCTTTGCGAAAGCACCCTAGCTCTGTAATACAGTATATCAGCACCCTCACAATTGCGAACTTGTCCTTTCACCATCATTGCGTATGCGGCTTCGTGCTCGTTGTTTTGTGCCAGTTCGAGCCATTGTGCACAAACCTCCACATGCGGCTGAGGGTTAATCCGGGGCTCCTCATCCTTTGGGATGAAGCTTGTAAAGGCCCAAATGCCTGTCAATATGAGAGCTCGGCTGTACATTAGAAGAATCGCGGATGGAGGGCTTTGTGTCGGTATACATTCAAATCGATTCCAAGGAATATTTCGTGGGTACCGCTTTGGCGCGCCACCAGTCCATTCATTGCCCAGTCAAAGGCATAGCCGATGTGCAATTTTTCCCGGATGAGATAGTGAGCCGAGAACACGGCTCCGAAAAGATGGCGATAGCTGGTTGTGATCCATAACGTATTGTAGAATCTGACCCCCATATTGAGATCGAATTGCAATGGATCCATAACTCCTTTGCGCACAATGGCGCTTGGCTTCAATGTGATGTCTTCATTGATTGGCATCATGTGCCCCGCAATGATATTTAATGTGGGTTGCAATCGGTTGTCATTGAATTCGGTACCTGCCAATCTCGCTCTATTGAGGTTCATGGCACTGATGCCCAGGTAGGTATTGTTGCTTGTATACATTGCGCCGAAATCAAAGTTGACCAAGAGCTTGCTGCCTGTCAGTGTGTACATCACAGGATCATTGGGTAGGGCAAAATCCATCTTTTGAGGATCAATAAAGTAATTGATCAACCCCGCTTGAAGACCGAAGGAGAGCATTTTGCTCTCGCTGAGCTTGACCCGGTATGCGTAGGTTGCCGCGGCACTCGTAGCCTGTCTTGCTCCAATTACATCGTGCTGGACGATGAATCCCGCCGACATCGACCGCATTGCAAGGGGACTGTGCACGGTAAAATTCTGTGTGCGCGGCGCGCCTTCAAGTCCTATCCATTGGTGGCGTGTGCTCATTGATACCGACATGGCATCCCGTGCCCCGGCGTAGGCAGGGTTCACCATGTACAGGTTAAAAATGTAATTGCTGTACAACGCATGTTGCTGGGCCGCAAGCGGTATACAAAGTCCTGTGAAAGCTATGATGATGAACGCGCGCATTACATGGTCAGTTCAATGTACCCCTTGTGAACCGTTCCCGAAACATCGGCCACATAAAAGTAGGTTCCGGGGGGCAGGCTATTTCCTTTGAGGTCCTTTCCATCCCAATACACCTGTCGGTTGTCGTAATTATTGCCTTTCCAGATGCGCTGACCCCAGCGGTTAAAAATTTCGATGGTGTTTTCGCTATATTCCGGTCTTTGCACATTTTCGATGGTCCATATGTCGTTGATGCCATCCCCATTTGGCGAAAAAGCGGTAAAAAACCGCAGAAGGCAGAAGTTTTCCGGATCAACAACAATTTGATATTCAATTACAGTTGTACAAGTTCCTGATCGAATGCTCACCGAATGGGTGCCCGGAGCATTGCGGTCATTCAATGTGCCGGTCATTCCGTTGCTCCACAATATTTCGTAAGGGCCCTCGCAGCCTTGAATGTCAACGATCTCAGCCCGGCCATCGCTAGATGTGGGGCATGATGCAGGGGTCGTTTCAATTTGTCCAAAAAGTAGTTCTGTGCTTTTTGGTTGATGAAATCCTTGTGTGTAGCTGCTACCATTTTTGCTGATGTTGCCCACAACGGCTTCTCCTGAAGTGCTTTGTATCGTGTACTTGCCGGCAAATTGCTCACTTTTTCCATAGCAACCCAGCACCTGCCTGCCAGCGGAGGTTTGCGCATGTGCTTTGTGAAGCAAAGCCAGCGACATCAAGACATACACAATGACTCTTAATCCCATTGTACTGCATTCACAACAATCCAGCCATCGGCACCAAGCGACATCAAGGTGACAGCGCTTACGGGATCGTCTTCTAATTTTAGAGGTTCCGTTTCATAATTGATATTACTCGCCTGGCTGGTGATGCGCACCGTGAATGACGTATTGTAATCGCCCGCCCTAACGATGGTAAGCTTCCTGCCGAAGTGTTCATGAGCAGGGGGCAGCATTACCGTATGAACTGATATGCCATTTCCAGGTGGCTCGTGGATTTTCTTTACTACAATGTAGTGGTCATTGTCGTTCACCTCATACACTTCGGTTGGCGCGGGTGTTGTTTTGGTCAGAATTGTGGGCAAATAGTGCAGGCTACCATCTATATGGGTGCCAACGCTCTTATTGATTTGAATTCTATTTTCAGCGATTTGCATTACGGAATTTCCATCACTTTTCGTGAAATGGGCAATCCGTGATGTGCCAATTGGATCGCCCCTCACTTCGAGTTTGGCAGATGGGCTGTCAGTTCCTATTCCAATCCGTTGATTTGTGTTGTGCACGGTTTGCTCCACAGCGTTGAAAGCCCAGGGGGTAGTGCTCAAGGCAAAAATGGCTGGAGCAAGGTCAACTTCATGCGTAACGCCCGCCTCCACAAGGCTCAATTTCCCACCAGGGGTGATCGACATGCTACCTGCCTGTATCAGCTCATTGGTCGGGTCAGCGTCGGAGTCGTTGATGAGTGTGCTGAGGTTGAGGTCGAAAGTTTGAATCCCGTCATTGATGCTGAGGGTGCTTTCATCTGGGTCAAAGCCTACACCTTCCAGCCCTTGAAATGCTTCATTGTTGAGGCTTCCGAGGTCGACTTCACGGGTGCCGCCGGCATCGCTGATGTGCAAGGTACTGCTGGCAGCATCGAAACTGAATCCTGTGATGAGCTCGTTGGTCGGGTCAGCGTCGGCGTCGTTGATGAGTGTGCTGAGGTTGAGGTCGAAAGTTTGAATCCCGTCATTGATGCTGAGGGTGCTTTCATCTGGGTCAAAGCCTACACCTTCCAGCCCTTGAAATGCTTCATTGTTGAGGCTTCCGAGGTCGAC
>DAIOTP010000004.1:16408-55100 GCA_036751905.1 Cryomorphaceae bacterium
AGCCTACACCTTCCAGCCCTTGAAATGCTTCATTGTTGAGGCTTCCGAGGTCGACCTCACGGGTGCCGCCGGCATCGCTGATGTGCAGGGTACTGCTGGCAGCATCGAAGCCGAATCCTGTGATGAGCTCGTTGGTGGGGTCAGCGTCGGCGTCATCTACAAAGGTTGCCGTGCGGGCGTGCATGGCATAGGGCACTGCAACAAATTGCATGGCCCCAAATGATTCAAGGCCTTCGCCAATGTCGATGGAGAGCTCAAGCCAATGGTTGTTGCGCCCCCAGTCAATCCCTGAAAGAGAAGTTCCTAAGGATTGGCCTCCCCCAATGTGGATATTGAAAAGCCCAAAAGCATCGGTCACAATGCCATCATGGCTTTCCTGGTATACCACCTCTCCATTTGGGCTTCCTGCACGGATCACCACCAGCAGGTATACTTCCCTGTTGGTTATTTCTTTGCCTGTCTGCATATTTCTTGCAACAGCCTGGTAATTGATTAGATGTGGGTTTTGCGCCTGTGTTTTTGCTGTCAAAAGCAAAAAGAGCAACAGGATTGCGCGCCAATATTTCGTCCGAAACACAACAAGTAATTTAGTTCTAAAGGGCTTGGTTGCGACGGGGTATTTTACTGTTTATCGGCACTAAGGTTTCATCTAGAAATGGGTTTTGACTTGTCCCAAGGTCTTGAGAATGTTTTAGGACATGGCAATGTTGGCTTGGAATTATTTCGTCCAATCATACAAATGCCATGGGAAAATAAAATTTCCCGGATTTCAACATGTGATGCACCTGCGCCTCGCCTCAATCGATGCGGGCCATAGGATTGCGTACATTTTTGTATTCAACGAGCTCCATTTTGATTGAGCCCACAAGTACTTTGGCTTTCGCGAGGATGGGAATCTTGTTGGCATCATCAGTAATCCACACAATCATGTCTTCCTCATCTTTGAACACGCGTCCTTTCTGCACCACAGGCACAAATTTCAGGCACTTGTAGCTGCCCGTGCGGCTCTTGAGGGTTTCCCTGCCAATGAATTTGATTTGCAGGGGATAGTTTTCTTCATCCACAAATGTGGGGATGGTAAATATATCGCCAATTTTCACATGCGTGAAGTCGAGCGTGCGGGCATAGTAAAAGGCCGACAGCATGTCTTGGGCGTAGGTCAGGCTCCCAAAGGTGTCGCCTTTGTGTGTGGTTACAGCCGCTTTGTCCTGGTAAAACTTGTAATTCTGGTACTTTTTGTACCCCCCTTCTTTGATGTCGCGCACAAATTCCCAAGGAAAGGCGCCATTCTTGTCCAGGTAGGTTTCATAAGTATCTTCTACCTTGTAGAACCAGTTAAATGCTCCCAGCGTGCGGCCCGTGCCCACAATGTGATATGCGTCACGCCCTTGGTATTGCTTAGGCGAAGGGTAAATGGTGAGCTCTGCTTCCCCGGCATCCACCAGGCCGTAGTGCAGGCGAAACCGCAGGTATTCTCCAACTGCATAAGCATTTTGTGGAACCGAAGGCAACTTGTGGTACGCCAGGGTATCCATGCTCACTTTGGGCGCTTTCTCTTGCGAAAGCAAAGGCATAGCGAGCAAAACGACTGAGATGAATGTGATGAAGCGAATCATGCAGGGGACAAGTCAAATACCATTCCAAAACGAAATTACGCCATTTTCGGTATGTGAGCGGACTCCTTTGGTCAGTTAAGCTTGACACCAATTCCGATGCGGCCGCTGTACAAGGCTGGCATTGCAGTAAAATCGATTTCTCCCTTCCTCCTTTCGCTTATTGGGATCACAGGGTTTTCGTTGTAGCGTGATTGGTGGCGGTACTCACCAAGGCATATCGGAATGTTGACATCCAAGAAAATTCGGGGCGACAGGTGCCATGTGAATCGCGGTACTGCAAAGACGCGCGTGCCAAAAGTGCTCACCGAGGTTGGGAAGACTGTGGATATTTCAGCGGAATAGATTTGGAAAAAGTAATACGGGTTCACTCCCACTCCCAATGACAAGTCCCAAGGCCTCTCGTGTTGCGGGCGCAAACTCATTTGGTATTCGTAACGCACTGAAAGTGCTGCCCGAGTAGTGATTTCGCTCACAACGGTCTGGCTAGTGTTTCCCATGGCAGGCGTCGACGACTTTGTGAATCGTTCGGTGTGCGCCACCTGTAGCGTGATGAGCTCAATCTCGTGGTAATGTCCTTGGTTTGATTGCCATTGGTAAGCAATGGTGGGGTGCAAAATGCGCAGTGCAAAGTCCCTGTGGACATAGAAATTGGTGTCATTGTACGCGCCATTTACGGTGTAGTCTTCCCAGTCGGTGAGGTTGTAAAGCTTGATGGCGCTGCGGTACGCCCTTGGAGATTCTTGGGCCACCACCATTATGGCAGTGAGCACCAAAGCAGCAGATAAACAAGACTTCTTCATGGCTGAGCGTTTGGTTTTTAGCTAAACGCATGAAGGGATTAGGATATTGCCATAAGGCATTTACATGCAATCGTCAGAATGGCAAGAAAACCAAATAAGCGAATGAACCCTGAAGTTTTTTGAATATGTACGATGTCAAACCACCACATTCACAATCCGCTTGTGTACCACAATCACCTTTTTCGGGCTTTTGCCTTCAAGGTACTTCGCAGCGTCAGCACTCGCCATCACCGCTGCTTCCACGCCATGGGCATCGAGGTCCACCGGCAGGGCCATTTTGAAGCGCATCTTTCCATTGAATGAAACGGGATATTCAAAAGCAGTATCTTCCAAATAAGCTTCATCAAATTTGGGCCAGGGCGCTGCGGTAATGGAGGTATCATTCCCCAAATGCTCCCACATTTCCTCAGCGAAGTGCGGCGCGTAGGGCGAAATTAGCACCGTAAGGGATTCCAGCACCTCGCGGTTGTTGCATTTTTGCGCACCAAGCTCATTCACAGCAATCATCAGCGTGCTCACCACGGTATTCCACGAAAATCGGTCGAGCTCCTCCGTCACCTTTTTGATGCAGCGGTGCAGGCTTTGCAAATTTTCCCGTGAAGGGATCTCAGCACTCAAATCCACATTCCCGTCCTTGTCATGCGCGAGCCGCCAGAATTTGCGAAGGAAGTTGTGCACCCCAGTAATCCCTTGGGTATCCCAAGGCTTGCTTTGCTCCACCGGGCCCAGAAACATCTCGTACATGCGCAGGGTATCGGCGCCGTATTGGTCGCAGAGCATTTCAGGGTCCACCACATTGTGCCAGCGTTTCGACATTTTTTCCACCTCATGTCCGCAGCGGAAGGTGCCCGTTTCCGGGAAAAATCGTGCGCCCGCAAACTCCGGCTGCCATTGGCGTAGCGCCACGCGGTCAAGCACATCGCCATCACAGAGGTTCACATCCACCCGCAAGTGCTGGAAGCGCTGCCCGGCATGCCTACCCTGATTCGAAGGTTGGGCCTGGAGGTAAGCCTCTTGCTGGTCGTAGCTTACATACGTATCCGGATGCTCTACATCGCGCAGCAGTATGCAGGAGCGGCCGAGGATCATCCCCTGGTTGATCATTTTCTGAAAAGGCTCGTCGAAATGGATGATGCCCCGGTCGTATAGAAATTTGGTCCAGAACCTGGAGTAGAGCAAGTGCCCTGTAGCGTGCTCGGCACCACCCATATACAAATCAACGGCGCCCCAGTATTTAGCGCGCTCCGTCGATACAATGGCCTCCTCATTCTGCGGATCCATGTAGCGCAAAAAGTACCAGGAGGAGCCGGCCCAGCCTGGCATGGTGTTGTGCTCCATGCGCTCACCTTTGAAGAGGGGCCAATCCTCCTTGCGGGCACGTGCCAGTGGCGGCTCTCCGCTCTCGGTGGGGAGGTATTTATCGACCGGAGGCAGGGTGAGGGGCAGCTCGGCATCTTCGAGGAGTTGGGGTTGTTCATCGGTGTAGTACACCGGGAAGGGCTCGCCCCAGTAGCGCTGCCGCGAAAATATGGCATCACGCAGACGGTAGTTGATTTTGCCGTAGCCGATACGCTTTTTCTCCAGTTCGAGGATCACTTCATCGGTGGCTTTGGGGATGTCGAGGCCAGTGAGGAAGCCGGAGTTCTTGAGGGTGCCAGCTTTTTCGGCGTAAGCCTCATCGACCGCTTCAATGCCTTCAAAAATCTGGGTAACGGGTAGGCCAAAGTGCCGCGCAAAGTTGAGGTCGCGCTGATCGCCGCTGGGTACAGCCATTACCGCCCCCGTGCCATAGCCGGCCAGCACATAGTCGGCTATCCAGATAGGGATGCGCTGCCCACTGAAGGGGTGCAGTGCATAGGCGCCTGTGAAGCAGCCGCTCACAGTCTTTACATCGCTTTGGCGGTCGCGCTCGGTGCGCGTCATGGTCTGTTTCAGGTAGGCTTGTACGGCCTCGCTTTGCTCGGCCGTCATAAGGCGTTCTACCAAGTGGTGCTCAGGCGCCAGTACCATGAAGTCCACCCCGAAAATGGTATCGGGACGGGTTGTAAACACATCAATGTAGCCCTCATGCCCGTCGAGCATAAAGCGCACCGCCGCTCCAGTCGATTTGCCAATCCAGTTGCGTTGCATTTCCTTGATGCTTTCGGCCCAGTCGAGGCTGTCGAGCCCGGAGAGAAGGCGGTCGGCGTAGGCGGTGATGCGCAGGCTCCACTGCTTCATAAGGCGTTGTTCCACAGGATGTCCACCGCGCTCGCTGAGGCCGTCTTTCACCTCGTCGTTGGCGAGGACGGTGCCGAGGGCTTCACACCAATTCACCCAGGTATCAGCCAGGTAGGCCAGGCGGTAGTGCTGCAGGATGCCTTCGCGCTGTTTTGGCGTAAGCACCTCCCAATCGGTGGCGGTAAACTCGCCCACGAAGTACTCCCCAAAGGGGTAGTTCTTGATGTCGAGCTGCTTGTACCATTCCCGGTCGATGGCTGCATCCACCGCGTAGCTGCCATTTTTGGCGAAAGCCTCCACCAGGCTGTCGATGGACTCGGCGCGGTCGGTTTTTTTGTTGTACCAGCTGTTGTAGAGCTGTTTGAAAATCCATTGGGTCCAGCGGTAGTATTTTGGGTCGCTGGTGCGCACTTCGCGGCTCCAGTCGTAATTGAAGCCCAGGCGCTTAAGTTGTTGGGTATAGCGGGCTATGTTGTTTTCCGTGGTGATGGCGGGGTGCTGCCCTGTTTGGATGGCGTACTGCTCAGCTGGCAGTCCAAAGGAGTCGAAGCCCATGGGGTGCAGCACATTGTGGCCTTTGTGGCGCTTGTAGCGGGCTATGATGTCGGAGGCGATGTAGCCCAGGGGATGCCCCACGTGCAGGCCCGCACCTGATGGGTAGGGAAACATGTCGAGCACGTAGTACTTTGGCCCCCCGGCCGATTCATCTACGCGGTAGGTATCATTTTCGGCCCAGCGCTGCTGCCATTTGCGCTCAATTTCACGGAAGTTGTACTCCATAGCTGAGGAGGTTGCGGAATTAAAATTCGGCCGCAAAGGTAGCAAAATCGCATGGGGCACTTCGCGTTACTTTTCGCGATGAATCGATAAGGCCCTTGCTTTATGAGGAACTCTGTTGCTTTCCGCAAAAAGAGCGCATCAAGCGGCTGTCATGCATCAACCCACCAGCTTGCGCTCCACCAGCAGCTCGGCAATTTGCACGGCATTCGTGGCGGCGCCTTTGCGCAGGTTGTCAGCTACAATCCAGAGGTTGAGGCTGTTTGGCCAGCTCTCATCGCGTCGTATGCGGCCTACGAACACCTCGTCCTTGCCGTGGGCGTGGCGCGGCATGGGGTAGGTCTTGGTGTCGGGATTGTCTTGCAGCACCACGCCGGGGGTGTCATGCAGCATTTTGCGCAGCTCCGCCAGGTCGAAGTCGCGGGCCAGGGTGAGGTTCACAGATTCAGAATGGCCGCCCACTACCGGTACACGTACCGCTGTGGCAGTCACCTTGATGCTGTCGTCGCCGAGAATTTTTTTGGTTTCGCGTGTCAATTTCATTTCCTCCTTGGTGTAGCCATTGTCTTCGAACACGTCACAATGGGGTAGGCAGTTTTTGTCGATTGGGTAAGGGTACACCATCGCGCCTTGCTCGCCCCGGCGCTCGCGCTCGAGTTGCTCAACGGCCTCTTTGCCAGTGCCGGTTACGCTTTGGTAAGTGCTTACCACTGCGCGTTGTACGCCATATGCCTTGTGGATGGGTTGTAGCACCATCACGAGCTGTATGGTGGAGCAGTTGGGGTTGGCGATGATTTTGTCGGCAGCAGTGAGCTGGTTTCCATTGATTTCGGGCACCACCAGTTTTTTGTCGGCATGCATGCGCCATGCGGAGCTGTTGTCGATCACCGTCGTGCCTGCTTCCGCAAATTTAGGTGCCCATTCGAGGCTCGTGCTACCCCCGGCGCTGAAGAGGGCAATGTCGCACCTGGCATCGATGGCCTCCTGCATGCTGTGTATGCGGTAGGTCTTCCCGTCGATTTCACGCTCCTGACCTGCCGAGCGTTCGGAAGCCACAGCAATGATTTCAGTTGCTGGAAAATTGCGCTCTCTGAGCACTTCAAACATGACGCGGCCTACCATCCCGGTGGCACCGACAACTGCAATTCGCATAAATTCCTTAAAATTGGATTAACATTCCGAGGGCCGCAAAAATACTATATTTAGCCCCTCAAATAGATGATGCATACGAAGATATTTTTTGCCTTAAGCGGCCTGCTCCTGTTTGCAACAGCTGCTGCATTTGCGCAGGTAAGCGACGACTTCTCGGATGGAAATTTCACCCAAAACCCAACCTGGAGTGGAGATACTGACAAATTTGTTGTCGTTCCCTACGCACTCGATGAGAGCAACCTGGTGCTGCGCAGCAACAATTCGGGTGCGGCCACCTACTACCTCTCCACTCCCAACACCTTGATGGATGACACCTTCTGGGAGTTTTTCATCAACCTCAGATTTCAGGTGTCAGGTGCCAATATTGTCGATGTATTTTTGGCCGCTGACAATCCAAACCTCCTGACGGCACAAAATGGTTACTTCCTCAAGTTTGGAAGAACAGCCAGAGACATCAGCTTTTGGAGAAGGCAGGGAGGGGTAGATACCGAATTGCTTACAGGTCCTCCTAGCCAGGTGAACAGCTCGAGCAACAACCCTTTCAATGTGAGGGTGACACGCAGCGCCGAAGGTTTTTGGAACATTCAAATAGATCAGGGGGCCAATGGTATTTTTCAAAATCTCGGTTTTGTTACCGACAATGCTGTCAGTACATCCTCTGCCATAGGAGTGCGCATTTTGCAAAGCACTGCACAAGGGCCAATCAACAACCATTGGTTCGATAATTTTGTGGTAGATGTTATACCACCCGATGTAAGCCCGCCAAATGTTGTAAACGTGCAGGCCCTTTCAGCAACACAGGCAGTGCTTACTTTCGATGAGCCCCTCGACCCTACGAGCGCAGGCAATACAAACAATTATTTTGTGAATGGGGGTATAGGCAACCCTGCAAGCGCCGTTTTTGATAACGCGACATTACTCAATGTTACGCTCACTTTTGCCCAGCCCCTTACAGCAGGCCAGTTTTACAGCCTTACTGTCAGTGATGTAGAGGACCTGGTAGGCAATGAGATGCCCCCGCAAACGCTTGAGCTTGTGTGGTTCACCATTTCCGAGCCTGGTTTTCGGGAAATCGTATTCAATGAGTTGATGGTTGACGAAACGCCGGTAGTAGGCCTGCCACAGGCGGAATTCATCGAGCTGTACAATACTACAAGCGATAAATTTTTTGACCTCTCAGGGTACACCTATGTAAATGGCACCAGCCCAAGGATTCTTGAATCAACCGTATTGTTTCCCAACAGTTATGTGATATTGTGTAGAAGTACCGATGTATCGCAATTCGAGGTATTCGGTACGGTGCAGGGATTGGTATCGTGGCCGGCACTTACCAACTCGGCCGACAGCCTTACTTTACTCAATCTATCGGGTGATTTGGTAGATGTTGTGGCCTATACCACAGCTTGGTATCAAGATGCTTCAAAGGTGGATGGAGGCTGGACTTTGGAGCAGATCAACCCCTTTGCGCCTTGCAGCGGAATGAGCAACTGGCGCGCTTCCGAGGCTCCGCAGGGAGGTACACCCGGAGCCGAAAACAGCATTTTTGACGACAGTCCTGATACCGTAGCGCCTCAAATAGCAGGATTCGAACAAGTGCAACCTGATGTGGTGCGGGTGATTTTCAATGAACCTATGGACGTACAAAGTCTACTGGACGCGGAATATGAGTTCAGTGGAGGGGTGGCAGTGCTGAACATCGTTCCCCGGTTTGACCAAATGGCGGTGAGTCTTTTCCTCAATGAAGAACTCGAAGTAGGAGTGGCTTACGCATTAACCATCAGTGGCCCGGAAGATTGCGCCGGCAATGCCCTCGCAGACGATACCGTGATTGACATCCTTTTTGGCGAAAAGCCTCAATTCGGTGATATCATAATAAGCGAAATTATGGCCGACCCTACCCCTGCCATAGGGCTACCTGCACAGGAATATTTTGAGCTGTTCAATGCGGGTGATAAGGTAATCGATATCCAGGGATGTAATCTTTCTGGACAGAGTTTTAATTTCCCGCGTCTACTTATGCCAGGAGAGTACCTGATGTGCGTATCGAGCAGTGCACTTGACGATTTTAGTGCCTTCCCCGATGCTTATGTGATGCAGGGGATGAGCCTCACCTTCCTTACCAATGGAGGAAGAGAACTTTTGTTGAGCAATCAGGATGGTGACCTCATCAATGCGGTTACCTACAGCAGTACATGGTACCGCGACCCTGCAAAAGCCAATGGCGGTTGGTCCCTGGAAATTATCAATCCCTTCACGGAGTGCAGCGGAGCCCAAAACTGGATTGCTTCGAATTCACCACTTGGTGGAACCCCTGGAGCGCAAAACAGTGTGTTCAATGACACGCCCGATACTACGCCACCAGTTTTTCTGGGCTTCTTCATGGAAGCACCGGACTTACTCGTGCTTCGATTCAATGAGTTGATGGACGTGGAAGCCCTTATCAACGGCAGTTACCTCTTTAGCGACGGCATAGCCGTGCTTGAGGCCCAGCCCTTGGATCCACCTACGGAAGTATTGCTGCAACTTTCTGAAAATTTGGAGGCTGGCCCAACTTTCACCCTTACAGTGAATGGCTTGCTCGACTGCTCTTTGAATCCATTGCCTGAAACGGTAGTGGACGTACAGCTCGGTGTAGCTCCGCAGCTTCATGACTTGCTCATCAGCGAAATCATGGCTGATCCTACTCCCCAGGTTCAACTCCCTCCTTCAGAGTATTTTGAGCTGTACAATGCCAGCGATAAAGTAATTGAGCTTCAGGGATTAACACTTGCTACGCTCAACTTCACGCGTCCGCGCCTGGTGCAGCCTGGCGCATACGTGATTTGCGCTGCCGAAAGCCAAAGACAGGAGTTTTTCTCTTTTCAAGGCGTGTACTTTATCGACGGAATGAGCTCTACTTTTCTCACCAACGGCGGACGCGAGCTGCCTTTGCGCAACAGTGCCGGAGCTTTGGTAGACCGCGTGAATTATGACCTGAGTTGGTACCGCGACCGCAGTAAAGAAGATGGAGGCTGGAGCCTGGAACGAATCAACCTGGATGAACCTTGCCGCGCTGGCGACAATTGGACGGCATCCGTAGACCCCAAGGGCGGAACCCCGGGTGAGGTCAATTCTGTAAATGACCCAACACCGGATACCACACCGCCGCAAGTAAGCATTGCATTGGCAACCAATCCAAATACAGTGGAGGTGCGCTTCAATGAAGTGCTTGATCCGCAAAGTTTTGGAACGAATAATTTCAGCATTGCCGATATCAACATCATTGGCGCAAGCACCATTGACCCGGACAACGTGGCTATCCTACTTACCTTGGGAAGCAATTTGCAGACTGGCACAATCTACACCCTTACCATAAATGGAGTGGCCGATTGCGTAGGCAATTCGATGGAGCAAAGCACCGTCGTTTCTATAGCTTTGCCCCAAGTAGGCGAGGTAGGCGACATCATCATCAATGAAGTACTTTTCAACGCGGGCACCGATGGTGGGGTAGAATTCGTAGAGGTTGTCAATATTTCTGACAAAGCTGTAGGCTTGCAAAATTGGTCATTGGGCAACCAAAGCGGTACCGTTCGCACCATAACTGAAGATCCATTGGTCATATTCCCTGGGGCTTATATGGTGTTTACTTCCAATCCGGATGTGCTCATACAACGCTACCCCAAGGGCCGTCGCGAAAATTTTCTCACCGTGGCAACCCCTCAATTTACCAACACTTCGGGCTCGGTAATTCTTCTCAACCCTTTGCAGGAGGAAATGGACCGCTTTGATTACCAGGAGCGCTTTCATCTTACCTTGCTGCGCAGTTACCGCGGGGTATCGCTTGAGCGCTTGAGCTTCACAAGGCCTACCAACGACCCCGGAAACTGGACTTCCGCCGCTGAAAATGTGGGATTTGCGACACCTGGCTACCTCAACTCGCAGTTTTTGCCGGAAGGCATAAGTGCTGGCAGCTTTGAGCTTGATAATGAAGTGTTCAGTCCTGATAATGATGGATTTCAAGATGTACTGCTCATCAATTACACGCTCGACAATCCTGGCTTCGTTGCCACAATTGTCATTTATGACCGCAGGGGAAGAATTATTCGCAATTTGGTTAACAACCAAATCATTGGAACCCAAGGCACCATATCATGGGATGGAACCACCAATGACCGCTCCAAAGCACGTATTGGTCCGCACATTATCCTGGTAGAACTTTTTGACCTTCAAGGAAAGGTGGAATACATCAAATTACCTTGCATCGTTGCCGGAAGGTTGGGCGGATGATGCAGTGAGAAACAACCAAAACCCATAACTTCGCAGGAACATGGTTCCTCCATCAGTACCCTCTTCTAAATTGCCACAGGTAGGCACCACCATATTTACTGTAATGAGTAAAATGGCCGCCGATCATCATGCCATTAACCTATCGCAGGGTTACCCAGACTTTGCTGTGGACGAAGGCTTGATGCATGCAGTGCAACGGCACATGATGGAAGGCCGCAACCAGTACGCACCTATGCAGGGTGTGGCAGCACTTCGTGAAGCCATTTCCGCAAAGATGAGCAAGTGCTACGGCAGGCATTACAATCCTGATACAGATATTACAGTTACAGCAGGGGCCACACAGGCCATCTACACCGCCATTACGGCTCTGGTAAAAGAGGGCGATGAGGTGCTCGTGTTTACTCCGGCATACGATTGTTATGTGCCGCCCATTGTACTTAACGGCGGCACGCCTGTATACTTCGAGTTGAAAGCACCGCACTTCCGCCCCAATTGGGATGAAGTAAAGCGCCATGTGAACAGAAAAACCAAGCTGATTATTGTCAACACCCCGCACAACCCCAGCGGGACCATTTGGACTGAGGAGGATATGCTTGCGCTCGAAAAGCTTGTGGTAAGTACCGGGGCATTCGTGCTGAGTGATGAGGTGTATGAGCACATTGTATTCGATGGGCAGCAGCACCAGAGCGCCGCCAGATTCGAAGCACTGGCAGCCCACAGCCTTATTGTAGCCAGTTTTGGCAAAACTTTTCACGCCACAGGCTGGAAGATAGGATATATATGTGCGCCTCCTTATCTGATGAGCGAGTTCCGCAAGGTGCACCAGTACCTCGTCTTTTCGGTCAATACGCCAATGCAGCATGCACTTGCAGAGTATATAGCTGATGAGGCCCGCTACAACCATATAGCATCGATGTACCAGCAGCGGCGTGATTTTTTTCTCAGGGCGCTTGAAGGCAGCCGATTTACCGCCGAGCCAGCTCAAGGAAGCTATTTTCAGCTGCTCAATTACAGCGCAATAAGCAAGAAGAAGGAGTTGAAATTTGCCGAGGAGCTCACGCAAAAACACGGAGTAGCCGCTATTCCGGTATCGGCGTTTTACCCCCAGGCAAAGGATCAAATGGTGCTGAGGTTCTGCTTCGCCAAAAATGAAGAAACCCTCAGCGCTGCCGCTGAAAAATTGCGCAATTTGTGATTACCAAGGCCGAGACTATTCTGCGTGTAGCCTGCATCCAAACACACCTTTTTTGGGAGGATGTAGAAGCCAATCTTGCCCATTTTGACCGTTTGCTCGATGGCCTCACGCCCGATTTGGATCTGGTGGTACTGCCGGAGATGTTTACAACAGGATTTTCCATGCGGCCACAACATCTTGCAGCCTTGTCATATTCCAAAGCGCTGTTGTGGCTCGAAGAGCGCAGTCGCTTAGCCCCTTACGCCATTTGCGGAAGCGTTGCTGCTGAGGTGGAGGGCAAGTTTTATAACCGCTTCCTCTGGGCATACAAAGGTGAAGTGCGCGCTCCTTATGACAAGCGCCACCTGTTCCGCATGGCAGGTGAGCACGAAGTGTATAGTCCTGGAGTCCAGCGAGAACTCATCGAATTTAAGGGTTGGCATATCATGCCACGTATATGTTATGACCTGCGCTTTCCGGTGTGGAGCAGGGGTGCTGAAGCGCATGTACAGATATACGTGGCCAATTGGCCCTCGCCACGGGTCAGCGCGTGGGATACACTCCTACAGGCCAGAGCCATCGAGAATGTGTGCTATTCTATCGGGGTGAATCGCGTAGGTGAGGATGGCAACGGTGTGGCATATCCCGGTCACTCAGCCATTATCGATTACATGGGAAAATTTGTTCACAAAGCTATGGAGGGCACCGAACAGGTCCTGTATGCCAGCCTTGTTATGGACGAATTGTTGGCTTTTCGCCAAAAATTTCCAGTGCAACTCGATGCAGACCGCTTCAGGCTTGAGCTTTAGTCGAAAGGGGTGCTCGGGAACCAATCTACATCCAGCTCCCAATTGGAGCGCACATCAATGTCTTCAAGGAAGAAAGCTTTGCGTTCGGGCTGTAAGCCTGCTTTGAAATTGCCCGGCGTCCATTTGCGGTCGTCATTCAGGTCAAAAAGGCCGCGAAGTTTGTACTTGCCCGGCGCCAGCTTTCCATAATTGATGTCCTGGCTGTACTTCATTGCGGTGGTGTCGACGACCATGCCTTTGGAGTTTTCCAGAAATACGAGGAAATGCCCTTGTTCTATAGAATCCTCTAACATGATGCGCGCACTCAAACTGCCGTAAAAATCATCAGGATTTAAGCCAAACTTAAAGTTCAGACTGTCGCTGAAGCTTCCGTACAAGTCCTGAAATGCACCGGCAAGCGCGGTGAGTTCGTAACTTTTGTTGCGCCCGAAAGGGTGATACACTTCGAGTCGCCTGTCGAAATTGGTAAGCTTTACTTCACTTGGGTATATCCGCACCGAATCTTCGAAAAGCTGCAGCAGGCTGCTATCGGCCTTCAGCAAAGGATAATTGAAGCTCAGCACAAAGGGCTTGTTTTGGTCTAACTTCCCTTCGGATGCACTTATTTGAAGCTTAGGTTTTTCTCTGTATTTGGGATCGATTTCAACATACCACTCTAAGGTGTCAATGTATTCCATTCCGTCATTGATGACGACGTAGATTTCCTCCAGCTCCGGGAAATCAGTCAAACTCACCCAGCTCTTGATACTGTCGCCGGCCTGACTCAGAATATTGATCGAGCGGAGCGGTTCGGCCTCAAAGTCATAGAAAAAATATACCTCCGGAACGGCAACAGGCAGGTTAAAAACAATTTCGTGAAATCCGTAGTCCTTGCCCTTGTTTGACTTGATATACTGGCTGGTGTCAGGCTCCTCGAAGAGGGCAACAACGTGGCTTAGAACAGTATCCTGATATGAGGCAAGGATATAATAATCGAGGAAGCCAATGCGCTCAGGGGCTCCGTCGTACTTAAAATTGCTGTTGCTCTCTTCGAGTACGAAAAGCAAAAAAGTGTCGGGCGGGAGATAGCGCGCAGCAAACTTCCCTTCAAAGTCGGTCACAGCGAGGTAGTCGGGCCGCGTGGTATAGGGCAGGGTATCATTGTGGTTTTTGTAGAGCATCACCTTAGCGCCTTTTACAGGTTCATTGGTCAATACGTCGTATACTTTTCCTGTAATGCTGAGGGAGTCAATGTAGTCGCCTGTTGAGAAGACATATACCAATTCGTTGTTGATGTTGCCTTCTTTAAAATCTTTGACAGCATCGCCAAGGTTGAATTGATAGGTTCTGTTCTCTTTCAACTTCTCATCCCACCAAATGGTAAGTTTTTTGCCACGGAGCTTGTATTCCGGCTTTTTATTCAGTGGGGGCGAAATAATGAGCTGCCCATCGAGGTCATCGATCTGTATGTATTCGTCGAAAAGCATTTCGAATCCCGAAGCCTCGAAATGAAGCAAAAGATTGGGAGGTGTGACCAAGATCAATTCAGGCGGGGTTTCGTCCATGGGGCCACCTTGGGGAGCACTTGTTTGTGCACAAGCCACCATGATAAGGAGCGCCACAATGACGATGACAGGGTGTATTTTAATCATGTGTGATGCAACGACAATATTCGCGCCACTTCTTCAAGTGCGCTCACATCATTTTCATTAAAATCATTGAGCGCGGTGCTGTCCACGTCAAGCACAGCCCAGATGCGGCCATCAGCAGTTGCAATAGGAATGACGACCTCACTTTGGCTCAATGCACTGCAGGCAATATGGCCCGGAAAGGCGTGTACATCAGGCACAAGCTGGCTTTGCCCTTGGGCCCAGGCCGTACCGCATACTCCTTTGCCATAGGCTATGCGTGTGCAAGCCACCGGCCCCTGAAAAGGTCCCAGCACCAATTCCTCGTCTTGCACAAGGTAAAAACCCACCCAAAAGTACCCAGGCAGCAATTTTAAGATGGCTGCCACATTGGCGAGGTTGGCTGTCAAATCAGGTTCACCCTGAAGCACTGCCCTAATTTGCTGTAAGGCGGTGTCATAATCACGTGCGCTTTCTGCCATAGCGGCAAAGATAACTCCTTTCACGCACTGGCGAGGGTGGCAATGCTCAGCGCGCCTGCTCCGGCCTCGAGCAAGGTGTGACCACAGGACTCCAAAGTGCTGCCTGTAGTGACCACATCGTCGATGAGCAGGATGTGCTTGCCATCCAGTTTTTCGGGTTGCTTTACTTCGAAAATGCGTTCTACATTGGTCCAACGGTCAAATCGCGACTTGCGGGTTTGGGTGGGATTGGCCACCACACGAACTACCAGGCCATCTGAAGCCAAAGGTATGCCCGTTCCTTTAGCCAGGCCACGGCCTATGGGGTCGCATTGGTTGTACCCACGGGCGCGCAGCTTGTTGGGGTGTAGAGGGAGCGGCACAATAAGTTCGGGGCCATGGAAGCCGCTCTCTGTCAATTCTTTTCCGAAAAGGTATCCCAGCCGCTCGCCAATATCCTGCCGGTTGCTGTACTTGAGCGCGTGGAGTAAGGTCTGTACTACGTTGCCCTTCTGAAAATGAAGGAATGAAAAAGCCTGAACTGCCGGGATGCGGCCCCAGAATTTTTGGTAAACCGGATTCTGGGCATATTTGTGATAGTACGTACGTGGCAGCTGGTATAAGCAGCTGATGCACACAACGTCATCCATTTCTTGCAAAGGCAACCCACATGAACGACACACTGTTGGAAACATCATATGCCCCAAGCCTTGCAACCAACCTAAATTGTACTTTTGTATACGCATCTGCGTTAAACGTTTTGCCGTCCAGGCCCAAAATTACAAACCGCAAAGCTCATTTCCAAGTAAATAATCTCCACACCATGGCCGAAGCCCCTTCCTCAAAAAAACAAACGTATATCATCATCGCGCTCGCATTGCTCACTGTACTTTTTGCCGTACTGTATTTCACCAAAAGTGCCGAAGTGGTAGAAAAAACGGAATTGATAAGCAGCGTTGAGCTCGAGAAGCTTCAACTCAAAAGCGATCTGCAGGAAATGCTGATCCAATATGATACCCTTGCCGGTAAAAATGACAAGCTCAGCGCTGAAATGCTTGCCCAGCAGGAACAAATCCGTGAAATGCTCAAGCAAGTTGAGAAGCACAAGGATGATGCATGGATCATTCACAAATTGAAAAAAGAAGCGGCCACCCTCAGGGAAATTATGAAAGGGTATGTAGTAACCATTGATTCATTAAACACACTCAACGTGGGTCTTCGCAAAGACAAAGAAGTGCTGTCCAAGGAACTCACAGAGGTTAAGTCCAAGGCCCAACAGCTCGAGGAGGCGAAGAAGGGGCTCGAAAGCAAGATAAGTGCAGGCGCACAGCTCCAGGCTGAAAATGCGGTGAGCGTAGGCGTGCGCATGCGCAACAATGGAAAACAGGTGGAAGTAAACCGTGCCAAACAGACAGAGATGATCCGCACCTGCGCCGACATAGGGCTGAACAGGATAGCGGAGCCGGGAAAGAAAACGTTGTACTTGCGCATCATATCACCCGATGGGGTGGTGCTCGATGCCGGTACTGCTGAGGACAGTCGTTTTGACTTTGAAGGGGTAAGCGGGAAGTACAGCGTGAAGCGCCAATTCGACTATGCCAACGAACGCATGGAGCTGTGCGTGTTTTACAACGTGCAGGACGAGCTCCCTACCGGAAAATACATCATTGAAATGTACGAAGGCGGGGCCTTGATAGGCAAGTCAGAGCTCGATTTAAAATGATCTAGAAAAAAGCCCGCACCTGCACATTGCCGGTGTGAACCGCTTTGATGTCTTCTGATTTTCGGCCGTTGTAGCTCAGACTCAACTGCATGTTGTTTCCCAATTGGCGCTGCACGCCCGCGCCCCACGTAATGTTTCCTCCGTTTTGCAATCCGTCCAGCATTTCATAGGCTATGCTGTTGTTGGTGGCCCCGTCATAGAGTACGGATATATAGTTTATTTGGCCAAATATCGTCCCTGCCTCCAGCTTGTTCATGCGCATATCAACGCCAAAATCATACAGTTCAGCCTCTTCTCCACCATAAACTTCTCCATTGAGGCGGTGCACATACCGGCCGGTAAAGCTCAACCTGAAGGTGGTGCCCGGTTGGTACGCATAAGTCTGCCGGAGCATGTAGTAATTGATGTCAAAGTTTCGACCTTCTGTTATTTCGCTCAGGCTTCGGCGGTTGCCAAATTCATATTCGCTGATGATGCCATGGGCTGCGGTTACATTGTAACGTACACGTGAGGTGTGGGCTTCCTGCACGCGCTCTTCAAAGCCACTGGTAAAAGGATTTTTGCCCGCTACATTGCTAAAGGTGTAGTCTACGCCAAATTTGCTGCTCGTACGGTTGTAGAACAGCGTGCTGCGCATGCTCGAAGATTGTGAAATAAGGCTCGTGTCACTGATGTCTTGTGCAAAGGGGTTGAACCGTTGCCAACCCTCCTCAATCTGTGTGCGGCGCTGCACCCTGAACATGGTTTGGTTGCTCAAGCGGGCCGCCACGCTGCGCCAGCCTTCCTTGCCCATCCAAATGGCAGCGGGGTTGATGTTGACGGACTGCGAAAATTGATTGCTGAAGGCCCGCACATAGATGTTGGTGGGGGTGAATACGCGGATGTAGCGCTCCCCGTCCTCAGGGCGGGCAAGCTCGAATTCGTTGATTTCTTTTATGCCATTGCCGTTGTAGTCAATCCAGGTGTACGGTCCCTGACCTGTTGGGTCAAAAATGAAGATGAATTCCTGTTTGCGTTCCAGACCCGAACCCAGTTCATAGAAGGTATTGGTTACAATGGCGTTGCGGGCCAGTCGCATGCTGTGTTCCATGCGCGCCAGCAAGGTGCGTTCGGGCGCGTTGTTGCTCAGTTCTTCATTTACGATGTCCAATACGCGGTTTGACATACCCACCTTCAATTGGTGCTTCGGATTGTGAACCAAGCCAAGGTCGATGCCGTAGTGGCGTGCATGCGTACTCTGGCCCAAGTTGTTAAATTCAGAGGCGTAGTCGGTTCTCTCTCTGTAAAAAGCCTTGTAGAGCACTTTGGCTGTATCGATGTTGGTTACGTAGAATTGCCAGTCGTAGAATTTGTAGGCCATGCTGCTCAGCGAATCGGTCTCGGGGCTGAATCGGCGGTTTTCTTCGCGCTCGTCCTCAAAGCCCAGCTTGAAGAAGCGGAGGTCTTTCTCTACACGGGATCGGTGCCTGATGAAGCTGCTTTTTTCCAAACCGTCCGTTTCGAGGCTGCTTCCGCGAAACCATACATCGAGGCCGCTGTAATCGGCATCCAGATCGAGCTGGTGCTTTGTGCCACTGTAGAGGCTACCGACATCAAATCTGTGGATGTTGTAATCGAGGTTAAGTTGCGATTGTTTCAGCAAGCCCACGTTGCCACTCAGTATGGTCTGCGCCTGACGCAGTACGGCTTCCGTCAAATTCCAGTCGCGGTTGAATTCCACATCGCGATAGGGCTCAATGGGTTCAAAGTTGTTTCCAATGACTTCTACCATGGCTCCCGCTTTGATTTTATAGGCGTTTTCGCTCTTGTTGAGAGGTTGCAGGTGGCTCAATCGGGCCATGAGGCCATGGCTTACATTGTTCTCGTTGTCCTTTTCGGAAAATGTGTTTCGGTCGTGGTTGCTGAAGCCTGCTTCAATGTCGGCCCGGGTATTTTCGGTGATTTTTGCGGAAGCACCCACCATGAGCATTTGGTTTTTGCGTGGAGCAATAAGGCGCCTTACTGGAGCAAAATTGCCTTTATGTACAGGAACAGGTCCCTGCATATCGGGAGCTATCCAGCGAAATACGCGTCCCGTGGCGTCAAATCCTTCCTGTATGTAGTCACCATTGCCTTGGCCCACCTCGCTGAAGTTGACTTGAAAAATTTCGGCCGCCGGACCTGTAGCCCGTACAAATACACTGTCAAAACCCATGGTGTCGACCATTAAATAGAGCACCTGATTGTTGTTGAATTCAGCCACACGCTGAAAACTTGGCGCTACGGCCAGTGCGGTATTGTCGCCCACAGCATCGAGTATGCGCTTGTCGTCATCGCTGAGTTGCTGCTGAAGGGGTTGGTTGCGGGCATCTTGCTCGGAAAAATAGTTGACATAGAAGGTGATGCGCTCAGTTTCGATGCCAGTACTGGTTTGAACCATGCTCCGCGCGTAGTTGGCATCTGTGTATTGAAATTCAACAGCAATTCGTTTGTCCTTATTGACAAGTTGGCGGGCAGTGAAAGTAATCTCGGCGGTATTGTAGTCAATGACGTAATCATTTTCCTGGCCCCGCTTCATTTCCTTGCCGTCAATGAACACGCGTTCGGTACCGGCCAGAACTATGATGAATAGCTCATTTTCATTGCCTTGCAATCTGTAGGGGCCTTGGTTTCCTTCTTGGCCAAGGATGGGGTTACGGGCAAATTTGCCACGTGAAAGCGCAGCACTGGTCTCGGTAAAGAACACTTTGTTGTTGTCACCCCCCAGGGATTGCCGCGTGGTAAAGGAAGCCCCTTGTGCCCTTTTGTAATAATTAGTGAAATAACCCGTGGGACGTGCGATGAAAAAATCACCGGCCGTGAGCTTGCTCTTGTCATCATAGAGCTGTATAAACACCCGGTCGAATTCTTGCAAAGTGGCTGTATTTCCATCAGGCTGAATCGGAATGTTGTCATCGGTAATGGAGGCGAGTATGCTGATGCGCTCATTGAGTTGCCCACTCAGCTGTAAGCTGAGGGTGCTGTTTACTGTCAGGTCTTGGGCATTTCCAAAGCCTACCCCGCGCGAGATGCTTCCGGTTTTGTTGATTTGGCTGCTGCCGAAAAGCGGAATTTCTTCGGCTTGTGGCCTGAAGGTATAAGGGTTAACCCAGTATTGATCTTCCGGCTGAATGAGGTCAGTTGACCTTCGGCGGTATTCCTTGTACCAATCGAAGGTGAAGTTGCGGTACTGCACTTCCACACTGTCGGTGGGGTAGGGAGGGTTCCAAACAAGCAGGGCACGGTCGTAATTGATGCTGAAATTCGAAGTGTCTACTGCTTGTCCATTCACTGTGACGCGGGCGCTTCCGGGCACAAGACTTAGGCTATCTATTTTGACAGTATCGCTTGAAATCCAGAGCGTAGCGCTCCTTATGTTGTTGGGTGCTTGGGAATAAAGCATCCCCGTGCTGCCATAGAGAAGCAGCAATACACACACCCACAGTGGATATCTCATGCTACCACAGCTCAACCTTGGAACATGAAATCCGTTACCTTTGAAAATTTGCAAACACCTGTTAATTTAACCCAAACCATATAAGTATACGCAATTTGAAGCTTAAAATTATCTCTTACAATTTAAATGGTATTCGTTCAGCCACACAAAAAGGTTTGATGAATTGGCTAAAAAGTGCCAACCCCGACATTTTTATGATACAAGAAAGTAAGGCACAACCCGACCAGGTTGATACGGATGCTTTTGCAAAACTAGGATATAAATGCTACCTGCACAGTGCTGAAAAGAAGGGCTACAGTGGGGTAGGCATATTTTCAAAACAGGAGCCTGATCGCGTCGTAGTAGGTTGTGGTATAGAAAAATATGACAGAGAAGGGAGGGTGATTCGCGCAGATTATGGGGATGTAAGCATCATGAGCACTTACTTCCCCTCGGGCAGCAGTGGAGAGGATAGGCAGGCATTCAAAATGGAGTTTCTCGCTGATTTTACACCATTTGCCGAAAGGCTGCTCATGGAGCGGCCTAAGTTATTGATATCTGGCGATTTTAATATTTGCCACATGCCCATTGATATCCACAATCCCGTATCCAACAAAAATTCCAGTGGTTTCCTCCCTGAAGAACGCGCTTGGCTTTCAAGCTTCGTCGAATTGGGTTTTGTGGATTCCTTCCGAACCCTTCACCCTGAGCCACACCGCTACTCGTGGTGGTCGTTTAGGTCCAATGCGCGCGCTAAAAATCTCGGATGGAGGATTGACTACCACATGTGTTCCGTAGCTTTGGCAAAACACATTAGCGACGCCGACATCCATGAAGGCGTAAAACACAGTGATCACTGTCCGGTTTCATTAGATTTGCAGCTCTAAAATGAAGAAGCACCTACTTCCGGTTTTAGCCATCCATTGCACTGCGCTTTTGCTGCTGATAAGCCAAGGCTGCGCGGGCCCTTCTTCGCAAGATACCCGCCCGGTGCGCAAAGCGGTCAATTCGGATGCGCAATATGGCGGCTTGTTCAGGTTGAACTTTACCGAAGAAGTACGCAGTGTTTTCCCTCACAACTTGGTAGATGCCTCTGCGTACAACATCATGAACCAGGTGTATGAAGGGCTCATAAGGATTGACCGACACACACAGCAGGTGAAACCAGTACTTGCCGAGCGTTATGAAATCAACGAAGACGGTACCATCTACAAGTTTTTTTTAAGGCCGGGGGTTTATTTTCACGAAGATCAAGTATTTGGTAGTCAAAAGAAAAGAGCCCTCACGGCAAATGATGTGGCCTATTGTTACAGCCGGCTTTGCGAACCGGGAGCATACAATCAGCTTTATGACTTCGCGCTGGATCTTATCAAAGGCGGGCGCAAGCATTATGAAGCTGTAGCCAAAGGCCAGCAAGCAGGCGATGGACCCGTTGGTATCCGTGTAGTGAGCGAAAGGGTAATTGAAATTGAGTTGGAGTTTCCCATGCCCAATTTTTTGTCGGTGCTGGGGCACCCTTGCTTCTGGATATTTCCGAAAGAGCTCTACAGCTATGGGCATGAAGTAGACAATTGGAGCATTGGAACGGGGCCGTTCAAATTGAGAACAATCAAGCCCAACGATGTGATCATCATGGAGCGCAACCTGCATTATTGGAAAACGGATGCACAAGGCAACAGCCTGCCCTATATGGATGCTGTGCGCTGCAATTTCATCAACTCAGAAGAAGTACAACTGAGCAATTTCATGAATGGCAATCTTGACCTCTTGGTACAAATACCATATGATGAAGCGAGTAAGTTGGCAGCCGACGACTCGATGGGCACTGCAAAGAATTACCGCGTACTTACAAGCCCCGGGCTGCGTGTAGAGTACTATGGATTCCAACACCGCAGCGCCATTTATGGAAATGAGCTCGTGCGCCAAGCCTTCAATTATGCCATCGACCGAAATTATTTGGTCAATGAGGTGCTCAATGGTTTTGGAACGGCTGCCACCTCAGGTTTTGTACCTGATGGTATGGTTGGCTTTGAGGGGCGACCCGGAAATAGGCTCAGCTATAACCCCGACACCGCCCGCGCACTGCTCACAGCTGCCGGGTACCCCGATGGCAAAAACTTCCCAGTAGTCACGCTCCAACTCAATGATGGCAATGCCACAGCATTGTTGGTGGCTGATGAAGTGCAGCGAATGCTCAATGAAAATTTGAACCTTACTGTAGAACTCGCTGTATTGCCGAGAAGCAGACATTACAATACCATTGAAAACGGCACTGTAGGCTTTTGGCGCGACGGGTGGATCGCAGATTATCCTGATCCTGAGAATTTCTTAAAACTCTTTCACGGAAAGCTTGTACCCGATGACTCGGTGAAGTCATCGTACTTGAACACCATGCGATTTAAGGACACAGAGTTTGATGAGGCATTCGAAGCGGCGCTGCGAGAGCCTGATCGGCTCAAGCGCACTGCCTTGTTTTTGAAGGCCGACCAGCGGATTGTCGACAGGGCAGCAGTTGTACCTCTGTATCACGAGAAGTGGATTTGGCTGACTTCGCATCGCGTGCACAACCTGACCATAGGCAGTTTGGGAGAGCTTGACTTGCGCGAGGTTTACATCAAAGAGCCTTAAGTCACCGTTCTGATGAGGTAGTCCTTCACAATAGGCATCAACGTTTCGTAGTAAGGCAAGTCAATTTGCGCCTCCACGGCATATGCATTGATGACCGAACCATGAAGCGCAGGCTGTTTTTTCACAAGCTCCCATTTCACAGCATTCAAATTCATAAAGGGACGCTGCTTCACTTCGTAGAGGTATTGGGTGCATACGTCTTTGAAAGGCTCAGCATTGTAAAGTTGACGCACCAAGCGGAAATGATAGTTGTAAATCCGCCACCAACCATTGGCCTGAACAAGCAAAAAGCCGGGATTGTCCGGCGCTCCAAGCACACCGAGAGGGCTGATGTTCACCTGATTCTTTAAGTCATCGAGCTGCTTTTCACCGGCTACCTGCACGCCTTCCATAGCCTTTACGGCAAATTTGATGATCTCATCGAGTTCATCCATAATCCCCTGTTCGTTGGGCAGTGAGGCACGAATAAGCTGCAATCGACGCAAGTCAACATCCAGAAGTTCTCGTCTTAGTCCCTCACTCATTTCAGTCTTGGCTTTCCTGAAATCTTCAAGATTATTTATTTGCTTGCGCAATTCAGAGAGGTAAGGAAACAGCTTGTGCAGAGAAAATTGCTTTTCCATTCCCCCTACAAAAGCCAGTACTTCGTACGTTTTGTACTCGTAATCGAAAAGGGGCTCAACATACCAGGTATCGCTCAGTGTGGCCATGTGCTTCTTTTAAAACCTTAATTGTTACCAAAAACGAAAAAATTACGTCAAAAGGTACCAACTTTAAGCGAATTTTGCCAGTACTTAAATTTAAATCCATGCATAAAGCCCCGCTCTTTTGTATTTTGCTCCTGTCAGCCTTCGCATTTTTATCGTCTTGCGTGCCGCAAAGGCAATTTATGGATTTGTCAGAAAAAGAGAGAAAAACCCGGGAAGAGAATGAATTGCTGGCCAAGTCCAATGAGCAATTGAAAACGGAAAACAACGAAGTGCTCTCTCGATTTGAGGTAAACGACCGAAAAATACAAGCCCTGAGCTCTGATACCGCTGTACTCGGTACTTCATTGCGTATTTTGCGTAAGCAATATGACAAAATAAACGCGCTCAATGATGAGCTCTTGTCCAAAACCACGAGCCTAAGGGAGGGCACAGAGCAGGACAAACGCAAGCTGCTCTCCGAACTGGAAGAACTCAAGCGTGCCTTGCTTGCGAAAGAAGATGCATTGAACCAACTTGAAAAGTCGCTTAAGATCAAAGAAGACGAAGTGATGGCAAGGGAGGCCAAACTCGACGAAATGCGTAGCGCAATGCAAGCCAAAGATTCAGTGATGGCCGCGCTTCGCCAAAGTGTGTCAGCGGCATTGCTGGGGTTCGAGGGCAAAGGGCTCTCGGTGGAATACAAGAATGGTCGTGTATATGTAAGTATGGATGCCAAATTGTTGTTTGCCACAGGCAGTGCTGAAGTAGATACCAAGGGCAAGCAGGTCATTACCGACTTGGCACGCGCAGTACAAGGGCGCGACGACTTGCATATCATGGTTGAGGGACATACGGACACCGACGCATTCAGCAGGACCACCTTTCCACGAAACAATTGGGACTTGAGCGTGTTGCGTGCTACCTCGGTGGTAAATCTTATGTTGCAAAACTCTGATTTGAACCCGCTGTATGTCACTGCGGCTGGGCGGAGCGAATTTCTGCCTGTTGATCCCAATGACAAATCGCGCAACAGGCGTATAGAGGTGATCCTCACGCCCAATCTTGATGACCTGCTCGAATTGGTTGGAGAGGGCTCACAGGATTAAGGGCAGCGGCTGTGCTCAGCCGAACATTTCGCGCAGCATATCCTGCACCTTCGATACGCGAACAAGTTCCAAACCCTTGGGCGCTTTGAGCGCTTTGGTTGCAAAGCCCGAGATAAACATACGTTCAAAACCCAGCTTCGCTGCTTCGGAAATGCGTTGCTCGAGCCGCATTACAGGCCTTATTTCGCCTGAAAGGCCTACCTCACCGGCAAAACAGGTGTGGGCGGGAAGGCTCAAATCTTCACTCGACGATAGGGCTGCTGCCACCACCGCCAAGTCCATGGCGGGATCTTGCACTCTGAGGCCTCCGGCTATATTGATGAACACATCCTTCGCGCCAAGTTTAAAGCCGCATCGCTTTTCCATGACGGCCAGCAACATGTGCAGGCGCCTCACGTCAAATCCAGTACAAGCCCTTTGCGGTGTGCCGTATACCGCGCTGCTCACCAAGGCTTGTACTTCCACCATCAAGGGTCGGATTCCTTCCACTATGGCGGCCGATGCAGTACCACTGAGCTTGCCATTTTGCAAACCCAAAAGCAGTTCTGATGGATTGAGGATGCCCTCAAGCCCCGTGCCAGTCATTTGGTAAATTCCAAGCTCGTAGGTGCTGCCAAATCGATTTTTGGTACAGCGCAATAGCCTGAATTGATGGTGCTGATCTCCTTCAAAGATGGCAACGGTATCTACCATGTGCTCCAATATTTTAGGGCCTGCTATGGCGCCCTCTTTGGTGATGTGACCAATAAGGAATACAGGGATTTGACTTGTTTTCGCAAAGCGCATCAGCAAGCCCGCGCTTTCGCGAATCTGGCTCACCGAGCCCGGTGTGCTGTCGAGCCAACTGGCTTGCAGGGTCTGAACTGAATCAACCACGACAAAAGCAGGTTTCAGCTTTTCGGCTTCCTTAATGATGAGTTCAGGGTCGGTGTGGGTAAGGATGTAACAATTGTTGTTGCCCTCTTTCAGTCGCCTGGCACGGCTGGCTACCTGCCCGGCGCTCTCTTCACCCGACACGTACAGTACATTACCCAAAGCTTCGCCGATGGCCACTTGCAGCATCAAGGTGCTCTTGCCTATACCGGGTTCACCACCTACAAGAACAACCGATCCAGGAACCAATCCTCCACCAAGTACCCTATTCAGTTCGGAATCGCTGAGTGGCTTGCGCGCTTCATTTTGGGTTTCTACCTCGTCCAAACGTTGCAATGCCACTGCCGAGCTCCTCATTGGGGCTGACCCCACCGGGCTTGCACTTTTCTGCACCTTTTCTTCTACGAATTGGTTCCACTCACCACAATTCGGACACTTGCCCAGCCATTTGGCCGATTCATGCCCGCAATTGCCACAAAAAAAGACAGACTTAACCTTCGCCATTTTTGCTTTTTTCGATGATTGTGGTGCTCGAATATCCATCCACCAAGGGAATAGCAATGGCTGAAGCTCCCCTTTGCAATTGAAACGCCGCACCTACCATGTAGTTTTTCGCGGAAGCGTCTTTTTGTAAAGGGTCATAATCGCCACCTTTCACAAGCACATCGGGCTGAATCAATGTGATGAGTTCGGCAGGTGTATTTTCATCAAAAATGCACACCGCATCAACCATCACCAAAGCGGCAATGAGGAGGGCCCTGTCGGCTTCGGCATTAATGGGCCTGTTGTTCCCCTTTCCCAGCCTGCGTACGCTGTCATCAGCATTGATGGCCACCACCAGTTTATCGCCATATGAAGCCGCTTTGGATAGCAAAGTGATGTGGCCCTTGTGCAAAATATCGAAGACTCCGTTGGTAAATACCACCCTAAGTCCATCCGCTTGCCATTGCTTGCAGGTGGATGCAAGCAGTGTACGGGCCAATAGCTTGGCTTGGATGGTATCAAGTGTGGACATGCTGTACTGATTTACTTTTTTTATTGAGCTGGGGTAGCAAATACATACTCAAGCCCCCTGCAAGCACAATCATCGCCGTTTGTGAAAGCCAGAGTATCCATCCGAGTGCGAAACCCGTTTCGGCTGCAATTCCATACAGGGCCAGTGCCTGCATGATCCCTACTGGAAATGCGCCTATACCGCCCGGAATCACCACAATGGCAAAGCTGCCAATGACAAATGCGGCAAACACAGCGTTCGGACCAAGCGTAGCTGTTTCCTCAACCGCGAAGAAGACCACCCAAAACATGGCCACGTACAACATCCAAATGGCGAGCGTCGCGAGAAGGTATTTGCCACGGTCTTTCATGCGCAATATACTCCTGAGGCCTTCCACGAGTCCCTCCCGCAATTGCCAAAGCTTGTACACCCAAGGCCGAGCCTTATACCGATCGAGCAAATGCCAAGCCAGCACGGCTCCCATGAGTCCGAGCGCGAGCAGCACCCACAATACTGTTGAGGCAGCTTTTCCATGTATGCCTTCTATCGTTTTTTCAAAAAAACTGATGAGTAAGTTATACTGCAGCAGCACCGTAGTGCCGGTTATGGCCATGAGCACAAGAAAATCCAGGGCCCTTTCGGAAATGATGGACCCAAAACTTTTTTCAAAAGGAATGCCATCGTATTTGGTGATGGCAGCGGCCCTGCTTACTTCACCTACACGGGGCAGCACCATGTTGACAATATATCCCAGAAGCACCGCCAAAAAATTATTTCTCGTACTTGACTCATATCCCATGGCCTGCAGCTGAAAGCCCCAGCGATACCCGCGTATATAGTGGCTCAGCAAGCCCATGCCAAAGGAGAGCGATACCCATAGATAATTGGCCTCCTTCACGGCAGTAAACAAGGCTGCCCGTTGTGCTGCATCCAGCTGTTGGTAAATGTGTATGACGAGATAAATGCCGAGCCCTACTGGCACGGCCACCTTCAGGAACTGAATAAAGTATTTTTTGATCTGGTCCATTTCTAGAACGCGAAAGTAAGGAAAGCTGGTCGGCTTGAAAGTTAAGATTGCGTGACCGCGGAATGCTTAGCGCAAAAGCATGTTATCAATGAGCCGGATGTTGCCAACCCGAGCAGCTGCAAGTGCCACTGGCTTTATTTCTTGTTTTACCTGACCATCGCCGATTGGGAGCAGTGTTTCTTGCTCCGCGATGTCAAAATATTCCAGCTGTACTCCTTGTTGTGCATTCAGGAAATCCCATCCCATGTGTTGGAGTCCGCTAGTCACTCCCGAATCAAAGGCATCGGCTACAATGCGCAGGGCCCTATAAAGCGCAAGTGCAGTTCTACGTTCTTCGGGTGAAAGCAGCTGGTTTCTGGAACTCATGGCGAGGCCCTGTTCGTCGCGAATTGTTGGGCAGCCTACTACCTCTACCGGAAGCCGGTATTTGTTCACAAGGGTTTTGATGACCAAATATTGCTGGTAATCCTTCAAGCCAAAATAGGCCTTTTGCGGTTGCAAGAGTGCAAAGAGCCGTTTCACAACCGATGCTACGCCATTGAAATGACCCGGCCTGAAAGCACCTTCCAAACGTTCAGCCACAGGCCCCAGTTGGTATTGGGTTGTATCAGGTTCAGGATATATCGACGCCACTTCAGGTACAAAAACGGCATCACAGCCCGCAAGGCGCAACTTATCGAAATCGGCAGCCAATTGGCGGGGATATTTCTCAAAATCAATAAAATCTGTGAACTGGGTGGGGTTAACGAAGATGGACGCGATTGTGGTGTTGTTGTCGCGTAAGGAGTAATCAATCAAACTGATATGCCCCTCATGGAGTGCCCCCATGGTGGGAACAAAGCCCAGCGGCCTTCCTGAGGATCTATGCTCAGAGAGGAAGGATTCTAGCTGATTTGGGGCTGTAATTATCTGCATGTCAGCAGAATTTGCTCATGTTAATTTGTGGTTAAAACCGCTCAAAATGGGCCAAAGCTAAGTGTTTAAGTTGAATGTGCCGGAATTTATTCGTAATTTTGTAAATCGAAACATGACCCCCCAAGATTTTATGAAGAAAACGAGAGTATTGTACGTGTCGCAGGAAATAACGCCTTTTCTGCCTAAGAATGAATTGTCGGAAGTTTCCAGGAATCTGCCCCAGGGTATTCATGAAAAGGGCAAGGAAATCAGGGTATTCATGCCAAAATATGGTACCATCAATGAGCGCAGGCACCAACTGCATGAGGTAATCAGGCTTTCAGGTATGAACCTTGTTGTAGATGATACAGATCATCCACTCATTATCAAAGTGGCTTCCATACCCTCTGCACGCATGCAGGTGTATTTTATCGACAATGAAGATTACTTTCAGCGCAAATCTGTGCTGCGCGACAAGAACGACAAGTACTTCAAAGACAATGATGAAAGGGCTATTTTCTTTTGCCGTGGTGTACTAGAAACAGTTAGAAAATTGGGCTGGGCACCTGATGTTATCCATTGCCATGGATGGTTTACCTCCTTGTTGCCGCTCTATGTGAAAAAGCTGTACAATGATGACCCACATTTTGAAAATGCCAAAGTGGTGTTTTCAGCATATAAGAGTGAGTTTAAGGGAAGCCTTGATCCCAAGCTCATTAACAAACTAAAGTTTGATGGCTTTAAGCCTGAAGACATAGAAGAAGCGAACAGCCCCGACTTTGTGAACATCCATAAACTTGCTTTTAAGTTCTCAGACGGCATCGTTGAAGGCAGTTCAGATTTGAGACCTGATCTAAAGGATGCCATAACGGAATCTGGAAAACAGGTATTGCCATACTGTGATCCCGCAAGCTGCGTTAAAGCCTACAGTGACTTTTACGATAGCATATTACAGGACAGTTCAGTACTTGTTGACTAAGTACCCACCATTTATGAAGCAAAATATTAAGCGGCCTACCCCTTGGGCCGCTGTATTTTTTTTAGGAGCTTTTGTGCTCCTTGCCCATTGTACCAAACCCGAACAAGACCTTGGTATTGGGCTGCAGGACCAAGACAGATTGCTGCAATTGTCAGGCATCGACACATTTACCGTAAGGTCATTTACCCTGATTGAGGACAGCATCCGTTCTGATAAGTTCAACCCAGGTCTCGTAGGCGCTTACAATGATCCAATATTTGGATTTTCAAAAGCCGAGCACATCACTGAGCTGAGGCTTACAAGCGCCAATCCGCGCTTCGTGGATGTAAATACATCCCTCGCAGACGTGGTGGTTGATTCATTGATCCTCACGCTAAGTTACCATTCCAATTTTACCAACAACAAGAATGATGCAGGCTACGGCAAGTTAGGGCCTATGTACATCAATGTTTTTGAGATTACGGATAGTTTGGGAGTTGATAAAGAGCTCTATCACCGACGCAACGTCAACTACATCGATGAGGACCTCGTATTGCCGGGTTCCAATCTCATTACCCCACGACCCGAAGACACGCTTTTGGTAGGTGGCGTGGCTGCATTGCCCAAAATCAGGTTGCCGCTCAACACGTCATTGGCGCAAAAAATTATAGCGGTAAATCAAGGACAAGGAATTTCTGCGGCGGAGTTTGCAACGGTGGTAAAAGGAATCTACATTACCGTGGATGAAAGCCAATTCGATCTTAACGAATCGGGTATTGTCTATTTTGATACATTTACACAGCTCAGCCGTTTGTCCATGTATTACAGAAATACAGCCACCGATACCATTTTGCAGTATGATTTCGTGATTCGAAATAATTCCGGGAAATTCGGCAGATTTGAACAGGACTACATCAATGCAGAAGCTCCCCTGCGTGCTCAAGTGCTCGAAGGCATCAAAGATGCTGGCCAGCGCGACCTCTACATACAAGCTATGGGGAGCACCAAAATTCGCGTTGAATTGCCACACATAGAAAAACTTCGTGAAGAACCAGGGATTTTAATCAATCTTGCTGTACTTACCGTGCCAGTGAGGGCAGAAACCATAGACATTTATCGGCCACCGGTCAATTTTTTGATTTTCGGAGTTCGGGATGACGAAAGCCTGTTCTTGCTGCCTGATCAATTGGATGGCGGTGAGTTTGTGGGAGGCTTTTATGATACTGCGAACCAGCGCTATCGCTTTACGGTAACGCGTTATCTGCAGCAAGTGATCAGCAACAACCGAGAATTCAATGGCTTTGAGATTGTTGCTGCCAATGCCGCATATTCTGCAAACAGGGTGGTGCTCAACGGTCCGGAGTACCCGGATCCGGCCTCTCCGGAAAACAACATGAAATTGGAAATCGTATTCACCAAATTTTAAAACCATGTGTGGAATCGTAGGTTACATCGGGCCGAAGCAGGCATACCCAATCCTGATCAAAGGCCTCCAACGCCTTGAATACCGCGGTTACGACAGCGCAGGCGTTGCGATAATCGAAAATAGCGAAATCAAAACATTCAAGTGCAAGGGCAAGGTGGCCAACCTTGAGCAACTTGTCACCACCCAAGGAGCTCCAACCGGCACAACCGGCATCGGACATACGCGCTGGGCTACCCATGGTCCACCAAATGATGTCAACGCGCATCCGCATACTTCAGGTGATGGGCGAATTGTGATGATTCACAACGGTATTATTGAGAATTATGGTGCCCTCAAAGAAGAGCTGACCAAGAGGGGCCATCGCTTCGTAAGCGAAACAGATACGGAAGTACTGCTGCATTTAATCGAAGATATCCGCAACAACGCCACAGTCGATATATTTGAGGCCGTACGTATTGCGCTCAACGAAGTAGTGGGAGCTTACGCCATTGTAGTGATGGACCGCGAAACCCCGAACCAGCTCATCGCTGCCAAAAAGGGCTCGCCTTTGGTGGTGGGTATAGGAGAGAACCACGAATATTTTATTGCATCCGATGCGACTCCCATTGTGGAGTACACCAAAAATGTGGTGTACCTTGATGATGAGGAAATTGCAATTATCGATGCAGCCGAAGGTTTCAAGCTCATGAATATTCGAAACCAAGAGATGACTCCTTACATACAGGAGCTTGAGCTCAAGCTGGAAGCTTTGGAGAAAGGAGGGTTTGAGCATTTCATGCTCAAGGAAATTTATGAGCAGCCTCGGTCCATCAGGGACAGCATGCGGGGTAGGCTCAGGGCCGATGAGGGAAAAGTGGAACTCGGAGGAATCCGTGATTACATTCAAAAATTCGTTCACGCCAAGCGTATTATCATCATCGGTTGTGGTACGAGCTGGCATGCGGGTTTGGTGGGCGAGTACCTTTTTGAGGATATAGCGCGCATTCCCGTTGAGGTTGAATATGCCTCAGAATTTCGGTACAGGAATCCGGTGATTTACGAAGACGATGTGGTCATAGCCATTTCCCAATCGGGTGAAACGGCTGATACACTGGCCGCCGTGGAACTTGCGAAAAGCAAAGGAGCCACCATCATCGGCATTTGCAATGTCATCGGCTCATCTATACCCCGCGCCACACATGCGGGCAGCTATACCCACGCCGGACCCGAAATTGGGGTAGCCTCAACCAAAGCATTTACTGCTCAGGTTACAGTACTCACCCTGATGGCACTTCATGTAGCGCATGAAAAAGGATCAATTACCAGTAGCCGGTTTCACCGCTTGCTGCTCGAACTTGACCGAATTCCCGACAAAGTTGAAGAGGTACTGCGCAAGAATGATTTGATCAAGTATGTGGCCGGTATTTATCAGGATGTACCCAATGCTTTGTACCTGGGCCGTGGCTATTGCTTTCCTGTAGCACTCGAGGGCGCGCTCAAGCTGAAAGAAATTTCGTACATCCACGCCGAAGGATATCCTGCCGCCGAAATGAAGCATGGTCCTATTGCATTGATTGATGACTCCATGCCTGTTTTTTTCATTGCGCCACAAGGGGGTGCTTATGACAAGATTGTGAGCAATATACAGGAAGTGAAAGCCAGAAATGGAAAGGTAATAGCCATTGTTACTGATGGAGAAAAGCAAATCAAGCAGATGGCGGATCACGTAGTGGAAGTGCCTGATACTGAAGAGTGCCTGCTCCCACTACTTACAGTAATTCCTTTGCAGCTGCTCAGCTATCACGTGGCAGTAATGCGTGGCTGCAATGTAGACCAGCCCAGAAATTTGGCCAAGTCGGTTACTGTAGAATAGCCCGATACCTGCTCTTTCTAAAAATAAAAATGCCGGAAGCTTATTCCGGCATTTTGCTTATCTCATTGGTTTTTAAAGACTAAATAATCATTCCAGCGCCAACAGTGCGGTTGGTGGCTTCATCAATGATGATGATGCTTCCTGTGATGCGGTTGCGCGCATAGCGATCAAAGAACAAAGGTGCGGTGGTGCGTATTGCAATGCGGCCTATGTCATTTGCTCTGATGGTTTTGTCGTCTTCCATGCGGTGCAGGCTATTGATATCCACCTTGTAGCGCACTTCCTTGATGATGCACCGTACGTCCTTTGAAGTGTGCTTTATGGCGTATTTTCCATTTGGAACCAATGGCGAATCGCCCATCCAGCACACCATCATTTCAATATCCTGGTTTATTTCAGGCTGGTTGTTGGTGCGCACAATCATATCCCCCCGGCTGAGGTCAAAATCTTCTTCCAAGCTCAAAGTGACACTCATGGGTGCAAAAGCTTCATCCAGCTCACCGTCAAAAGTATTGATGGCCGAAATGCGGGTTGTGAATCCGGAGGGAAGCAGAGTCACCTCGTCTCCTTTTTTGAATACACCTCCAGCTATGCGGCCGGCGTATCCACGAAAGTCATGGTACTGTTCGGTTTGGGGACGAATGACGTACTGCACAGGAAAGCGGCAGTCCACTTGGTTGTGATCGCCGGAGATGTGGATGTTTTCCAAAGTGTACATCAAAGTACTGCCCTTGTACCAGTTCATGCGGGTGCTTGTGTTGACTACATTGTCGCCCTTGAGTGCACTGATGGGGATAAACCGTATATCGTTCACCTCCAACTTTGAGCAAAAGGCTTCAAGTTCATCTCGAATCTCCTCGAAGCGCTCTTCGCTGTAGTCCACAAGGTCCATCTTATTGATGCAAAACACGATGTGTGGTATTCTCAGCAAAGATGCAATAAAACTGTGGCGGCAAGTTTGTTCTACAAGGCCGTGTCGGGCATCTACAAGTATGATGGCAAGATTGGCGGTGCTGGCACCGGTGACCATATTGCGCGTATACTGGATGTGGCCCGGGGTGTCGGCAATGATAAATTTTCGTTTGGGTGTAGCGAAGTAGCGATAAGCCACATCAATGGTGATTCCTTGCTCGCGTTCGGCCCTCAAGCCGTCAGTGAGCAGCGCCAGATTCACTTCTTCTTCTCCACCGCCACCAATGCGCTGGCTTGCTCTTTCAATGGCCTCCATTTGGTCCTGGAAGATGCTTTTGCTGTCATAGAGCAATCGGCCTATCAGGGTTGATTTGCCATCGTCTACGCTTCCCGCAGTGGTGAAGCGCAAGAGGTCCATATCCATGTAGGCGTTTGATTTTACTGTGCTCATCTTTTAAGTTTTGATGCCGTAATGTATTAGAAATAACCTTGTTTTTTGCGGTCTTCCATCGCCGCTTCGCTCCGCTTGTCGTCACTGCGGCTGCCTCTTTCGGTAACCCTGGAAGCCGAAACCTCTTCGATGATCATCTCAAGTGTGTCAGCTTCTGATTCCACCGCGCCTGTACAGGTCATGTCACCTATGGTACGAAAACGTACGATGCGTTCAGTGACTTCTTCATGGTCGCGACGCGGTATAAAATCACACTCGGCGAGCAGGGCACCATCGCGCTCGAATACACGTCGTTTGTGACTGAAGTAGATGCTTGGAATTGCAATGTTTTCGTGGAGGATGTATTGCCAAATGTCCATTTCTGTCCAATTGGAAATTGGAAATATTCTGAAATGCTCACCCATGTGTTTGCGGCCGTTGAAAACATTCCACAGTTCAGGTCGCTGGTTTTTGGGGTCCCATTGACCAAACTCATCACGGTGGCTAAAGAAGCGTTCTTTTGCCCGTGCTTTTTCTTCATCCCGGCGTCCTCCGCCCATGGCAGCGTCGTATTTGCCTTCTTCCAGCGAACTGAGGAGCGTGACCGTTTGAAGCGCATTGCGGCTGGCGTTGAAACCTTTTTCCTCAACGGCCATTCCTTTTTTTATCGACTCTTCGACAGAGCCCACAACAAGCTGTGCTCCAGTCTCTTTTACGAGCCAATCTCTGAACTCGATCGTTTCAGGAAAATTATGACCGGTATCTACGTGCAGCAATGGGAAAGGAACCTTCGCAGGCCAAAAGGCTTTTCGGGCCAAGTGGAACATTACAATGGAATCTTTTCCTCCGGAAAAAAGCATCACTGGACGTTCGAATTGTGCCGCCACTTCGCGAAGCACAAACATGGATTCTGATTCCAGTTCCCGGAGGTGTGTGAGGCTGTATGATCGCATTAGTTAATCTTGATTTTGGGTAATATAAAGTTGAGGAGTTCCTTCGTGGATTCCTCGGGTGTACTATTTTGGGTTCGGGATTCAAAGTCAGGGTTTTCAGGGGCTTCAAACGGTGCTGATATGCCTGTAAAATCCTTTATTTCTCCTTTGCGTGCTTTCTGATAAAGACCTTTTACATCCCTGGACTCACATACTTCAAGGGGGGTATTTACGTATACCTCTATGAAATGTTCAGCGCCAATAATTTCTTTTGCCATACCCCTGATGGCAAGCGTGGGGCTCACAAAGCAATTGATGGTTATAATTCCGCAATGTACAAAGAGCTTGTTGACCTCGGCAATTCTTCGGATGTTTTCAGTCCTGTCTGCGTCGGTAAAGCTTAAATTGTTGTTGAGGCCATGGCGCACATTGTCTCCATCGAGCAATTGGGTAAGGAATCCCATTTGGTGGAGTTGCCTTTCCAGTATTTTCGCAATAGTGGTTTTACCGGATCCTGAAAGGCCAGTCATCCAAACTGCTACAGCCTTTTGTTTGAGTAGCTCTTCCTTGTCAGATTTCTGCAGGATTTCGTCGTAAATCGTGAAAATGTTGTTCGCTCTTTCTTTCATTCAGACTGCGTTCAAATGCCAAAAGTAAAAATAGTTGACTCATTTAAGGCATGTTCTTCGTGTGTACCGTGATATTTGCTCTAAGTTTCACATAAGCTTAAAATTTTTTTGTTCTACTTTTTTTGTTCAGCTGCCCGAAAAGGGCTTGCTTTGTGAGGCCATATGTGGTAACTTTCAACCAAAATTTGCGTAACGTGCTGTAAACTTAAGCACTCCCCTGCCATGAGGTTTAGACTCTCGAACTACGAAAAGGTAATATACCTCGCCATTGATATGGTGATGCTGAATTTGGCTTTTGCCATAGGCTTCGTAGTGAAATTTCATTCCTTTAGCCATCTACTTCGCTCTGATTACCTCATACTTTTTGTTTTTATCAACTTCACATGGCTATTGATCGCCAAAATTGGAGACTACAAGGTCGATAACCGCCGGAGAAAAACGATTCAGGTTTATTGGGACTTCGTGAAAGCAATGTTTTTTAATGTTGTATTGACATTGGCTTTCATTTCATTGCTTGATGGGGCGTACAAAAAGATGTTTGTCCTGAAGTACTATCTTCTCTTTTTCGTTTTGGGTAGCGTTTCTCGGATCCTGTTCAACATGTATTTGAAAATGTTTCGAAAGAAAGGATATAATTTCAGGCGCATGGTGGTGGTAGGGGTGAATCCTTTTTCTATTGATTTTGTCAACGAGATTATTCAACACCCGGAATACGGATACAAGTTTTTGGGATTTTTTGGTTACAATGAGGAGGAAGATCAAGAGAACATTAGGGTGCAACGTTTTGATAGAATTCATAACTTTTTGCTGGAGTATGAAATAGACGAAGTTTACATATCTCTACCGTCTGACCCTGATTACCACATCAAAGAACTCATTAAGTTTTGTCACTTAAACTATATCAAGATTAACTTCTTAAATGAGTTTATCCATTTGCTCAACCGCAAAACCATACAGGTGAGCCTTGACTACAATGGGCCTACCCCCATCGTAGCAGTGGATAAGGAGCCTCTTGAGATTTCAGTCAATAAAATGCTGAAAAGGAGTTTTGATCTTGTTTTCTCCTTTTTCGTATTGATATTCGTCCTTTCCTGGCTATTTCCTTTGGTGGCCATTGCAATTAAGCTCAATTCGAGGGGTCCTGTGTTTTTCAAGCAAAAGCGCACCGGCCTGGATGGGCAAAGCTTTGAGTGCTACAAGTTCCGAACCATGACGGTCAATTCAGAATCGGATACAAAACAGGCCACAGCCAACGACAGCCGCATTACCAAGGTAGGAGCAATTTTGCGCAAAACCAATATTGACGAATTGCCACAATTCATCAATGTATTTAAGGGCGAGATGTCGGTGGTAGGGCCGCGGCCACACATGTTGTCGCACACGCGCATGTACAGCAAGTTGATTTCACCGTTTATGGTACGCCACTGGGTGAAGCCCGGCATCACAGGTTTGGCTCAAGCCAAAGGTTTCAGAGGTGAAACCAAAGAGGTGCGACAAATGTACCAACGCGTGCGCATGGATGTATTTTACATTCAAAATTGGTCATTCTGGTTTGATTTGAAAATCGTCTTCATGACAGCCTGGAACATGATTACCATGCAGAAAACAGGAGCATAGCGTAAAGAATGCTATGCCCAATCCGAAGTCATCGGCTTACCTCAGCAAGTTCCAGTATACCCGTCTGAAGGAGTTGATGAAGTTGTACATCTGCTCGTTCGAACCCGCCGAGGCAGCTTCAGGCCAGCTTTCGGGAAACTCATAACCCCATTGTTTCATGTAAGGACCGAAGACTTTTACGGCCCTTATTCGCGCTTCCGGTGAGGCATAGTATTCTGTGAAATGTTTCTTTTTTTCACCAGTCTTGTTGAAAACAGGCAAGGGGCGCAGGGGCTCAATGCCAATATTCTTGAGCACCTGCTCAAAATCAGCTACAAGATTTTCAAACCTCATGACGTAGTCCAACTGCGGATGGTTGGTAATGCTCCATGCGCTGTACGGGAGGTTGAAAAATTTCAGGAAGAAACTTTCGAAATCGGCATTGGTTTGCTGGACAAAGTCGCGGCGGGTACGTTCATAACCCGGCATGAGTACACGCCTTAGTTTGCCAAAGCGTATTTTCTTGTCGACATAGTTCTTGTGGTTCGTTTTATATTTGAAGTACTTGCTTACCACTATATCCATGGGATTCCTGATGGTAGAAAAAGCGTAATAACCCGTCGCACGGTCGCTGAACTTCTTCCTAAACTCGTGAAATTGGGCGTGCTTATAAAGCACCCTTTCTCCACCGTAATTGGTCATAAGTTCTTGAGCTACGGCCGAACAGCCTGTCTGGGGGAATTCTACAAACACATATTTGTGTTCATGGCCTACAATCATACCATTAATTTTTCAAGTTCAAAGATGCAGTCTATTTCCAAAGAATCAAAGTTTCACACTATTTAAACGCACAGTTGAAAAATGAACAGGCATAGCCTATCTTCGCGCGCTGTGAACAAACGCACTTCCACACTTTTCTGATTGCACCTTATGGCCAATCCCATTCTTAAGAAGATAAAAAAGAAATTTCTCAAGAAAAGGGGAGAAGGTGACGTAGGCGAGGTACTCAAAGGTGGGGCCATTGCATTTATATACCGCATTGCCACCATGGCGGTAAATTATGGCCTCATTATCTTCATTTCTAAAAAGCTGGGTAAAGAAGGGATAGGCATCTACAACATTTGTATAGCCACCTCAGGAATACTCATCATGGTGGGGTGCCTCGGTTTTAACACAAGTGTAGTACGCTTCGTTTCCCAGTACCGGGCCAAAGGATGGTACAACACGGTTGAGCTGCTCTACAAGCAGATAATGCGTTATGCATCGGTGGTCTCTGTAGTAATTGGTATTGGGCTGGTGCTCCTTTCACGTCAGCTGGCCTTGTATTATTTTAAAGACCCTGAGCTTGAATTGCCCCTGCGCATCACGGGCATCATTGTACCGCTTATGGTATGGCTTACCATCAACGTGGAGTTCATTCGGGCTTTGAAATGGGTTCACATCAGTGAGCTTTTTAGAAACCTGAGCATTCAAACCGTGGCTTTGGCAGGAACAATCATCGCATCATTTTTTGTATTGACTGCTGAGCAACCCCTCATCTTTTATGCAGTGGGTGCAGCCATTTCCCTTGTGTTCACTGTAGGTATAATTGTACGTTTTTTCAAAAAAGAGGGCAAAGGAGGAGCGTTGAGTGAAGAGGAGAAGAAAACACCATTTTCTTTTCGCAGCCATTTCTTAATATCTCTTC
>DAIOTP010000004.1:55110-63017 GCA_036751905.1 Cryomorphaceae bacterium
GATTGTTACATCATTTATCCAGCTGCTCAATGGGAAAGTGGATGTGCTGATGCTTGGGTATTTTGCCGACACCGGCACCGTTGGGGTATTTGGTGTAGCGTTTAAGCTTTCTGTAATAACGAATTTTGTGATCGGCGCCTTGAAAACCATTGCCATGCCCAAGGTCTCTGAGCTTTTTTGGGAAAAGAAGATGGATGATCTCAATGACGTGATTCAATACAGCAACCGCATTATTTTTCTTTTTGCTTTACCCATTTCGTTGATATTGATGATTTTTCCCGAAACCATCTTGGGATTTATTGATGAAGAATTTGTGGTAGGCGCCCTCACTCTGCGCATTTTTGCATTTACACAACTCATCAATGCCGCCTCAGGTATGGTAGCGGTATTCTTAAATATGACTGGCAATCAGGCATTTTTTACCAAAATAGTTTCGGTGACTACGGCGGCCAACATCGGTTTGAACCTGCTGCTCATCCCAATTATCGGGATGGAAGGCGCTGCAATAGCCACATTTGCAGCAAATACTGCATGGAATGTGATTGGAGCGGTTTACATTTACAAGAAGTACAACATTACCACATTTTACAACCCCCTGCGCAAGCTGCGTTAATGCCATTGCTCAATCCGATGGCCAAGTAGCGTTTCAAGCTTGGCTATATCTTCCTCGTATTGATCCATGAGCAAGCCCCGCGTTTCCGGGGCCATGCCCTCGGCCTTGGTCAAGTTTTTGCTCTTCACATCTTTGCGCATGCGCTCTCTTTTCTCCTTGCTGAAAAGCAATCTGAACAGTGGCCTCAGTGCCGACTTGAGCGGGTTTTCATGTGTAATGAATTTTTGAAGCATCGGATTTTTCGCCTTTCCCGAAGGATTGAAGCTTTTTTGTACATCCCAATTTTCTTTGGGCGATGCCCCGATGAAGTCCATGAGCTCATTGATGATGCGCACCGGCTCGTTTCGAAACTCTTCGTAAATGAATACCTTAACGTGTTTGAAATTGTCCAAATAGGCCTTCACCTGAGTGCTGTACATTCCGAGCGCGAGGTGTTGCCACATGAAATCCCACTGTGCCATGGTTCTGTCCTTTTCCGCCGTCAGTGCGTCTTCGAAGGACATGGTTTCGTGCAGGTCTTTCACAAAATGCAGGTAGGAAGAGTAGCATCGATCAACCGGATGACGCAGAATGATGCATATTTTGACTTCAGCGCCCAGCATAGACCTGATCAGTGGAATGCTTTCAAGGTGGTGGTGCAGGTACCCCGTACCGATCTCGCCAACCAGCTTGTCAGAATCAATGCCTTGATAAATAGCATTATAATCAGCTTCATTGAGAATGAGATCATCCTTCGCTCGTTGTTGCGGATAAGGCAGCGCATTGTTTTGGTACAGGTCCTTAAGGAAATAGAAAGTTTCCTTTACTGGAATGGAGATTTGTGGATGCTGCTTGAGGTAGTGGTATATGGAGGTGGTGCCTGCTTTGGCTGTGCCAACGAAGAGGAATGAGGGCTTATTCATAGGCTAGGGTTTGCGCAGCCAGTGGCCAAGGTCTCTATTGATCAATTTGGAAAGTTCGCCAATGTCTTTGCTAAAATGGTCTTCGAGCATCCGTTTGGCAGAATCGGGCATCGGGGTTTTCTCGAGAAACTTTTCCATGGTCTTGTCGCGCATATGCAAAGCCCGCTGACGGGTTTTTTGCGGAAGCATGCCTACCAGGCCTTTGAGGAGCTTGTTTTTGCGTAAGATGTTGATCGCCCCTTTGTTTTTCGGTATGCCACTGGGATTGGCGTTGAGATCTTTTTGAACTTCAATGGCCTCCAATCCCAAGAATTGGAACACACCATTCATGGCTTGCTGTGGAGCTTTGAGGTCTTCGGTAAGCAGAATCTTCACTTCCTTAAATTCGTTGAAATAATGGCTTACCTGCCTTGCGTATTCGCCATACTTGATGTAATCAAACCCCCAGCGTTTTTTGCTCCAATTTTCAATACCGGCTGCACTGATGGCCTCATCAAATGTTCGGGTCTCGAAGCCATTGCGCACCAAGTAAGTATAGTGTGAATACGCGCGCTCCACCGGATTTCGCAAAATGATAAGTACCCGTACATCAGCCAATGAAGCACCGTAAAGCTTTTGCATGTTGGCAATGCTTTGCTCGGGCATATAAAGGTAGGAGGTAGAGGCGTCGCCACACAATTGCGGCGCTTTAGCATCGCTGTATAGGTTAAGATATTCGGCTGTGCGCCAAATGGGTATCTGGTTGAAGGCTTCATCTGCGTACGCGGGTTGGCTTCCGCCAAAGCTGAAGTAAAATGGTTCCTTGCGTGATGCAGGAAAATAAATGTCGGGATGCTGGTCTAACAGCTTGTACAAGGTGGTGGTACCGCTTTTGGCAGCACCGGGAATGATGAAATCCGGGAGGCGGTAACTCTTACCTTCAAAAATCGTATGGTGCATCAGGTGCGAATTTGATACTTTTTACGTTATAATTAAGTGGTTCTCGCTTGAATTTTCAACATTTGTACCCAGAACGAGCAATGCAAAGCCAGCGTCAACCCCACGGAAGGATCACATGAAAATTGTTTACCAAGGAAATACCATCAATTTGCCTGACATCCTGATACTTGGAGCAGCAAAAAGTGGCACCACGAGTTTGGCTTTCTTCCTCAAGCAGCACCCCGACGTATTTATGCCGCGAAAGGAGCCCGGTTTTTTTGCGTACCATGACAGGCCACTTACCGAAATTCCGAGTGGAATCAGAGCGCGTCAAGTCGTTTCACTTGAAGCGTATGCCTCCATGTATGAAAAAGTAGGTCCCAATCAGCTCATCTGCGATTCCAGCGTTGCCCAGCTTACCAACCATTTGCACACCATAAAAAATGCGCGCAAACTGTACGGTGACCGCATTTCAGAAGTGAAAGCAGCTTTGGTCTTGCGCCAGCCTGTAGATAGGGCCTTCAGCCATTACCTCATGTTTGTAAAGAATGGTTTGGAGGACCTTGATTTTGAAGAGGCGATCGATCAAGGCGTTGTTGAGCAGCGCATTGGTCAGCAATTGGGTTTCGACTACCTAGGCGGCAGCATGTATGCAGAGCGGGTAGCAGCACTCAAAGAGGCATTTCCTCAATTGCGGATATACCTCACTGAAGACTTGAAGAATACGGATGCAGTGCTCAGCGATTTTTTAGATTTTTGCGGCCTGCGCCAAGATGTGAAAATTGACACTACAGCCCGGCTTAACCCCAGTGGGATACCCAAAAAGAAGGGCATGATCAAAGCTTTGCACGGACGCAACAAAGTAAAGGAGCTTATGAAGCGCTTCTTGCCCGACAAACTTCAGTACCAACTCACTGCCGTCAAGTCAGGTTTGCTCGAAAAGAGTATTGAAAGGGTGAGTATAGATCCAAAACTCAAAAGCCAATTGGTTACAAAGCATTTTGCAAATGACATCAATGAGCTGTCAAAGGTGATAAACAGAGATTTATCATCTTGGCTATAAGGCGTAAGGAAGAATCAAGACCATGCAAGCACAAACACACATTCTAAAAACTTCAAATGCAGACGCGTTAGTAAATAAAACTACGGTTTACGCTGTCTTCTTGTTTTTCAATTTCATGGTTACTTACAGGGTACTGCTTATTAGCTTAATTCCTGCCGTTGAATTGATTCTGGAAGCGCTTTATGTCGGAGCTATTTTCGTTTATCTCGCATACAGGGCCATTTCAAGGGTGGTGGCTGGCAATTTTCGGTTCAATTCGCTTGAAATTTACCTTATTCTGCTTTTTTTCCTTCCCGTTTGGGCCGCCAACGGTGCGCGATTGGAATTCGGTCAACCTCTATTCTATGGCGTCGCGGCCCTCCGTGATTTCTATTTGATTTTCGGGGCACTGATCGTTTACAACATGCTTCGCAACAAGGAAGTAAGCATGGAGCTTGTGGAGCGCATGTTCTTGGCAACGGCCTGGTTTAGCATTTTGATGTTCTATTTCATGACACTGTTTACCAACCCAAAACAATACCAGGATACGGGTTTGGCCGGAGCCAATACAGCCAAAGGAGGGGACGTGTATTACCGGTTTAACATGGCATTCGTCTTTCTTGGCACCATATATTATTTTGTCAAAGGCTTCTATCATAGAAAAATACACTACTTTGCCATCTCATTCTTCTTCCTTTTTTACGTGGTTTTCCTTCGATTTGACCGTACTTGTATGGCAGTGCTCATAGCTTCTCTTGGCCTTTTTTATCTCACAGCGCTGACCACGCGAAAACAAATTCTGGTTATCCTTTCGGTGCTTGTGCCTGGCATTCTGGTATTTTTGTTAGGGCTTTTGTTTTTACCCCAACTATTTGAACAGTATTATTTCATGTTTGCTGATGCCATGGCCACCCTATTGGGCACCTATAGTGCAGAGGGTGAGGAATCTGTGCGCTTGAGGGAATTGGAGATAGCTTTGGAATACATCGCCAAGAATCCCATTACGGGAAATGGAAAAGTTAGTCAACAGTGGGTTGAAGGGGGCTACAATTACTTCTTGGGCTTCTTTTATGCCTCAGATGTAGGTATTTATGGTCAGATATTTATTTATGGTTTTGTAGGTGCCATCGTTCTCTACGGGCAGTTCTTCTTTGCGCTGTATTATGCACTCAAGATAAAGCACATCAAAAGAAATGTGTTTTTGGTAACGCTGAAATTCTTTTTGTTGGCCCTTGCACTCGACAGTATCACCACCGGATACCTGACCATCTACGCTGCCCAAACGGTCACAGCCACGATTCTGATTTACTATTACTACCAGCAAGACAGAGTTCTGGACTTTCAATTCAAGATGCAGGCCAGAGAAAAAGAGCTTGAGGCTGCGGTGGCCGCATAAATGTGCCACCACGTACTACCAAAGATGATGCATACATATACAGAGGGATTTCAAGTGCACTTCGCAGTAATTGGCGTAGTGAAAGGAGGTACCACTTCGCTTTATCATTATCTCAATCAACACCCAGAGATATACCTGCCTCCGGTAAAAGAAACCAATCATTTCGCTCAGGCCGACATCCATAAAGAGCAGTTTTTGCCAAGCTATGCCCTCGATGTCAAAATAGATATGGACGCCTACATTGCCAAGGGCATGCCGGAGCAAATCCACATTGCCCACGTGGATGAACCCAAGCACTATGAAGCCATTTTTGCCAGATCGGATGGAGCCGCAGTGCTTGGCGAAATCAGCAATTCGTACATGGTATGTCCAAGCGCTGCCAAGGCCATCCATGACTTCAATCCCAACATGAAAATCATTGCCATCCTTCGCAACCCTGTGAAGCGTGCGTGGTCACAATATCTGATGAACCTGCGTGAGGCCAAAACCATGCGCAAGGGCTTTATTGAGGAACTGGAGGCCGATGCCAGCCAAACACAGCAAGGCTGGGGAGTGAACCATCAATATCTTGCCTTAGGACAGTATTATACGCAGCTCAAGGCGTACACAGACCTTTTCGGTAAAAGCGCAGTGCATGTGGTACTATATGAAGCGTACAGGGAACAACCACAACAGGTATTGGCTCAGCTTTGCAGGTTTTTGGGTGTGACCGACGGGTTTGAATTTGATTTCAATGAAGAGAGCAATAAAGCAAGCCTGCCCCGATTTGCCACCCTCAATAAGGTTTTGGTGCAAAGCGGGCTCGTAAAGCGCGTCAAAGACATGACTCCGAAATCATTGAGAAAGCATTTCGCAAAGGCTTTGTATTCTGATAAAGGACTACCGACAATAAGCGATGCAGAAATAGCATGGTTAACAAGCTATTACCGCAGCGAAGTAGCGCAACTTGAAAAATTAATCGGCACAGATTTGAAAAAGTATTGGCCTGAATTTGCCTGATAAATGACCGAGCCCATTTTTGATAAACCCATCTTCTTCATCACCGGCAATTCCAGGAGCGGCACCACCATGATGATGCGCATCATGGACAACCACAGCGCAGTACACAGCATCAACGAGCCACATTTTTTTGAAAAACTCTGGTCGCCTCAGGATCAAGGCAAAACCATGGCAAGAAACGAGGCTTTTGATCTTTACATCAAGCTTATCGTGGGGCAGCGCGAAGGTTTTTTCGAGGCTGTTGACAAACATTTGGCTAAGTACCAACAAGAAGTCACCGAAGTACTTGAAAACTTTAAGGAACCTTTTACGCGTCTGGGCTTGTATGCGCATTTCGTACACCGCGAAGCAAGCTTAAATGGAAAGTCGATTCCAAGTGAGAAAACTCCTCAAAACGTATTCTATATCAAAGAAATTCTGGAGTTTTTTCCGCAAGCAAGGGTCATCAATATGATACGCGACCCAAGGGGGGTAATGCTTTCGCAAAAACGGAAGTGGAAACGCAGGTACCTTGGGGCTGATTTTCTAACACGGCGTGAAATGCTGCGTTTGCGAATCAACTATCATCCCATTACAATCAGCAAGTTGTGGAACGCAGCCATCAATGCTATTCAACCCTTTGAAAATCACGAACGCGTGCGCAACGTGCGGTTTGAAGATTTGCTTAAATCACCTGAGCGCACTGTTGAAACGCTTTGTGGGTTCTTGCAGATTCCTTTTGAGCCCGAAATGCTCCTTGTGCCTCACGCAGGCAGCTCCTCTGAGGCTGACCAAAAGTCAGAATTGGGGATAAAAAAAACACGGGCAAAGGGTTGGCTCGAAAAGGGACTTACAGCCGCGGAAATAGCGGCTTGTCAGGATATTTGTAAGCAGCATATGCAGAAGTACGCATACGAGCCAATAGAGGTTGGGTCGGGAGTGGCATCTAAGGCTTTGCTCTATGCTACATTTCCAGTGAAAATAGGATTGGCGCTCATGTGGAACCTCAACCGGATGCGCAGTATAGGGGATACCATAAAACGCCGCATGGGGCGATAAACGATGAAAAGAATTGAGCTATTCGGACTTTCATTCTTGCCATCCCACTCGGTTGAAGCGGTGGCCAAAGATGTGATGGGTCACATAGCTTGCCCCGCTGATCAACTCCCCTTGATGATTACCCCCAATGTAGATCAGATTGTAAAACTGAACAGACCGGAGAATGCATCCTTGAAAATGGAGCTCTCCAAGGCGCAATGGATCCTGGCCGATGGACAGCCCATCGTTTCCTTCAGCAAGTTGAAAATGGGCAATGAAGGTTTGCCAGCAAGACTTACAGGCAGTGATTTTTTCCCGGTTCTGTGGAAAATGCTCCTTGATAGGGTAAATGAGCCGGTCTATTTTGTGTTGCCCTCCGAAGAGCTGGGTCGACGTTTTCAAGGTGAAAGGGAGAATGTACACTTTTATGCTCCGCCATTTTTTAACCTACAAGATGCAGAGCAGTCTGTTCCGGTAATGGACAGCATCCTTTCCGATATCAAATTGAACAAGCCACGCTACGTTTTTATAGGGTTAGGATTTCCTAAGCAGGAACACATTGCCCTGCATATTTTTAAGCACATTGATAAAACACAGTGGCCCAAAGTTTTTCTTTTGGGGGCATCATTTGAGTTCTATTTCGGTTTGAAAAAGCGTGCCCCTGTGATATGGCAAAAGCTCGGCATTGAATTCCTTCACCGCTTGCTTTCGGAGCCTCGGCGCATGGCCAAGCGTTACCTGGTTGATGATGTGGCCTTCTTGGGTATTGCCTTGAAGGAGTGGAGAAAATAGACTTGTGGAGGCAATCATTTGGCGGCATGCCTCTGTAGAGGGCGTTCAACAATTTTACTTTAATGCCACTCCTGTTTTCGACAATTATAGGGCCTCTTTTTTTCAAACATCACGCGAACAATCATTAACAGCAAGATTGCATTGGTTTTGGGTGTCTCGTATGCCAAAGGCTGACCAATCTCGAGGTTTTAGAAAGTTCCGCAGTGAGTCAGATCCAAGATGTGGGTG